>NZ_JANRHB010000005.1:0-262055 GCF_024733855.1 Gordonia sp. GONU
GTCGTCGGCGGTGTGACCGCCGACGACGCGTGACGGGGTGACTACCCGGCGTGCTTCTCGATGGCAGCGCCTACCCGCGGCAGTGCCGCGACCACATGATTCTTGGCCTTCCCGCGCAGCGAGTTGTAGGCCTTTGCCAGTGCAGGCTTGGCCGAATCGGCCTGGCCGTCGGTGACCGCCAGCAGTGCCTCGGCGGCAGGGTCGCCGTGGGCCGAGAGATGATCGCCGAAGGCGACACCGGCCGGCTTCGTATCCCAGAACGGCGCGAGTGCCGTCAGGAAGTCCTCGGCCAGTTGATCCGTGGCGCTGCGCACCACGCCGGGCTTCACCTTCTGCACCGCCGCGTAGGCGGTCTTCACAGCGGCGCCGCTCAGTCCCGACTGGTCGGCCACCTCGGCATCGATGACACCGACCAGGTCGGTCACCAGTGCGCTGCGGTTGTCGGCAAGTAGGGGCGTCAGCGAATCGCTCATGCGGTCTCCTCGTGGATATGCGACGTGGTACACGCGGACCGACTCCCGGTCCGCGTGTAGAGCGTACTGAAGACCGGTGACCGCCCGGTGACTCAGTTACGCGCACACACCACATTGGCGAGGGCCTTCGCGCCCTCCCGCTCGACGACGCTTGCGGTGCACAGGAGACGGGCGCCGTCGTCCCAGACCTCGACCTCGAGGGTTTCGCCGGGGAAGACCACGCCGGCGAACGACGCCGAGAACTCCGCGACGGCCGCGACGTCCCCGTCGAGCAGCTCGTCGGCGATGGCCCGCGCGACCGTGCCGTAGGTGCACAGGCCGTGCAGGATCGGGCGCGGAAAACCGGCACGCGAGGCGAACTCGGGGTCGGAGTGCAGCGGATTGCGGTCTCCACACAGGCGATAGATCAGCGCCTGGTTGGGCAGCGTCGGGATGCGCAGGCGGTGGTCGGGCTCGCGGTCGGGGTACTCGACCTTCTCCGACCGGCCGCGCTCACCGCCGAAGCCGCCCTCGCCCTTGGCGAAGATCGACGACCGCGCGGTCCACAGCGTCTGGCCGGCGTCGTCGGTGGTCACCGACTCCTGGACGATGACGGCGGCCGAACCCTTGTCCTGGACCTCGACGATCCGGGTCCGGGTGGTCGCCTTCCCGGCCGGCGGCAGCGGGCGATGTGCGGTGACCTTCTGGCTCCCGTGGACGACCTTGGCGAGGTCGATGTCGACACCGGGGAAGGAGACCTTCGGCGGCTCGGTGGTGTGGAAGCCGGCCGCGACGGTCGCGAACGTCGGCAACACCTTGGGTGCGGAATCATGGACGTACGCCAGCGACTGGGTGTCGATCGGGTCGGTCGCGGCGCCCACCGCGAGGTGATAGAGCGCGACATCCGACGCCGACCACTCGAACGAGACCTCGGGCAGCTCCGCCCCGACGGCGACGGCGGGATCGATCGGCATGGTTCAGGCTCCTGTCTGCTGTGCGGGGGCGGCGGCCGCCTTGGCCGCGATGTCGCCGGCGGCGAGGTATCCGAAGACGATCGCCGGGCCGATGGTGGCACCGGGACCGGCGTAGGTGTGGCCCATGACGGGTGCGCTCGTGTTGCCGGCGGCGTACAGGCCCTCGATGACCGAACCGTCGGCGCGCAGTGCACGACCCGAGGCGTCGGCGTTGATGCCGCCCTTGGTGCCGAGGTCGCCGGGGACCATCTTCACCGCGTAGAACGGGCCCTTGCTGACCTCGCCGAGGCTCGGATTGGGTTTGTTGGTGATGTCGCCGTAGTAGTGGTCGTAACCGCTTGCGCCGCGGCCGAAGTCCTCGTCCACGCCGGAGCGGGCGAAACCGTTGAAGCGTTCGGTGGTCTCGACGAGGGACTCGGCGGGGACGCCGATCTTCTCCGCGAGGGCCGAGATGCTGTCCGCCTTCACGACGACGCCCGACTCGTACCACTTCTTCGGAAGCGGCTGGCGCGCATTGATTCCGGCGAAGAGGTAGCGGTTGCGACAACGCTGATCGAAGATCAGCCACGACGGCACGTTCTCGCCCGGACCCTCGCCGTGGCCGAACTCGCCGCCGTACATCTGGTGCACGGCTTCGACATACGGCAGCGACTCGTTCATGTAGCGCTTGCCGCGCGTGTTGACGATGAAGGTGCCGGGCACCGACCGCTCCGACAGCGCGAACCACGGCCCGCGCGGCAGCGGGATCGTCGGCCCCCACCAGGCGTCGTCCATCAGCGAGACCGCGGCGCCGATCTTGAGTCCGGCGTTGATGCCGTCGCCGGTGTTGCTCGGTGCACCGGTGGTCCAGTCCGCACCGATCGGCTCGCGCTGGTACTTCTTGCGCATCTCCTCGTTGTGCTCGAAGCCGCCGCAGGCGAGGATCACGCCGTGACGCGCGCGGATCTCGAACCGCCTGCCCTCGGATTCCGCGATCACGCCGACGACCCGGCCGTCCTCGGTGACGAGGTCGACGAGCCCGGTGTTCAGGCGAAGCGGGACCCCGGCCTCGCGCACGCCGATGAGGAGTTCGGCGGCCAGCGCCGCACCCATCGCGATGAGCTTCTTGCCGCGGCTGCGTGCCCAGAAGAACCGGCTGCCGACCTTGGCCATGCGCAGCGGCCCACGCCAGTGACGCAGTCCGGTGTTGAGCCAGCGGTAGTCGGACTGCAGCACGACCATGTTCAGCGGCGCCTTGGTGTACTGCGGATGCAGCGTCTTCAGATCATCGCCGAGCCGGCGCGCATCGAACGGCCGCGGTTCGATCGACCGGCCGCCGAGACGTCCACCTGGTGCCTCGGGGTAGTAGTCCGAGTAGTTCTTCACCCACTCGAGGTCGAGGGGTGCGTGCTCGAGGAGAAAGTCGAGGGCTTCGGGTCCGCGATCGATGTAGGCGTCGATGCGGTCCGCCGGTGCGTGCTCGCCGATGATCGCGTGCACGTACTCGCGCGCCTTCTCGGGCGTATCGCTGACGCCGTCGCGCCGCAGCACCGAGTTGTTCGGGATCCACACGCCGCCGCCGGACCGCGAGGTCGAACCGCCCCAGTAGGGCGACTTCTCGATCAGGACGGTGTTCAGGCCCTTGCGGGCCGCGGTGATCGCGGCGGCCAGACCTGCACCACCTGCGCCGACGACGACCACGTCGTAGATCTCGGGTTCGGTGCTGGTCTGTTGTGGATCGGTCGAGCCGGCCATGGGGTCCCCTTCGTGCGCGCAGCTGGAACGTGTTCTACCTGAATTAGAACACGTTCCAGAAATGCGACGCCAGAGTGAGTCGTCTCATTTGCTGGAAACCGTTACGACGAGGGGCTGGCCTGCACGGTCATGTCGCCGGGCGTCCAGAACGCGCGCATCGACGTGATCAGTCCGCGGTCGTCGAACGTGATGACGTCGATCGGTTCCATCATGATGGTGCGTTCCGGCAGACGCGTGGTCACCCGGAAGTGGAAGGCGGCCTCGCTGCCGACCGCGCGGACGACGAGGAGCTCGGCGGTGACGTCGGCGCCGTCGAGGCCGCGGTAGAACTCCTCGATCGCGGCGCGGCCGGTGCGGGGTTCGGAGCCGACCGGGTCCTCGAGACGGGCTTCGGGGGCGTAGAGCGCCGCGATCTCGGGGGCGCTCCCGTTCGAGATCGTCTCGAGGTAGCGCGACACCAGGGCGACGGTGTCGATGTCGGTGGCGGTCTGATCGGTCATGATCTGCATGGTCGACCATCGACAGCGGACGTGACGGCGCGCTTTCCGCTGGGTGGGAATGCGTCGCGGGCATCGTGGTCAGGTCGAATCCGTCGACCTCCCGCTGAGCGGAAACGGCCCCGCTCTCACCGCGGCGGCCGAGCCTAACGTGCCGACATGGCAGACAACACATGGTCCAGGCAAGAACTCGAAGAGGCATACCGGCGGTGGTTCACCACCATCAACCGTGCGGGATCGGGGGAGGGGAGCTGGCGGGACTTCCTCGAGCTGTTCACCGATGACGTCATCTATCACGAGCAGATGGCCGGCGAGCTCAAGGGCAAGGCGGAGGTCTGGGCGTGGGCCGAGCCGAGCCTCGCGCAGTTCCCCGGCTCGCACACCGAGAGCTTCCCCGAGAGCTGGCATGCCATCGACGAGACCAACGGGACCATCGTGGTCGGGCTCGAGGACGTGATGAGGGACCCCGGTGACGGGAGCCGGTTCGCGGCACCGCATATCAGCGTCCTCACCTACGCCGGTGACGGGAAGTTCTCGCAGCAGCGGGATGCCTACGACGTGACGAGCTTCCTGGATCTCATCAAGGCGTGGGGGCGTCGCGCGATGGAGTTGGGGACCCTCGACGAGGAACAGCGGGGATGGTTCGCCGCGGTGTACCCGGAAACCGTTCCCGACTGACCGACCAGGTGGGGGTCCACTGAATGGGAAGATCCCGACCGCCCCGCCGCCGAGCACTTAACGTACGTCTGTACGCGGCCCTGTGATCCATCTCACGGCGATCCGGGATCACCGCCCCCAGTTGTCGCACAACACAACTCAGCACCTCACGCTTCGGAAGGTTCATCGATGACCACTCCTGTCGACACCGTCGCAGCGGCCGTAGCCGCCGCGGACGCACCCACATTCGAGGCCCGCAAGATCGCGTCCGGGTTCTCCTGGCCGGAATGTCCGCGCTGGCACGACGGGGCGCTCTGGTTCTCGGACATGTACACCGGGACGCTCAAGACCCTGGACGCAGAAGGCAATGCGACCGTGGTCATCGACGCGAACGGGCGCGCCGCGGACACCGATGTCCCGATCACCCTGGGCGGATTCGGCTGGTTGCCGGACGGCCGGCTGATCGTCGTCTCGATGCACGAGCAGAAGGTGCTCGTGCACGGCGGCAACGGGACCGACGATCTCACCGTCTATGCCGATGTCAGCGAGTTCGCGATCAAGGCCGTCAACGACATGGTCGTCGACGCGGACGGTCGTGCCTACATCACCCAGCTCGGCTTCGACATCTTCCAGGGCGAGACACCGATCACCTCGTCGCTGATCGTCGTGGAGCCCGACGGCACTGCGCACACGCCGGCCGGGATTCCGGAGCTGAACTGCGGCAACGGCATCGGGATCAGCGCGGACGGCTCGAAGGTCTTCGTCGCCGAGGTGATGGCGCAGAAGATCACCGTGATCGACCGTGCGGCCGATGGAACGCTCTCGAACGCACGCGATTTCGCCACCTGCCCCTTCATGCCGGACGGTATCGGACTGGACGAGGACGGCGGCGTCTGGGCGGCGATGCCCGGTGGCGGATACGTCGCCCGGTTCACCGAGGACGGTCTCACCGACGCGGTGCCGATGCCGCTCGAAGGCGGGATCGCATCGGCCTGCCTGCTCGGCGGACCCGATCGCAGCACCCTCTACATGACGGTCGGCTACGAGGTCTTCGACTTCGAGAAGTCCGCACGCGAAGCGCTCGGCGGGATCTGGGTCGCCGACGTCAAGCACCGCGGCGGCCAGACGCGACCCTGAGCTGACGACCACTCATCTGTTTCGAACCGATTCGAGGACGACAACATGACAGCACAACTCGACTTCACCGATCGCGTCGTGATCGTGACCGGCGCGGGCCGCGGTATCGGCCGCGCACACGCGCTTCTCCTGGCCTCGCGCGGTGCATCGGTCGTGGTCGGCGACCTGGGCTCGACCACCGACGGCTCGGGCGTCGAGGCGGGGGATCCGGCCGCCGACGTCGCTGCGGAGATCACCGCCGCCGGCGGGAAGGCGGTCGGGGTCGCCGCCGACATCACCACCGACGAGGGTGCACAAGCCCTTGTCGACGCGGCGATCTCGAGCTTCGGCCGGATCGACGCGGTCATCAACAACGCGGGCATCGTGCGGGCGGCGCCCTTTCGCGAGGTGCCCGACGCCGAGTATCAGCGTCACCTCGATGTGCACTTCCTCGGTCCGATGCGTCTGCTCCGTGCCGCGTGGCCCCATCTCCTCGAGTCGCCGGCACCCCGCGTGGTCAACACGATCTCGCAGGCGATGCTCGGCAACCCCGGAATGGCCCACTACGGCGGTTCGAAGGGGGCGCTGTTCGGTCTGACCCGAAACCTGGCGCTCGAGGGCCTCGAGGCCGGCGTGAAGGTCAACGCCATCGCACCGGGTGCAGGTACCCGGATGGCCGAGGCGGCGGCGGACACGTTGTCGCCGGAGATCATGGAGTACATGCGGACTCAGCTCCGGCCGGAGCACGTCGCTCCCGTTGCGGCGTTTCTCGTCCATCCGTCCTGCGAGGTCACCGGCGAGGTGTTCAACGTCGCGGGCGGGATCGTCAACCGACTCGCACTCGTCAACACCACCGGCATCCACGATCCGGCTCTCACCGTCGAGACCGTCGCCGAACAGTGGGACCAGATCATGTCGATCACGCCGGAGGCGATCCCGCAGGTCGTCGCTCCGGCACAGATGCCGGTCTGACCCGCCACCGACCGTTCCCACAGCCCTGGAGTCCTGACATGAGTACCGAAACCACCGCCGGCGCAGCCGATCTGGACGAGGCCTACACGGTGTACCCGTTCTCGCCGGTGTCCCCGTCCGAGGCGGCCCTGCGCTACAAGGCGATCGCCGAAGACCGGCCGATGACCAAGATCACGATGCCCTACGGCGGCGAGGCCTGGATCATCCACCGGAATGCCGTGGCACGAGAGATGCTCGGCGACCCGCGATTCGTCCGCGAGCCCTTCCGTACGGGTGAGCGCGTGGTGCCCTACTTCGTGGAGTTTCCCGACTTCCTCAAGACCACACTGCAATTCGAGGACCCGCCGCAGCACACCAAGCTCCGCAAGCTCGTGCAGAAGTCGATCTCGCCCAAGCGGGTCAAGGCGATGCGCGACTCGGCGGTCGAGTTCGCCAACAAGCTGATCGACGACATGCTCGCCAAGGGCGCGCCGACCAACCTGGTCGACGACTACGCGGTGGCGCTGCCGATCCAGATGCTGGCCAACCTCATCGGTGTGCCGCCGGAGGACCGCCCGAAGTTCCAGAAGTGGAGCTCGGCGACGCTCGCGGTCGCGAACATGCCCGAGGAAGAAGCCACCGCCAACATGACCGAACTGGTCATGTACATGCTCGCGCTCATCGAGGAGCGCCGGAACAATCCGCGCGAGGATCTGCTCAGCGACCTCACCAACGCGCAGGACAAGGACGACACGCTCACCGACGGTGAAATCCTGTCCGTCGCCCTGGTTCTCATCATCGGCGGCTTCGACAACACGGCCAACTTCATCTGCGCCGGGGTTCTGTCGCTCCTGCACAACACCGATCAGCTCCGAGTACTGCTCGAGGACATCGACGCGGTGACACCCACCGCGGTGGAGGAGATCCTGCGGCACGGGCGCTTCGAACTGAACGGCAAGGTCGGCGGACCCAGCGGGCTGGTGCCCTTCGTGGCCACCGAGGACGTCGAACTCGACGGCCAGCTCGTCCGCAAGGGTGAGGCGATCATGGGGGATCCGGCGTCGGCCAACCACGACGGGGCGGCGATCGAACACGTCGACACGTTCGACATCCGGCGTCAGTCCAATCCCCACCTGACCCTGAGTTACGGCATGCACCACTGCCTGGGCGCTCCGCTGGCCCGGATGGAGATGCAGGTCGCCATCGCCGAGCTGTTCCGTCGCCTTCCCGGCCTGCAGCTCGCCGGCGACCCGGTCATGAACAACGACAACCTGACCCAGCCGATCGTCGACCTCCCGGTCAGCTGGTAGGAGGTCCGCATGCCCAAGGTGTTCTATACACAGCCCGACGGGGCGGTGAAGGTGATCGACGGCACGGCGGGCGACTCGGTGATGGCGACCGCGGTCAAGAACGGGGTCAGCGGGATCGTCGGTCAGTGTGGCGGCACGCTGTCCTGCGCGACGTGCCACGTCTACCTCGATCCCGAAGAGGCTAAGCTGTTCCCCGAGATCAGCGAGGACGAGGACGACATGCTCGACTGCACGTCGTCGGATCGCGAGGACACCTCGCGTCTGTCGTGCCAGCTGACCCTGGCAGACACCGACCTCCACGTCACCATCCCCGACGAACAGGTCTGAGGTGACGACGAAAAGAGACGACGCCGACGCGACCGCGACGCCACACAGCATCGCGGTCGTCGGTGCCTCGCACGCCGCAGTTCATCTCGCGGACCGGCTGCGCACGAACGGCTTTGCCGGCCGGATCGCGTTGTTCACCGACGAACCGCACGTGCCCTACCATCGACCGCCGCTCTCCAAGGGGCTGCTCAAGGGCCCAATCGATCCCTCGACGCTGTCGTTGCGGGCGGAGTCGTACTTCGACGATCAGCGCATCGATCTGCATCGGCACACCCGCGTCACCGGAGTGCGCCGCACCGACGATGGTGTGGTGCTGGAGCTGTCCGGCGAGAACGGCTGCCGGACCGAGACTTTCGATCGACTCGTCCTCGCCACCGGCGCTCGCGCCCGTCGCCTCTCGTTGCCGGGCGCGGACCATCCCGACGTGCTCGTCCTGCGCGACCTTGACGATGCCGATCTGCTCAGAGAGCGGGCGACGGCCGGGCCGGTCGTGGTGATAGGCGGGGGCTTCATCGGTTTGGAGGTCGCCGCCGGTCTCCGTGCCGCCGGCACCGAGGTGACGGTCATCGAGACCGCCGACCGGCTCCTGGCCCGCGCGGTCGGGAGTCACACCGCAGCAGCACTTCTCCGTGCGCACGAATCGATGGGGACAGTCGTCCTGCTGGGCCGGCGACCCGTCGAGATCGTCCGCGGCGACAGCGACGGCGGCAGCGATACCGACAGCGACCTCGGACCGAACCACATCCGGGGCGTGCGCCTCGACGACGGTGTCGTCGTTCCCGCGGCGACGGTGATCGTCGGGATCGGTGCCGAACCACGGACCGAACTCGGGGAGATGCTCGGACTGGACTGCGACGGCGGGATCGTCGTCGACGACAACTGTCTGGCCTCCGACGGATGGACACTCGCGATCGGGGACTGCACGGTCCACGGTTCCGCGAGCGGGCGGCGGTATCGCCTCGAATCCGTCGACAACGCCACCGAACAGGCCAACGCCGCGGCGGCGATCCTCCTCGGTGCCGAACCGCACATTCGACCGGCCCCGTGGTTCTGGTCCGACCAGGGGGCGCAGAAACTCCAGATCGTCGGATTGTCCGGCGGTCACAGCGAAGTCGTGCACCGCACCGATCCGAAGCGGCCCGACCGTCAGGTGTCGCTGTACTTCGCCGACGGTCGACTCGTCGCCGCGGAATGCCTGAACTCCCCAGCTGATTTCATGACGTTGCGTACCGCACTGAACCGCGGCCATCGGCCGTCTCCGGAAGTGTTCGCGGACGAGAGCGTTCCGATCAAGAAACTGCTGGCGCCCGCACGCGCCTGAGCGCGGGGGATCAGCGGTCCGCCGCGGGCACGGGATGCGCGAAGCGCGCGGCGACCAGGGCGCCGACTTCGGCGAGCGCCGCACGACCCCGCGCCACCGACGGCGCCTGCATGGCGAACCCGTGTCCCACACCGGGATAACGGAACTGGGCGGTGGGCACGCCGGCCGCCCGAAGGCGGTCCCCGAACTCTTCGATGCCGTCGCGTAGCGGATCACCGTGTCCGACTGCGATGATCGCGGGCGGGAGGCCGGACAGATCGGTGGCGAGCGCCGGTGTTCCGTATTCGTCGTCGAGTGAGGAGTCGCTGCCGAGGTAGAGATTCTTCATCCAGTCGATGTCCTCGGCGGTGAGGAACGGGCTGTCACCGAACTCGCGCATCGACGGCCGATCACGACGCCGCTCCACACCGGGATAGAACAGAACCTGCTGTGCAATGGCCGGGCCCTGCTCATTTCGGCTGCGCAACGCGGTCGCGGCGGCGAGCCCGCCTCCCGCGCTGTCGCCCCCGACGCCGATCTTCGCCGGGTCGACGCCGAGGTCGGCCGCGACCCGGTGGGTCCACACGAGCGCCGCGTATGCGTCGTCGTTGCCTGCGGGATAGGTGTGTTCGGGTGCGAGCCGATAGTCCACGTTGACGATGACGGCCCGGGTGGCCTCGGCCAGGTCGCGGGCGAGGCGGTCGAAGGAATTCAGCGAGCCCATGATCATCCCGCCACCGTGATACCAGACCAGTGCCGTCGCACCGCTCTTCGGAGCGGCGTGCGGTCGATAGATCCGTACCGGGACCGGCGTGCCGAGGCCGTCAGCGACGGCGTCGGTGACCGAGCACATGTCCGGGCCGGGCGGGCGCACTATCGATTCCAGGGTCTTCCGGATGCCGGACACACCCTGTTCGCGAACGGATCCGGTGCCGGCGGCGGCCATCCGGTCGACGATGGCAGCCAGGTCGGGATCCCACGGCGACGTCACGGCCGGCCTCCACCCAGGATCATCCCGGTGTTGGCCTCGCCGCCGCGCCGGTGTTCGTCCATCAGCTCGATGAGGCGGGAGTTGTCACCGTCGGCCAGGGCGTCGATCATCGTGTCGTGTTCCCCGCACACGCGTTGCCGTCCGGCCGGGTCGTACAGGTACGCAGCGTGATAGGGCATGGCGAGTTTCCAGAGGCGACGTAGTTCGGCGACCACGAGGTGGAGCCCGGAACGCTCGAACATCGCGAAATGGAAGCTCTGATTCTCGGTGCGCATCGTGACGATGTCACCGCGCTCCGCGGCCTCGGTGATCCGCGCCGCGATGGCGTGCATCTCGTCGAGTGCCGCGGCGTCGAACCGGGGAAGCCGGCGGAGGACCTCGCGCTCCAATGCCGCACGCATCAGATAGATCTGGTCGAACTCGTCCTGGTCCAACCGGACAACGGTGTACCCGACATTCTGCTGGTGCGCCACCAGCCCCTGAGCGGTCAACTCGCGCAGGGCCTCGCGGATGGGAAGCCGGCTGACACCCAGGCGATCTGCCATCCACTCCTGCCGGATCGGCTGACCGGGCAGCAGCTCTCCGGTCGCGATCATGCGCTCGATCTCGGCGACGACACGTCTGACCGACCGTGACTGTGCGGGTTCGGATGGCGCGGTCGTGTTGCGTCCCATGCTGTCTCTCCTACCCGTCGCCGAACACGCCGGCAGACCGGAGCTCGGCCAACCGGCTCGGGTCGTAACCCAGAGCGGCGAGGACTTCCTCGGTGTGCTCGCCCCGACGTACCGCCGGGCGGGGTGGGCGGTGAGTCGACCTGCTCAACGAGATCGGGACGCCGACGCCGCGATACTCGTCGGTGTCGAGGAACAGCCCGCGGTGCCGGACCTGCGGCGAGGTCAGTGCCTCCGCGACGTTGTTGACCGGGCTCGCCGGGACGCCCGCCCGCTCGAGCCGGTCCGCGAGATCGTCCCGGTCCCACTGCGCAATGCGTTCGCCCAGGATTGCGGCGAGTTCGACACGATGCTGCGACCGCTCGCCGTTGCGCACGAACCTCGGGTCGTCGGCGAGCTCGGGCACCCCGAGGACCTCGACGAGCGAGCGGAACTGACGGTCGTTGGCCGCACTGACGAAGAAGTCGCCGTCGCGAGCGGAGAACACCTGATAGGGCACCACGGTCGGGTGGAAATCGCCGGTCCGCTGCGGGATCGCACCGCCGGAGACCCAGTTCGCGGCATGCGGATGCAGAATGGAGATCACCGAATCGAGCAGCGTCATGTCCACCAGCTGCCCGCGACCGCTACGGTTCCGCTCGTACAGCGCCAGGAGTATGCCGCTCACCGCCATGTTGGCGGCGACGATGTCCACGATGGGGATACCCACGCGCAGCGGAGTCCCGCTGGGGTAACCGTTCACGCTCATCAGACCGCCGAACGACTGGAGCACCGCGTCGTATCCGGGTAGGCCGCCCATCGGACCGTCGACGCCGAAACCCGTGACGCGGCAATAGACCATCCGCGGATGTCGTTCGGCGAGGACGGTGTCGTAGTCGAAACCCCACCGCGCCATCGTGCCGGCCTTGAAGTTCTCGATCACGATGTCGGCACCCGCCAGGAGGTCGGCGAGGACCTCTCGTCCCGCGTCGGTGCGGAGGTCGAGGCAGATGTTCTCCTTGCTGTGGTTGAGGCTCTGGTAGTAGGCGCTCGTCGCGCCCTCGTCCTCGAAGGGAGGTCCCCACCCGCGGGTCTCGTCGCCCGCGGGCGCCTCGACCTTGATCACCTCGGCACCGTGATCGGCGAGGATCTGAGCTGTGTAGGGACCGGCCAGGACCCGGCTCAGGTCGAGAACCCGCAGGCCGCTGAGGATTCCGTGGTCGACGGCCGAATCGGCGGCACGCCATGCCGCGCGGGGATCGACACCGGTCCTCTCGTCTGGGGTGTTCTCGTTCCGGAGCTCGTCACCCACGAGATCCGCCGCGCTCATCGGTCGTTCCCCTTCGAGGTCTGCTGCGCTTCGGTCCCGGTGATGATCTCCCACGGATCAGCGCCTTCGTCGAGTACCTGTCCGGCCAGGACATAGGCCCACTCGGCTTCGGTTCCGTGCCGGTCACGCCATGTCCACAGGGCCGTCGTGGACCGGCCGAGCCGGTGTTCCGAGGTGAACCCGATGGCGCCGTGGATCTGGTGCCCCGCGGCGGCCACCTCGTCGGCATACCCGGACGTCACCACCTTCGCCGCGGCCACCGCGGCTCGGGCACCGACCGGATCCTGCGAGGTCGCCCCGGCGGCCACCCGTGCCGCGGTCTCCATCATGGTGGTCTGGGCCGCCATCATTGCGAGACGCTGCTGAATCGCCTGGAACTTGGCGAGGGGCCGGCCGAACTGGATGCGTTCCGAGGCGTACCGCACGGTCAGGTCGTGGACTGCCCCTGCTGCTGCGGCGAGGGCTGCGGAGTACGCCAGTGCGCCCCGTTGGCGGACCTCGGCGGCATCGACCGGGGAGGCGGCATGGAAGACGGTCGCCACCTGGTCGAATCGGATGTCGCCGAACGACACTCCCAGGAGGTCCGTGCCGTCCTCGATGTGTACTCCGGCGCCGCTCAGGTCGACGATCCCCACCAGCGGGCCGTCGGAGGTGGGTACGAGTACGACCACGCAGTCGGCGGAGGCCGCGTGGACGACGTCGTGTCCGACTCCGCTGAGAACCAATCGGTCCTCACCTTCGACACTTCGCTCGATGCGTGCTTCCACGTCGTCGGCGACCGCGATCGTCGCGGTGGTCCCATCGAGTGACCGTCCGACCGCGCCGGCAAGCCATGCGGCCAGGAGCGCATGCTCGACGAACGGCGTGATCGCCCCGGCCGCGGTCACGGTCGACAGCACGGCGAGCGCATCGCCGAGATCGGCGCCCTGCCCGTCGGCGGCGTCGGGCACATCGAGACTCGCGAAACCCGAGTCCGCCAGTGCTGTCCACAGTTCCAGGTCGACGCCGGGCGGCGGGGTCTCGGTGCCGACGGGAATGCGGTCCAGCATCGAGGTCGTCGCCGCGACGAGCTCAGCGGCCAGTTCGCTCATCGAATCCCCATTCCCCGCGCCACGATGCCGCGCAAGATCTCGTTGGTTCCGCCCCGCAAGGTGAATGCAGGTGTGTGCAGCACACTCTGTCCGAGGAGACGCTCCAGCGGGGTGCCCCCGCGCCGGCGTGCGACGACGCCCGACGCAATGCGAACAGCCTCGACGAGTTCGCCCTCGAACGTCGAACCCAGGTCTTTGACCATGGCGGCCAGCACATCCGGCTTGCCGCCGGCGGAGAGTTCCGCCGCCACGCGTAGGGACATCTGTCGTAGCGCCCAGGCCTGTGCGGTGAGGGCGCCGAGAATCCGGCGCTGTTCGGGGGTTGCCCCGGTCTCGCGGAGATGAGTTGCCCACGCCCGCAACAGCGGCAGTGTGCTGAGGTAGCGCTCGGGTCCGGAACGTTCGAAGGCCAACTCGCTCATCACCTGTTGCCACCCGTTGCCGCGTCGGCCGAGCAGTGCCGACTTGTCGACGACGGCATCGTGGAAGACCACCTCGTTGAAGTGGGCCTGGCCGTCGATGCTCCGCAGCGGACGTACCTCGATGTCCGGGTGGGACAGGTCGACGAGAATCTGTGACAGGCCCTGCTGCCGGTCCTCCGGGGTGCCGTCGGTGCGCGCGAGCAGGACCATCGCGTGGGAGATGTGGGCGCCGGTGGTCCAGACCTTGGTGCCGCTGATGGTCCAGGTGTCACCGGTGTCTCGTGCCCGGGTGCGGACGCTCGCGAGATCCGAACCGGCATCCGGCTCGGACATCCCGATCGCGAAATAGATCGAGCCCGAGGCGATCCCGGGAAGGTAGCGGCGCTTCTGCTCTTCGGTGCCGTTCGCGAGGATGCCCGGGGCCATCTGCCGGTCGGCGATCCAGTGGGCGGCCACCGGCGCGCCGTGCGCGAGGAGTTCCTCGGTGATGACGAATCGCTCGACCGGAGTGCGCCCTCGCCCGCCGTATTCGGTCGGCATCGTCATACCGAGCCAGCCCCGCTCGCCCAGCCGTCGACTGAACGCGGGATCGAAGCCGGTCATCCAGCTGTCCACGTCGGGAGTGAATGCGCCGCGGTCGATCTCGTCGCGGAGGAACTCGCGGACCTCGGTGCGCAACTCCGCCAGGGCGGCGTCGTCGACGCCCGGCGACGAGCCGCGGGGGTCGTGCCGCGCGGTCATGACCGGCCGGGCCCGCGGGACGACCAGTTCTGTCCCTTGCGGGCCATCGACCACATCTGGGTGCCGCGCTCGATCTCGATCGCCGAGTCCCAGGTGACCGCGGGCGGACCGAGTTCGAGTCGGACGCTGGCCATGACGCGGCGGGTCAACTCGGGATCGCGTGCCGCGGGTGCGGTGAGTCCGTCCACGATCGCGGGGATGTCCTCGATCGGGGCCGCTGCGTAGGCGAGACCGCGTTCGACGGCCTGTTCGCCGGTGAGCGACTGGCCGCACGCGGCGAGCGCGATGGTGTTCGCTCGTCCCATCGCCCGGTTCAGCAGCGTGATGTGCCCGCCTCCCGGGTGGATACCGCGAGCGAGGAAACCGCTGTCCAGCTTGGCTTCCGGGGTGGCGACGAGCAGATCGACGGCGAGTGCCAGGTTGAGGCCGGCGCCCACCGCGCCGCCGACCACCACGCCGACGGTCGGCACGGGCAGTGAACCCACGCGCACAAAGGCCTTGTAGACCGCGGACAGTTGCACGACCGATTCCGGCGAGGCGGGATCGGCGGAGGCGGCCGCCAGGATGCGGGTGTCGGCACCGCTGCAGAAGTAGGAACCTGCGGCGTCGACGACGACCGCGCCGATGCTCTCATCGGCGGCGACCTGGTCGCAGAATTGCTCGATGGCGGCGGCCATGTCGAGGGTGATGGCGTTCTTGCGACGCGGATTGTTCAGTGTCAGCCGGGCGACGCCATCGGTGAACGACGTGAGGATCGAGGGTGCGTCGTCGTCGGAAGTCTGCGCGCTGGGAGCTGTGTCGGACGTCATGATGGGCAGCGTAGCCGATTGGATACACAAAGCGATCCAAAATCATTGACTTGCTGATGCGACTGCGGTGAACTGATCGCACGAGCCGATCGTCGTCTCCGCACATGCCGCGAGACGCTCTGGCCGTTTCCCATTCTTCGAAGGAGACTTCCTTGTTCAATTTGACCGGACATATCGCATTGGTCAGTGGTGCCGGACAGAGCGTCGGCGAGGGAATCGCGAAAGTGATGGCGCGACAGGGTGCTTCGGTGATCGTGAACGACCTGCACGCCGACCGTGCCGAGAAGGTCGCCGCGGCCATCGCCGAGGAGGGGAACCGCGCGGTGGCCGCCGCCTTCGACGTGACCGATTTCGAGGCCACCGCGGAGGCCGTGCGGGCGGCGGAGACCGAACTCGGCGGGCACGTCGACATCCTCGTGAACAACGCCGGTGTGGCCGAGGGCCGGGTCATCAAGCCCTTCCGTGACCTCGCCCCGGAGGAGTGGCGCGCGCCGATCGACCTCAACATCTTCGGCGCCATGAACTGCATCAAGGTCGTGCTGGACGGTATGTGCGACAACGGTTGGGGACGCATCGTGCAGATCTCCTCCGGCTCGGCACGTACCGGCCAGAACATCAACCAGACGATGTACGCCACCGGCAAGAGCGGGATCGAGGGATTCATCCGGCACCTGGCAGCCGAGACCGGTCAGTACGGGGTCACCGCGAACATCGTGGCACTCGGCCATCAGAAGAATCTCGAGGACAAGATGCCCCCGGAGATGATCGAACGAATCCTCACCCAGATCCCGATCGGGAGGCTGGGGGATCCCATCGAAGTGGGCGCCTTCTGCGCTTACCTCGCCTCTCACGAGGCCGGCGGGATGACCGGGCAGACACTCGATTTCAACGGCGGGTCCCAAACCCGATGAACCCGAACCCCGTGGACCCGCACGAGACGGGGGTGGTCCTGTCGCTCGTCGCGGTTCGCGTGTCCGACCTGCAAGGATCGAGCGATTTCTACCGACGGGGGCTGGGTTTCGCTCTCGAGCGTGAGTTCGCCACCCCCGCGTTCGACGCGGTCATCCTGCGCGCCGGAACAGCCGGAATCGAGCTGATCCGCCCGACGGAAGTCGGGGACACAGAACCCGACCACGGCAACATGTTCAACAAGATCGTCCTGAACGTCCCCGACGCGGCAGCCGCCATGCGGTGCGCGGTCGAGTACGGCGGAACCGAGGTGTCGCCGGTCGTCGAACACGCCTCGTACGGGATGGCGATCGGCGTCCTCGCCGATCCCGACGGTCATCGGCTGGAGCTGGTCTCCCGGATCGGCTCCCTCTGAGCGGGAGACCCCCACGTCGGTTGCGGACAGCGCGACTAGCGTCTCGTCACGTGGCGCCGATCGATGCGCGATCGGCGATGATTCCGAGCAGGGGTGTGGCGCCTGATGGCCGTGGATGATCAGCAGTGGGACAGCAAATACGACGTCGTCGTGATCGGCTCGGGTGGCGCCGCACTCGCCGGTGCGCTGGCTGCGGTGAAGCGGGGGCTGTCGGTGTGCGTGGTGGAGAAGAGTTCGTACTTCGGCGGTACGTCGGCGTATTCCGGTGGAAGCGTTTGGCTTCCGGGCAATCATGTGCTGGAACGGCAAGGTGTCGACGACTCGGTCGAAGACGGATTGACCTATTTCCGGGCACTTGTGGGCGACCGCACCTCCGAGGATCTGCAGCGGACGTTCCTGGAAACCGGCCCGGTGGTGGCACGGTTCCTGGAGGACGAGGTGGGAATCCCGCTGGAGCACCGCCCGTTTCCGGACTACTACGTGGCCCCCGGTCGTAAGGACTACGGCCGGAGCATCTTTGCCGCCGCCATCTCGGCCGACGAGCTGGGCGACCGTTTGCGTGACATCCGACCACCGGTCCCTGCCGATCAGTTCGGCATGGAGGTCGACCGTTCAGAACTCGACGGCGGCCAGGCCTGGATCGCGCGGATGGTGCTGGCGCTCGACGAATCGGGCCGTGCCGACCTGCACCTCGGCACGGCAGCGCAGCGACTGATCGTCGACGATGCGGGGGACGTCATCGGTCTCGAGGTCGGTGAGGGCGAGAGCCGGCGGACGATCCGGGCCCGGGCCGGGGTCATCGTCGCCGCAGGGGGTTATGAGCGCAACGCCGAACTGCGGCGCATTCACCAGCAGATGCCGACCGCGGACTGGTCGGCGTCCCATCCGGACACCGGCAGCGGTGACGCGTTGCGGATGCTGTCGGAGGTGGGGGCGCAGGTGGACCTGCTCGACCAGTCCTGGTGGTGTCCCGCCACTCTGTTCCCGAACGGCCGCGCCGCGTTCACCCTCGGGGTCCGGGCGGGGATCATCGTCGACCCGACGGGGCAGCGGTTCGCCAATGAGATGTTGCCCTACGACCAGATGGGCCGGGCGATGTTGCAGCGGATGCGCGACGGGGCCGGCGAGGTGTTCTGGTTCGTCTTCGACAACCGGTTCGGCGACGAACTACCGGCGATCTGCGTGCCCGCTCCGGAGCGCGCCGCGATGACCGAGGCGGGCCTGTGGCACACCGCCTCGACCGTGGGAGAGCTCGCGGCGGCCACCGGCCTCGACGCCGAGAAGCTCACGGCGACAATCGATCGGTACAACGGCTTCGCCGCGGCGGGCCGAGACGAGGACTTCGCGCGCGGAGAAGATCCCTACGGCCGGTTCTTCGTCGGAGCGCAGGACGCCGCACAGTGCCTGCCGTCCCTCGACGGTTCGCGATTCCATGCGGTACGCCTGGTGCTGGGTGACCTCGGCACGAAAGGCGGGGCGGTCATCTCCACCGAGGGCGCGGTGTGTCGAGCAGACGGCAGCGTGATCCGCGGGCTGTACGCGGCGGGGAACTCGTCGGCCTCGGTCTCGGGTGAGGTCTATCCGGGGCCCGGTACGCCGCTCGGATCGGGGATGGTGTTCGCCTACCGCGCCGTCGCTGACATGGCGGCCCATCTGGCCGGCGCCGCGGGTACCACTACGTAGAGGGCCCTCAGTGGTCGGTGAGATCTGCTGCGACGCAGCGTTCCCAGATCTCACCGGCCACGATACGGGCAGGCCCCATGAGCTTTCGGAGATCCACCGCGCCCACCGGAGCGCAGACCGAGAGGCCGGCGAGATTGCCGTAGATGTGATCGTGCGGTCCGATCGAGACGCCCACGCAGGCGACGCCGGGAAACGCCTCGCCGCGGTCGAATGCCGCCCCGCGGTCCCGGATCTGGGCGAGCTCGGCGTCGAACTGGGCCGGACTCGTGATCGACAGGGCGGTCTGCTTGACGAGCGTGCCGTCGTCGAGCTTGTGCAGGCCCCGGGGAGATTGCCGTGGGGCGACCTCCGCGTACGCGATGATGACCTTGCCGAGGGCGGTCAGATGTGCGGGAACCCGCTGGCCGACCGCGGTGGGCGTCGGGCCGCTGAGTCGTCCGTTCACCTTCGCGAGGTAGACGGTGTCACCGCCGTCGACGACGCCCAACTGGATCGTGTAACCCGTCCGCTGGGCGAATGCGTGCATCACGGGCCGTGCGGCGCGGAGCAGTCGATTCTGGTTGAGTGCCGCCTGGCCCATCTCGTAGGCCTTGACCCCGAGCTCGTAGGTCTGTTCCGGTGACCGGGCCAGCCACCCCGCACTGGCGAGTTGCTCGAGCAGCCGATGCACGGAGGACCGGGGTAGTTTGGTGCGCGCGGTGACCTGGGCCAGCGTCATCGGGGCCGCTCCGTTGAACGCCTCGAGTACCGCCGAGATCCGATCCACGACCGAGATGGGTCCGTCGCTCGTCTGTGTCGTCCTCACCATTCCTCCTCTGTGATGTCCGTCACAGTACCCCGGCCATTGTGGCTCTCACCACGGGGCGCTGGTCCGGTTGCCCATCTTGGCCCCGGGGGACGGCCGCCGCCTGTGGGCTTCCCGTCCAGCGGAACGACCGCGATGATCGGGGACGCCGATTCGTATGATTCCCGTCTGTTCGGCGCTTCGAGTGGCGTGGGTCACGCCGTCGGATGCGGCCACGGTACACGACACATCGGATGGGTGAGCACCATGATCTGGGACAGGATTGACGGCCGGGACGAGGGTTCCGTGGCCGTGCGAGAGTCGGCCGGCGGGGGAGTCCGCGGGTCCGACGGCGAACGGCCCGGGCGAATGGTCCGCGTCGTCGGGGTGGTCGACGAGACGCATGACACGAGGTCGCTGCTGGTCGAGCCCGCCCCCGCGGACACCGCGGCGTTCGGCTACTCCGCGGGCCAGTTCCTGACCATCCGGGTCCCCGACCAGGGGCGAGGAAGTGCCAGATGCTATTCGCTCGCGAGTTCGCCCCACGTGGACACGACCCTCAAGGTCACCGTCAAACGAGTGGACGGCGGCCACGGCTCCAACTGGGTCTGCGACACGATCACGTGTGGGGACGAACTCGAGGTCCTCCCGCCGGCGGGGACATTCGGCCCGAAGTCGCTCGACGAGTCGGTGGTGCTCATCGCCGGGGGGAGCGGCATCACCCCGGTGATCTCGATCGCGAAGTCGATCCTGGTCGCGGGTTCCGGAGACGTCGCGCTCATCTACGCCAACCGCGACGAGCGTTCGGTCGTCTTCGCGGACGAGCTGCGTGAGCTGGCCGATCGCCACGGCACCCGGTTCAGCGTCGTCCACCTGCTCGACTCCGTCCAGGGGCGGCCGACCGGGGCGGGCTTGTCCGCCCTGCTGCGGCCGTACCTCGACCGGCAGTTCTACGTGTGCGGGCCGCCGCCGCTGATGGACCTCGTCGCCTCCGTGTGCGAGACGCTGGGCGTGGAGCGTGGTCGGGTTCACGCCGAGCGCTTCATCTCGTTGCAGGGCAACCCCTTCGACGCCGCCACCGGCGGGGACGAGGCGCCCGACGACGACGGCGGCGAGCCGGGATGTTCGGTCGAGGTCCACCTCGACGGCGAATCGCACGTGGTCCCCTGGAACGGCCGGCAGAAGCTCCTCGACGCACTGTTGGCGGCCGGACTCGACGCACCGTTCTCCTGTCGAGAAGGGGCGTGCAGCGCATGCGTCTGCAGTCTCACCTCGGGGGAGGTTCGATTGGCGCACAACGAGATTCTCTCGGACGACGAGATCGCGGAGGGATACATCCTGGCCTGCCAGGCCGAACCGGTGGGCGAGAAGATCACCATCGAGTACTGATCTCCCGGCGTCGACGAAAAGCCCTCCCACTCGATGGGAGACCCACGTCACACCGGGCGTCGCGCTTGCCAAGCTGAGGACACCGCGACGAGTGGCACGGTCGCGATCATCTGATCAGGAGGCGTAGTGAGTACGACCATCGACACCGGCGGCGAAGTCAGGGACATCGACACCGGAGCGCCGCCACAGCGTTACGCCCGCGGATGGCACTGCCTCGGACTGGCTCGCGACTTCGCCGACGGCGCTCCCCATCAGGTGGCCGCGTTCGGTACCGAACTCGTGGTCTTCGCCGGTGAGGACGGCGCGTTGAACGTGCTCGACGCCTTCTGCCGGCACATGGGCGGCAACCTGGCGCTCGGAACCGTCAAGGGCAACACGATCGCCTGCCCCTTCCACGACTGGCGGTGGCGCGGCGACGGCAAGTGTGCCGGCATCCCCTACGCGAAAAGGGTTCCGCCCATTGCTCGGACGCGTTCCTGGACGTCGACGGTGGTCAGCGGCCAGTTGTTCGTGTGGCACGATCCGCAGGGATCGGTACCGCCCGCCGAGCTCGCCATCCCGGAGATCCCGACCTACGGCGACGAGGGCTGGACCGACTGGGTGTGGAACTCGATCGACGTGACCGGCTCGCATTGCCGCGAGATCGTGGACAACGTCGTCGACATGGCGCACTTCTTCTACGTGCACTACGGCATGCCGACCTATTTCAAGAACGTCTTCGAGGGGCACATCGCCAGTCAGGTCATGCGGTCGCGACCCCGCGCGGATGCGGTCGGGGTGAGCCAGAGCACCAACTACAGCACCGAGAGCCAGTCCGACGCATCGTATTTCGGTCCCTCGTACATGATCGACAAGCTGTGGAGCGGCGGCCGCGATCACGACGGCGACCCGAACATCTACCTGGTCAACTGCCACTATCCGATCTCGCCGACTTCGTTCCGGCTGCAGTACGGCGTGCTCGTCGAGAAGCCGGCGGGGATGGCCGACGAGCAGGCGAATCAGATCGCGCAGGCCGTTGCCAAAGGAGTCGCCATCGGCTTCGAGCAGGACGTGCAGATCTGGAAGAACAAGTCGCGCATCGACAATCCGCTGCTGTGTGAGGAAGACGGGCCCGTCTATCAGCTCCGACGCTGGTACGAGCAGTTCTACGTCGACGTCGAGGACATCGCGCCGGAGATGGTCAATCGGTTCGAGTACCAGATCGACACCGAACGCGCACTGAAGAGTTGGCAGGCCGAGGTCGACGACAATCTCGCCGCCGGGCGAAGTGCTCTGGAGGCAACCCGAGTGCCGTCGGCGCTCACTTCTCGAGGAGAACACCAATGAGCCACGAAGTGCTCGACAAGGTCATGGACATGGCCGACGAACTACGCGCGGGTGCCGAGGATTCCGAGCGGCTCGGACGACTGTCTGACGATGTCGCGAAGGGACTCAAGCAATCCGGCATCATCCGGCTGCTTCAGCGCAAGACCTACGACGGGTACGAAGCGCATCCGAGGGAGTTCGCCGAAACCGTGATGGGGACGGCGAGCATCTACGGCTCGGCCGGCTGGATCGGCGGGATCGTCGGCGTCCACCCGTGGCAGCTGGCCTTCGCCGATCCGCGGGTCCAGGACGAAGTCCTCGGCGAGGATTCGGACACCTGGCAGGCGTCGCCCTACATGCCCGGTGGTGTCGCGACCCCCGTCGAGGGCGGCTACCGGATGACCGGCAGGTGGCAGTTCTCCTCCGGCACCGACCACTGCGACTGGATCTTCCTCGGCGCCTTCACCGGTGACGCGGACGGAAAGCCGCTGATGCCGCCGGTGGGTCTGCATGTCATCCTGCCCCGCTCGGACTACCGGATCGTCGAGGATTCCTGGGATGTGGTGGGGCTCCGGGGGACCGGCAGCAAGGACATCATCGTCGAGGACGCCTTCATCCCCGCGCATCGCGTGATGCGTTCCGGGGACGTCA
Organism: Gordonia sp. GONU; assembly: GCF_024733855.1. Lineage (NCBI taxonomy): Bacteria > Bacillati > Actinomycetota > Actinomycetes > Mycobacteriales > Gordoniaceae > Gordonia > Gordonia sp. GONU. The sequence goes on from NZ_JANRHB010000005.1 coordinate 22,489, forward strand.
TCGACGGCACCGCGGCGAAGGAGTACGGCGTCACCGAGACGCTCTACAAGATGCCGTGGTCGACGATGTTCCCGCTGGGGATCACCTCGGCGACGATCGGTATCTGCGAAGGAGTGCTGGCAGCGGGGATCGCCTATCAGCGTGATCGGGTGGCCGCGACGGGTGGAGCGATCAAGGACGATCCCTATGTCCTGCACGCACTCGGGGAGGCGGCCGCCGAGATCGACGCCGCACGGCAACAGTTGCTGGGCAACGTCGACCGCATCTACGACCTCGTCGACGCCGGCACCGAGATCGACTTCGCGATGCGGGCGACTTCGCGGCGCAACCAGGTCCGCGCCGCCTGGCGCGCCGTTCGTGCGGCCGACGAGATCTTCGACCGCTCCGGTGGGAACGCGCTCCGGATGGACAATCCGTTGCAGCGGTTCTGGCGGGACGCGCACGCCGGACTGCACCACGCCATCCATGTCACCAGCACCACCTATCACGCCGCCGCGCTGGCGTCACTGGGCGTCGAGGTCCCCGCGGGTCCCCTGCGGGTGATGATCTGAGCCGGGGGACCACGACGATGGGTTTGATCGCAGCGCTGGGTTACGTGCGGGTGATGGCCACCGACATCGATCGGTGGCGTGAGTTGGGTTTCGACGTACTCGGATTCGCGCCGGGTTCCGGACCCGAGGACGACGCGGTGCACTTCCGGATGGATGAGCGCCCGGCGCGGATCACCGTGCAACGAGGCGACGCCGACCGGGTCACGGCAGTCGGCTGGGAGGTGCGCGACCACCTCGCACTCGCCGAGCTCCGGCGAGTACTCGACGAGGCCGGGACGGCGTACTCCGAGATGGGCCAGGAACTGTGCGACCACCGTCGGATCGAGGGCGGCATCAGCCTGAAGGATCCCGGCGGGACGCCGCTCGAGTTCTTCCACGGCCCGGTGCTCGACCACAGCCCGGTCCTCACGAGATACGGACAGAAGTTCGTCACCGGCCGCCAGGGTCTGGGACATGTCGTGATGCCGACGACCAACTTCGACGAGTCCTACGTGTTCTACACCGAGACACTGGGATTCCTGCCGCGTGGTGCGTTCCGAATGCCCACGCCGCCCGGGACCCCGCCGTCGCGGATCCGCTTTCTCGGGATCAATCAGCGGCACCACAGTCTGGCCATCATGCCGGCGCTCGAAGGGCGTGATCCCGGACTCATCCACGTGATGGTCGAGGTCGACGAGCTCGACGCCGTCGGCCGGGCCTACGACCAGGTCATGGCCCGCGACTTCCCGGTCTCCTCGACCCTCGGCAGGCACACCAACGACAAGATGGTCTCGTTCTACGTCCGGGTGCCGGGTGGTTGGGACATCGAGTACGGCACCGGCGGAGTGCTGGTCGACGAAAAGCACTACACCGCAGAAGAAATCACCGCCGACAGTTACTGGGGCCACGAGTGGATGTGGGCCCGGCAGGCCGAGGAGTCAGCATCGTGACCATCTCAGACACGCAGGGCGCGCGTACGACCGATCACGATGTGATCGTCATCGGCGCGGGCATCTCCGGCCTCTACGCCGTACACAAGCTCCGCGGCGAGGGCCTGGACGTGCACGGTTTCGAGTCCGCCGCGGACGTCGGCGGAACCTGGTACCACAATCGGTACCCCGGAGCGCGGTGCGATGTGGAGAGCATCGACTACTCGTACTCGTTCGACGAAGACCTGCAACAGGAATGGACCTGGACCGAGCGTTTCGCGACGCAGGCGGAGATCCTCGCCTACCTCCGTCACGTCGCGGACCGGTTCGACCTCAGAAGTGCGTTCGACTTCCTGACGCGGGTCACCGCGGCCACCTACGACGAGGAACTCGCGCAGTGGTCGGTGAGCACCGACACCGGCTCGACCGTCACCGCGCGGTTCCTGATCATGGCGACGGGGGTACTCTCCGCGACCAACAAGCCCGACATCCCCGGGCGTGACCTGTTCGCCGGTGAGACCTACCACACCGGTGAATGGCCGCATCACGACGTCGATTTCGCCGGCAAACGGGTGGGTGTCATCGGCACCGGGTCGTCGGGAATCCAGTCGATCCCGGTGATCGCCGAGAGCGCCGAGCACCTCGTGGTGTTCCAGCGCAGTCCCAACTACTCCATCCCCGCGGGCAACCGGCCGCTGTCCGAGGAGACCATCGCCGAGATCAAGGCCGACTACGCCGAACGCCGCCGCCTCTCCCGGATCAGTGGGGGAGGGACGCCGAATGCGCCGTATCCCAAGGGGGCACTCGAAGTGGACGATGCGGAACGTACCCGCGTCTACGACGAGTGGTGGCAACGCGGCGGCTACCTGTTCGCCAAGGCGTTCCCCGACCAGACCACCAGTCTCGCGGCCAACGACACCGCGCGTGAGTACGTGGAGGCGCGCATCCGGGAAATCGTCCGGGATCCCGCCGTCGCCGACATCCTCATCCCCACGGATCATCCGATCGGCACCAAGAGGATCGTCACCGACAGTGGATATTTCGAGACGTTCAACCGCAGCAACGTCACGCTGGTCAACCTGCGCGAGACCCCGATCGAGGAGATCACCCGGACCGGCGTACGGACTTCCGGTGCGGATTTCGAACTCGACATGCTGATCTTCGCCACCGGATTCGACGCGATGACCGGTTCGTTGTCCCGCATCGACATCCGCGGACGTGGTGAACGCACTCTCACCGAGGAGTGGGCGGCGGGACCCCGCACCTATCTCGGGCTGGCAGTACACGGGTTCCCCAACATGTTCATCCTCACCGGACCGGGCAGTCCGAGTGTCCTGGCCAACATGGTCCTCGGTGCCGAACAGCATGTGGACTGGGTTGCCGACGCCATCCGGCATCTCGCCGAGCACAATTCGGCGACCATCGAGGCGGAGAGCGACGCGGTGGACAGCTGGGTCGCCGAGTGTTCGGCCAAGGCGGCCGGAACCCTCTTCCCGTCGGCGAACTCCTGGTACATGGGCGCCAACATCGAGGGCAAGCCCCGAGTGTTCATGCCGTACATCGGCGGATTCGGGAACTACGCGAACGTCTGCGCCGAAGTGGCCGAGGCCGGCTACAAGGGCTTCGAGATCTCCTGACCCGATGACGCGATCCCACACCATCCCGACGGATGGAACACCGACGGATAGGACACCGACATGAGCCGTCGTACCGACCTGCACCCCGACGTCGAGGCGATGCTGACCGCCCTCGAGGCGGGCTTCCCCGACGTGACCGAACACGATCCCCGCGTGCTCCGGGAGATCATCGTGTCTCGTCGTGCTCCGCTCACCCGACAGCCGGACATGGCCATCGCTCGCGACCTCACCATCGACGGTCCGGGTGGTGACCTGGCACTGCGTGTCTATGTGCCACATAGGGATTCCGATGGCAACGGGAGCAGCACCGGAGGTCTGCCGGCCATCGTGTTCGCCCACGGCGGCGGGTTCGTCTTCTGCGATCTGGACAGCCATGACGAGTTCTGCCGATCGATGGCTGCCGAGGTGGGCGCCGTCGTGGTGGCGGTCGACTACCGGCTGGCCCCCGAGCATCGGGCGCCGGCCGCGATGGAGGACGTCTACCGGGCACTGTGCTGGACGGCGGAGAACATCGCCGGGTTCGGTGGGGATTCGCATCGCATCGCACTCGCCGGTGACAGTGCGGGCGGAAACCTCGCTGCCACAACCAGTCTGGCCGCCCGAGATCGCAACGGACCGAAGGTCTGCGCCCAGGTCCTGCTGTACCCGGTGATCGACGACGATTTCGACACCGCGTCGTACCGCGACTACGGCGTCGGGTACTACAACACGACCAAGGCGATGCGGTGGTACTGGGAGCAGTATGCCCCGGACGGTCGGCGTAGCGCGTCGGTGATCCCCACCAACGCCGACACATTGGCCGGTCTACCCCCGGCGGTGGTGGCCACCGCAGAACTCGATCCGCCGCGTTCTGCCGGTGAGGAGTACGCCCGGCTGCTCGAGGCCGCCGGTGTCCCGGTGGCCGCTCACCGGTTCGACGGACTCTTCCACGGTTTCCTGACCTTTCCGCAGCTCTCGCTCACGCCACCGGCTCGCGAGAAGGTCTGGCAGATGATCCGCGACGTGCTCACGGCGAGTGCCACGGACGACGACGGCAGGAGCGCACCATGACACCGCAGTTGGGGACCCAGCAGGTGAGCGGCCAGCAGTTGAACGGCAAGGTGGCGCTGGTGACCGGCAGCAGCCGCGGGATCGGGCGTGGTATCGCCCGGCGGCTGGCGAGCGCCGGGGCGACCGTGGTCGTCACCGCGCGATCCTCGACGCCGTCACCGTCGGTCCGCAACGGCGAGGAGCTCCTGATCTCCGGGACCCTCGACGAGACCGTGCGCCTGATCGAGGAGGCCGGTGGCGCAGCGCTGGCGATCACCGCCGACCTCGAGAACCCCGAACAGCGCGACCGTCTCGTCGAGAATGTCGTCGATGCCGCCGGTGGCATCGACATCCTGGTCAACAACGCCGGCTTCGCGGACTACTCGTCCGTCGAGGACATGAGTGTGGCCACCTTCGACCGGACGATCGAGCACTACCTCAAGGTGCCGTTCATCCTGTCCCAGCGGGCGATTCCGCACATGCGTCGCAACGGTGCGGGTTGGATCGTGAACATCGGCTCCTCGACCGGGCTGAGCCCCATCCGGCCGTTCCGGGAGTACAACAAGACCTCGGGCGACGTTATCTATGCGTCGGCCAAGGCAGCACAACATCGGTTCACCCAAGGCCTCGCGGCCGAGCTGCTCGACGACAACATCGCGGTCAACGCAGTCGGGCCGTCGACGGCGATCATGACACCCGGCGCCGAGGCGTTGCTTCCGGCCGGCTACGAGACCGAGCCGGTGGACTACCTCGCGCAAACCGTCCTGGAGATGTGCACGCTTCCGGCCGCCGGGCGCACGGGCCTGGTCGCCTTCAGCCTGCACTATCCGTGGGCGACCGGCACCCCGGTGTTGTCGGTGGACGGCCGCACGGAGCTCCCTCCACTCGAACCGCCGGCCTGGGCCAATCCCCACATCGTGCCCGCCGGCGTGTGAACGCCGGACACCCAGGACGGGAACGGCCAGAATCGAGCAAGACAGGAATCATGACCAACGAAGCAGCACAGAGGTTTTCGTCGGGAACAGCGGTGGTTACCGGTGCCGCAGCAGGTATCGGTGAGGGATTCGCCCGTCACCTCGGCCTCCTCGGGATGCACGTCGTGGTGGCCGACATCGACGGAGATCGGGCCGCTGCCGTCGCCGCCGACATCGAGGTTGCCGGCGGGCGAGCCAGCGCCTACGCCGTCGATGTCGCCGACCCGCGCGGGGTCGAGGACTTCGCGGCCGCGGTGTTCGAGGGTCACGGCAGCGTGGAGTTGCTGATCAACAATGCCGGGATCGAATCCGCCGGGTTGCTCTGGGAGATCGACGACGCCCGGTGGCGTCGGCTCATGCAGATCAACGTCGACGGGGTCTTCTACTGCATCAGGTCGTTCGTGCCGCGGATGATCGCCGTCGGGACTCCGTCGTGCATCGCCAACCTCTCCTCGGTCGGCGGTCTGAATGCCGTTGCGGTGCAGGCACCGTACATCGTGAGCAAGCACGCCGTGCTGGCGATGACCGAGTGCCTGCACCAGGACCTGTCCATCGTCGCAGCGCCCATCCAGGTGAGTGCGGTGATACCGCACTCGATCCGCAGTGACATCTTCCGGTCGGCCCTGCGTGAGGCCCCGACCGACAATCCCACGGCGAACGCGGTGTTCGCCGCGATGCAGCGCGACAACGTCGAACGCGGACTCGATCCCCTCGAGGCCGCTGCCCACATGCTCGATCAGATCGCGTCCGGTGAGTTCTGGATCCACTCCGACGACGAGATGTGCATCGCCGCAGCACATCGGCGGGGACGTCAACTGCTCGACCTGGCCCCGCCCGCCGACCCACGAGACATGCTCGCCCGTATGGGTGTGCCAGTACCGGAAGGTGCATCATGACCAACGCAGTCTCTGCGACCACCTACTCAGCAACCGCCGACACCGGCGCGGCCGGCGACGAGACAGCTCTGCGAGCCGCGATCGCGAACTGCGATCCCGCGCCGCTGCTGATGTCGCTGATCCACGTGACCGGCGATCTCGGGCTCCTCGAGGAGTTCGGGGCGAGGCTCGAGATCTCCGTACCGGGTACGCACTACCAGACGACGAACAACAACACCCTGCCCGCCGGCGTGTACCCGGCGGACGTGGTCGCCGACATCCGCGAGCGTGCCGTCGAACTACTCGCGGGGTCCGATCTGACCGCCGCGCTGGGGGTGCCGTCGGAAGAGGTCTTCGCCCAGATGGCTCGGGTGGCGACCTCGCAGGAGGTCGACGACGAGTTCGTCCCGATTCTCCTGGAGCAGGCCGGATTCGAAAGAAGTCGGCGGACCGTTCCGGTCACGGTGACTCCTCCCACGGACTTCGACGTCATCGTCATCGGCGCCGGGATCACGGGTATCAACGCGGCGATCAAGTTGGGGGAGGCTGGGTTCTCCTACACGGTGTTCGAGACGCGCAGCGACGTCGGCGGGACCTGGCACCGCAATCTCTACCCCGGTGCAGCGGTCGACACGCCCAGTCACTACTACTCCTACTCGTTCGAGCTCAACCCCGAGTGGACCCGGTACTACCCGACCGGGCCGGAGTACCAGCGGTACCTGCTGTCCGTCGTGGACAAATACGGCCTCCGCGAACACATCCGGCTGAACACCGAGGTGGTGTCCGCGACCTGGTCGGAGGGCGATCAGCGGTGGCAGGTCGTCACCCGCGACTCCGCGGGCAGGACCTCGACGCGTTCCGCGCGCGCGGTGGTCAGTGCTCTCGGCATGCTGAACGCACCCAACATTCCCGACGTCCCGGGTCTCGACACCTTCGCCGGGACGGTCGTGCACACCGCCCAGTGGGATCCGTCGCTCGATCTGACCGGCAAGAAGGTGATCGTTCTCGGCACCGGATGCACCGCGGTACAGGTCGTGGCGAGCATCGTGGACCGGGTCTCGTCCCTCGACGTCGTCGCGCGATCCCCGCACTGGATCGTCCCGGAACGGGCGGTGGTCAATAACGTTGCCGCAGAACAGCGATGGGCGCTGGCGCATCTGCCGTTCTACCACGAGTGGTTCCGGTTGCGGTCCTACTGGTTCGCCTCGGACAACCTGTACCGCCTGCCGCGGGTGGATCCGGAATGGGCGGCTACGCACTTCTCGGCCTCGGCCGAGAACGACATGGTGCTCCGGAACGCGCAGAAGTACCTGCAGGACAACTTCGCCGACGACCCGGAACTCATGGCGAAGCTGACCCCGGACTTCCGGCCCTACGCCAAGCGGATCGTCAAGGACCCCGGCTTCTACGCGGCCCTCAAACGCGATCACGTCTCCCTTCATCGCGCGTCGTTCGCCGAGGTGACCGCCGATGGGGCGCGCACCACCGAGGGGGAGTTCCTCGAGGCCGACGTCATCATCCTGGCCACCGGGTTCAAGCTGCAGTTCACCACCGCGATCGACATCGTCGGCCGCGACGGCAGGAGTCTCGCGCAGGTGTGGGACGGCGGCGAGGACCCGCGTGCATACCTGGGCGTGCAGGTGTCGGGCTTCCCGAACCTGTTCGTCACCTCCGGTCCCAACTCCGCACCCAATCACGGTGCCGGCCACAACATCACGAGCGAGGAGCAGGTCCACTACATCGTCGAGTGCCTGCAGTACCTGCTCGAGAACGACCACCAGTCCATGGACGTGCGACCCGAGGCGCTCGCGGAGTACAACGCGCGGGTGGACGAAGCGCTCGACGAGACGGTGTGGATGCATCCGGGAGGTCAGGTCAACAGCTACTACCGGAACAGTGCCGGCCGGGCCGTGGTGCCGTGCCCGTGGCGTCTCGTCGACTACTGGACGATGCTGCGAGAACCGCACCCCGAGGACCTGACGTTCGACGCCGCCGACCACAGCTACACCGAAGGTTTCCGATCATGAATACTGTTGTCCCGCAGCGCGATCAGACCGTCGACCTCCTGGTCGTCGGATCGGGCACCGGGCTCGCGGCCGCGCTGGCCGGCCACGAACTCGGACTGTCGACGCTGGTGGTCGAGAAGTCGGAGTACGTCGGGGGTTCGACGGCCCGCTCCGGCGGGGCGTTCTGGGTGCCGGGCAATCCGATCCTGCGCCGTGAACAGCCCGACGACGGCCCGGCGGCCGCGGCCGACTACGTACGCGCGGTGGTGGGTGACAGCGCCCCCGCCGATAGGGGTGCGGCCTTCCTCGAACACGGTCCCGAGGCCATCGCGATGCTCGAGCGGACGACGCCGATGACGTTCATGTGGGCGCGCGGCTACTCCGACTACCACCCCGATGAACCGGGCGGATCAGCCGTCGGCCGCACCTGTGAATGCAAGCCCTTCGACGTCGCCACGCTCGGTCCCGAACAGGCTCGTCTCCGGCCGGGACTGATGGAATCACCACTGCCCATGCCCATCACCGGTGCCGACTACAAATGGCTGAACCTGTTGCGGAGCACACCGGGTCGTTCGCTCCGACGCATCGTGAAGGCGCTGGGTATCGGGCTCGGCGGGCTCGTCGTCAAGCGCCGGTATGCCGCCGGCGGACAGGCGATCGCCGCCGGACTGTTCGCGGGCGCGCTGGCCGCGGACATCCCGATCTGGACCGGCACCCCGATGGTGGATCTCGTGGTCGAAGACGGCCGTGTGGTGGGGGCGGTGGTCAACCGGAACGGCGTGGATGTCACCGTTCGCGCTCGCCGGGGCGTCGTGTTGGCGGCCGGCGGTTTCGATCACGACATGGAGATGCGGCACAAGTTCCAGTCGGAGTCGTTGTCGGCGAACAGCAGTCTGGGTTGCACGACGAACACCGGCGATGCGATCAAGATCGGTCAAGACCTGGGCGCGGGGGTGGCGTCGATGGACCAGGCATGGTGGTTCCCCGCGGTCGCGGCCGTGCCCGGCGGGTCGCCGTCGGTCCTCCTGGCCGAACGGTCGCTGCCAGGCTCGTTCATCGTCGATGCGTCCGGACGCCGCTTCATCAACGAGGCACTCGACTACATGACCTTCGGGCAGCGGGTGCTCGCACGGGAGCAGGCGGGCGACCCGGTCGGGACCATGTGGCTGGTCTTCGACCAGCGGTACCGCAACAGCTATCTCATGGCGGGCAGTCTCTTTCCCGGGCAGCCGCTGCCCCGAGCGTGGTACCAGCACGGCATCGCGGTTCGCGCCGATGATCCGGGTGACCTGGCCATCCACATGGGTGTCGACGAGACCACCTTCCGGAACACCTTCGACGCGTTCAACGCGGCGGCCGCCGTCGGCGTCGACCACGAGTTCGGACGCGGCACCAACGCCTACGAGCAGTACTACGGCGATCCGACCATCAGTCCGAATCCCACGCTCCGCGCGCTCGGCGGCGGACTGTTCGCCGTACGCCTGGAGTTGAGCGATCTCGGGACGTGCGGCGGTCTGCAGGCGGATGACCGGGCTCGCGTGCTGCGCGAGGACGGATCGGTGATCGACGGTTTGTACGCCACCGGCAACACCGCGGCGAATGCGTTCGGTGCGACCTACCCCGGCGCGGGCGCGACCATCGGACAGGGCCTCGTCTACGGATACATCGCCGCGCTGAGTGCGGCCGGCCGGCTCGCGGGGTGACACGGTGAGCCAGATGACCGACGGGCCGATCGTCGACGGCTCATCGATGCGACATGTGCTGGGCCACGTCGCCACCGGCGTCGTGGCGATCACCGGTATCCATCCCGATTCCGGGGAACCGGTCGGGTTGGCGGCGAACTCGTTCACCTCGGTGTCCCTCGATCCGCCGCTGGTGGCGTTCTGCGTGGGCCTGACCAGCACGTCATGGCCTCTGGTGCGCGCCGCAGGCCGGTTCACGATCAACATCCTCGCCGACTCGCAGGAAGCGGTCTGTCGTCGTCTGGCCTCACCTGGTGCGGACAAGTTCCGCGACGTCGACTGGACACCGGCGCCCTCGGGTGCCCCGGTCCTGACGGGTGCACTGGCCTGGATCGACGCCGAGCTCGATGCCGAGCACGCAGCGGGCGACCACACCATCGTCGTGGCGCGCGCGCATCATCTCCGCGCGTCCGATCAGGAGCCGCTGTTGTTCTACCGCGGCGGTTACGGTCGGATCGCGCGTCCGGACGATCCGGCCGGAGGCGTCGTATGACGATGCAACCCATCTCGTGCCAGGGGTGCGGCCGGGAGGTGCTGGTCGAGAAGTTCAGCGCGGCGCACACCTCGATCCAGTGGCCGTTCGACGCACGCGAGTGCCCCTTCATCGCGGCCCGTGACGACGCCGGAACCGGTGCCGGCTTCGGCGCGAACACCCACGGGTGCGAGCAGCTCCTCCGCACCATCGATCAGGCGTTCGCGGAGCGGTCCCTCACCGAGAGTGGTATCGAACTCCCTGTGGGACAGAACGTTCCGCGTCTGCACTGAACGACGCCCGGTGAATGGGAAGGGCGCCGTCACGCCGATCGCGGAGGTGGGACTCTGCGAGTATGGTGACCGACAGCGCTATCGAGACAACCGGAACAAGCGAGAGTACGGAGACGTCGGGCGTCCCCGAACTCCGTGAACTCGCCACCGAACACGGCACATTGCGATATCGGGAGGCCGGCGACGGACCGCCCCTGCTGTTGCTGCACGGCTCCGGCCCCGGGGTGACCGGCTGGCGCAACTTCAGCGGCAACATGCCGGTTCTCGCCCGCCACTACCGGACCATCGTCCTGGAGTTCCCCGGTTTCGGGGTCAGCGACAGTTTCGGTGCGCCGCACCCGATGCACTCGGCGCCGACCGCGGTGCGGGCTCTCCTCGACGGTCTCGGCCTCGACCGTGTGCGACTGATCGGCAATTCCATGGGTGGCTTCGTGGCCACCGACTTCGCGCTATCCGATCCCCAGCGGGTGGAGAAGCTGGTGACGGTCGGCGGCGCCGGGACGAGCCTCTTCGGCCCGCAACCGGGAGAGGGCATCATCCGGCTCGGCGAGTTCGTTGACAACCCATCCCGCGAATCCCTGGTGGCCTGGCTGAACTCGATGGTCTACGACCGATCGCTGATCACCGAGCAGATGATCGACGAGCGGTGGGAGCAGGCCACCGATCCGGAGACGCTGGCCAGTTCGAGGGCCATGTACGGGCGGGCCGCACTGGACCGGATGGCGCAGGCGATGCGGTCGTCGGAGGCGACACCCGGATGGGCGAACCTGCGCAAGCTGGTCGTCCCGACACTGATGACGTGGGGACGTGACGACCGGGTCAGCCCGGTCGACATGTCCATCCTGCCGATGCGGACGATCCCCCACGGCGAGCTCCACATCTTCCCCGACTGCGGCCACTGGGTGATGATCGAGCAGAAGGAAGCCTGGGAATCGGTGGTCCTGGCGTTCCTGGCCCGCTAGAGAGGTACGGCGGCCCGGTCGTCCGATCGGCGGATCAGATGACCGGGCCCGGCAGCCGGCAGTAGCTGTGACAGACACGATCGGAGATGATCCGGTCGGGGCATTCCGGGTCGAACCAGCGGTCGACGAGTCCCCAGTGGACCGGGTGCATCATGTACTGGCCGGTGAGGGCATCGACATCGGCGAACTCCTGCTCCCAGACGTGGGTCCACGTCGATGCACCGCGTGCACGGATCACCGGGCTCAGCTGCCACGCCCTGATTCCCGACATGTGATCGGGCATCGTCAGCGTGGCCTTCTCGAAGCGGTCGACCTCGGCGGCCGGCGCGGTCTCGTCGACCCGCAGGAGCAGAGTCCGATACACGGTGGGAGAGGGGCCGTCGTCGCGTCGGCCGGTGGTGCCCGGACTGCTCGCTCCGACGTACTCCACCGCGTCCACGTGCCGCACCGCGCTGTGCGCGATGGCCGCGTCGAGTACCGATCGGGTGTCCTCCCAGTCCGCGACGGTGGCGAACTGGAGATGCACGACCAGATCCCCGCCGTTGCGGACGCCGATCAAGGTCGGTTCGATCAGGATGCATTGTGCCCGGGAACCTTCGGCAACGCCACGGAGGCGTTTGACGATGACCGTGGTCTCGAGATCGTCTCGTGGGTCGGCGAGGTGGAGGAGTGCGGTCACCTTATACATCGTTGAGTGTCTCCACATCGTCTGCGGAGGCCGCCATCGAACGGGTGCGCTCGACGATCAGTGACTCCATGGACTTCCACCACCGGGACGGCTCGGGATCGTGCCGACCGCGCACGGCCGCCGCCCACCAGTCGCCGGGGCCGGGCACGGTCCAGGTCGCCGTCACCGTGTTGTTCTCCCCGTCGATCCACGCCGGCGGACTCACCAGGACCCGGTCGAGCGTCAAGCCGCGTTCGCGCGCGGACGGCGCGTACTCGGTCAGGTACGCGTCGATGAACTCGGAGGCGCGGCCGGGCCGCACGACGACCTGATCGACGATGTAGATGGTGGCGTCGGGCATGGGACCCACGGTAGGTGCCCGTAACTCCGCTCCGGACAACGGTTCCCGGTAGCCGGGAGCGGACCCACCCCGAGGGTGCGGTGCGGTTTGTAAGGTAGACGACCATGGGACCTGCCAGCGCTTCTCATCCACACCTCCCGGCGACCAGCTGGGCGGTGTTGGGGATGCTGTCGTTCGGCGAGGAGCTCACCGGCAACGATCTGAAGAAGTGGGCCGACTGGAGCATCGGATTCTTCTACTGGAGTCCCTCGGTGAGCCAGGTGTACACCGAGCTGAAGAGGCTCGAGGATCGCGGGCTGGTGACCTCACGCATGGTTGCCGGTGATGGTGAGCGGGGAAGGCGTCTGTACGGCATCACCGATGCGGGGGTGGCGGCGCTGCGGAGTTGGTCCCGCGATGCCGACGTGGAGCTGCCGGTTCTGAAACACGCTGTGATGCTTCGGCTCTGGATGGGGCATCTGCAGGAGCCGGAACAGCTCAAGGAGTTGGTGCGTGCGCACATCGTCAATCTCACCGAGCAGGCCCGCCGTGCCGGGGTTCACGCCGAGCACTCCGACGACGAACCGGCCTGGGCCTTCTCGCAGATGAGCCTGCGGTGGTCCCAGCGGTACTTCGAGTCCGAGATACGTTTGGCGAGGGAGCTTCTCGAAGACATCGACGAGGCCGCGAACCGCTATCGTGAGTCCGCCGCACACGACGACAACGGCTTGCCGATCCCGCGGGACCCGGGGATCTGGCGTTCGACCGTCGAGGACTGACAGACTTCAGGGGAGGGGTATGGCTATCCCTCGGACAGCACGCTCGCGGCGGTGGGTAGCGAACGCAGGAGATCGCGGCGCTGAAGTGTCGGTGTCACCCGCACCCCGACCGACAGGCTCCGCCAGATCGCGGCGGCCGCGAGCTGCACCGGGGTGGTCATCCGGTGGTCGAAAGCCATGTCCCGCAACGGTCCACAGATCGACACCGCGGTCGTCGCCTCGCCGACAGGGCCGATGGGGGCGGCAATGCAACCGAATCCGCGGAGAGCCCCGTCCCGGTGGGTCGCGAACCCGCGTTCCCGGATCAGGTCGTCCCCGGCGAGGTCGCGTCCGTTGGAGGCGAGCAGGGCGTTACCCAGCGCGGTCCGCTCGGCCGGCAACCGCCCACCCACCCGGGTCGGCACATGCGCCGCGAGGCGACCGCCGATCTTGTCGAGGTACACGATGTCCTCACCGTCGAGAACCGCGAGGTGCACGACCATTCCGGTGATCCGGTAGAGGTGATGGAGATGATCGGCGGACGCCGAGTGCACGCGATCCTGATGGACTGCCAGCGAGCCCAACTCGACCAGGCGGATGCCGAGGCTGTAGTCGCGGCCCTGCCGTCGAAGCCACCGCATGGCGACCAGGCGGTCGAGCATGCGGTGCGCCGACGACCTCGGCACCCCGGTACGGAGGACGACCTCCGCGAGGCTGAGGGTCTCCCGCCCGGCGAAGGCCTCGAGGACGAGTGACAGGCGATCGAGGACGGCGGTAGGGGCTGCGTCGTTCACGGGTGTTCCCGGACGGTCACAGGAGATCGGTGCGGGTTCGGCAACCGTCGTCATGTCGGCACTCCTTCATACTGCTAACGCTCTGACATGGCTATTTCGATTAGGAATATGCCACAGCGTCAGAGGTTTGTGAAGCAGGTCACGCAAGTTGGTCCCGGTTGCGTCTCTGGTCAGTGGGCCGGTTCGATCACCAACGGGCAGCGGGTGCCGGTGAAGATGCTGGCCGCGCACAGGTTGCAGTGGATGCACAGCGAGGTGGCGTTCCGATCCTTGCCGATCCGGTTGATCAGGTCGGGTTCGCGTAGCAGAGCGCGCGCCATGGCGACGTATTCGAAACCATCGGCCATGGCGGTGTTCATGGCCTCCAGGTCGGTGATCCCGCCCAACAGGACCAGCGGCATCGTGAGCGCATCGCGGAACTGTCGGGCGAAGTCGCGGAAGTACAGCGGTTCGTAGGGATAGTGGGAGAACACCATGTTGCCGAACATCTTCATCCCGAGTTTGACGATGCCCTTCTGGGTCTCGGCCATCTCCCGCACGGGGACGTCGCCGCGGAAGAGGTACATCGGGTTGAGCAGCGACGATCCGCCGGTCAGCTCCAGCGCGTCGAGATTGCCGTCGGCCTCGAACATCGTTGCCACACGCAGGGACTCGTCGAGCCACAACCCGCCGGGGACGCCGTCGGCCATGTTCATCTTCGCCAGAACCGCGATCTCGTCCCCGGCGGCCTCGCGGACCGCCGCCAGGATACGTCGGGCGAACTCGGCGCGATTGGTCAACGACCCGCCCCAGGCATCCTTGCGCCGATTGAGGTTCGGGCTCAGGAAGGAACTGGCGAGATAGTTGTGACCGAGGTGGACCTCGACGGCGTCGAACCCGACCTCCTTGGCGTAACGCGTGGCCTTGGCGTGCGCCTCGATGACGCGCTGGATGTCGGCGGGCGTCGCAGCACGATCTAGTGCCATGGCGAGAGGGTTGGGCCGGGTGGACGGTCCGATCGACGGCAGGCCGGTCGACCGCGAATTGGCCACCGGTCCGGCGTGTCCGATCTGTGCCGAGATCTTCGCGCCGGTGGCGTGGACGGCCTCGGTGAGCCGGCGCAAGCCGGGCAGCGCCTCGGGGCGCCAGTAGATCTGGTCGCGTTCGGTCCGTCCCTCGGGTGCCACCGCCAGGTAGGCCACCGTGGTCATGCCGACCCCGCCCTTGCCGACGGCGACGTGGAAGTCGATCAGGGCATCGGTGACCAGCGCATTCGTGGTGACGCCCTCGAAGGTCGCCGACTTGATGACCCGGTTGCGCAGTTCCACGGGTCCGATGCGTGCGGGGGCCAGGGGGTCGGGATGCGGAGGTGCGGGTCGCGTGGACTCGGCGATCGGGAGCGGAGTGGGCCGGTGATGGTCCTCGACGGTCATGGGGCTTCCTTTCGGATCGGGCTGTGATCGGTGGGAGGGCGGGGATCGGTGGGAGAGCGGGGTCGGAGCCGGGGCGTCACGGGGTCGGGATCGTGATCGTGAGCCAGCGGAGCGCCTCTTCGACGGCATCGGCCGAGTCGATGTCCGGGGCGAGCTCGGCCCAGCTGAGCAGGGCGTCGAAGGTGGCCGCCTGATAGGCCGTGGCGATCGCGCGGCACACGGAGGCCGGCGCCCCGGGGAGTCGTCGGCCGATGAACCCGGCGAGCTCACCGATCCACGGTCGGTACGCGGCGGGGGCCATCGCCACGAGTTCGGGCTCGGACGAGATCAGCCGCAACCAGTCGGCACTCACGCGCTGGACGTGCGGTTCGTGTGAGACCGACTCGGCGATCGCATGGCGGACGGCGTCGCCGAGAGGGGCGTCAGCGGTGGTCGCGGCCAGCGCGGCCGTGAGACGTTCGGTCGCCGGTTCGACGCCCAGCCAGGCGATGTCGGATTTGGACGGGAAATGGCGCACGAGGGTTCGCGCGCTCACACCCGTTGCCGCGGCCAGATCCTGCCAGCTCGTGGCCGCATAACCGTGCGTCGACCAGAGGCGGAACGCTTTGGCGACGACGTCGTCGGTGTCGAGGACGGACGGCCGTCCACGGCGCCGGGGCGTCCCGGGTGCGAGCGTCATGAGAGCTACATCACCATTTTTGGCGAGGACTGTCAATAATGCGACGGCGCGTTCGTCCGATCGGGTCGACGCCGTGGGTGCTGACTGAAGTGGCTGCGGCAGGACTGATTTCGGGTCGTCTGACCAAACGACGCGACGTTCCCGGCTCAGATTTTCCGACCTCCCAGTCAATGGGAACGCCTCATCGCGCGCCCGTGGCGGTACGCACATAATTCACTGCCGCCACCCGGAGGGTGATGTGCATCACGCGAGGAACTGTGCGTGTCGGATGTCTCGTCCGGTGCGGGTTCTCGCACATCTCGTGAAGGAGAAGCCCGATATGAAACTCGGCGGACTGATTCGGCACCGGCGGACCATCGTCGGCGTCAGTGCCCTGGCCGTGGTCGCCACGTTCGGCGCCACCGCATGTGGCAGTGATGATTCCACCAGCAACAGCGCCTCGTCGGCCTCGACGTCGTCGCTCCCCTCGAAGCCGGCGGCCGGCGAACCGATCAAGATCGGATTCGTCTCACCCGAGGGTGGTGCCGCGGTGTCGATTCCCGAGTACCGGCAAGGTGCCGAAGCCGCGGTGCAGTACGTGAACAACAACGCCGGCGGCCTCGCCGGACGACCGATCGAGCTCGTGGTCTGCAAGCAGCAGGAGGAGCCGACCTCGGCCACCAAGTGTGCCAACGAGTTGGTGGAGAAGAAGGTCTCGGCGGTCCTGTCCCCGGGTACCTCGATGGGACAGGTGATCGTGCCGATCATCACCGGCGCCAAGATTCCCTACGTCACCCTCAACGCGGTGTCACCGGTCGAGCTCACGTCCCCCGACGTCGCCGCACTGTCGGCCGGGCTGCCCGGAACGCTCACCGCGATGGCCAGCGGGGCCAAGGACAAGGGGATGAAGTCCGTCACCCTGTTCGCCAGTGACGGCGGCGGGATGGGCAACGTCATCACCCAGATGGGAACCCCCGTCTTCGGTGCCTACGGAGTGGATCTGAAGGTCGTGCCCCTGCCGCTCGGTGTGCCGGATCCGACCCCGATGGTGTCGGCGGGTCTGTCCGAGAAGCCCGACGGCGTGAGCATCATCGCCGACGCGGCGACCTGCGCGGGCGTGCTGAAGGCCGTCCAGACCGCCGACCCGAACGTGCAGAAGATCCTGATCCCCACCTGCCTGGACCCCAACGTCACCAAGGTGATCGGCCTGGACACGGTCAAGGGCAACGTCGGCATCACCGCGACGGACTACCTGTCCGACAGCCCGGACTCGGTGCTGTACCGATCGGTCCTGGCCCAGTACGCACCCGACCTGTCGATCACCGGCGCCGGCGCGTCGGGCTACCAGGTGCTGCTCGGGTTCGTGCGTACCGCCGGCGGCGTCCAGGGTGACGTGACCCCGGCCTCGCTGGGTGCGGCGATCAAGTCCGCCAAGGACGTCGAGATGCCCGCCGGCGGCGGAATCACGGTGACCTGCAACGGCAAGGCGTTCCCGCAGATGCCTGCGCTGTGCTCCAGCCAGATGCTCTACGGGACCGTCAACGACGAAGGCGTGCCGGTCGACCTGAAGCTGGCCGGCCAGCAGCCGGCCGCCTAACCCGGCATACGAGGACAATTCATGACCGACCATCTCTCCTATCTCGTACTCGGCCTCGGCAACGGGGCGGTGTACGCGGCCATCGGGCTAGCGCTCGTCATGACCTTCAAGAGCTCCGGCGTCGTCAACTTCGCGACCGGCGCCGTGGCCCTGTACACCGCCTATACCTACGTCCTGCTGAGGACAGGGGAGCTGATGGTCCCGATCCCGGGACTCCCCAAGACGGTCCATCTCGGTGGACCTCTTGGGGTCGTCCCGGCCATGGCGATCGCCCTGGTGATCGCCGCCGTCCTCGGATTGTTGTTCTACGCTTTGATCTTCCGTCCGATGCGCAACGCCTCGGTGGTCGCCAAGGCGGTTGCATCGATCGGCCTGATGATCGTGCTCCAGGCGCTCATCGCGCAGCGGGTGGGAACCGAGATCCCGCTCGTGGAGCCGATCTTCCCGATCGAGACCATCACCATCGGCGACAGTCGGGCACCGACGGACCGGATGTGGCTCGCCGGCTGCGTCGTCGGCCTGGCGGTGGTCACCACGCTGGTCTTCCGGTACACGCGGTTCGGGATGGCCACCGAAGCGGCCGCCGAGTCGGAGAAGGGCGCATACCTGACGGGGCTGTCGCCGGATCGGATCGCGTTCAGCAACTGGGCGCTGTCCTCGGTGCTCGCGGGTCTCGGCGGCATCCTCATCGCGCCGCTGGTGACCCTGAATCCGGTCGCGTACACGATGTTCATCGTGCCGGCGCTCGCGGCCACCCTGGTCGGCAACTTCTCGTCGATCTGGCTCACCGTCATCGCCGGTATCGCCATCGGTGCCCTGCAGTCCGAGGTCACCAATCTTCAGAACACCTTCGACTGGCTTCCGAAAACGGGTATGGGAGAGGCGATCCCACTCGTCCTGATCATGGCGTTCCTCGTCGTCCGGGGCAGGCCGCTGCCCGATCGCGGTGCGGTCGCCCGACCGGCACTCGGCCGGGCACCCCGTCCCGATCACGTTCTCCTCCCGGTGCTGGTGGCGATCGCGGCCGCGGTGATCGCGCTGCTGGTGACCGGTGGCAGTTACCGCGCGGCGATCATCACCAGCATGATCTTCGGCATCGTCGCGCTCTCCCAGGTGGTGGTGACCGGGTATGCCGGCCAGGTGTCTTTGGCGCAGTTGACCCTTGCGGGTGTCGGCGCCTACTCGCTCTCGGTGCTCAACACTCATCTCGGTGTCCCGTTCCCGTTCGCGCCGATCCTGGCGGCCCTCGGGGCCACCGTCATCGGTGTGGTGGTCGGACTGCCCGCGCTACGGGTCCGGGGGCTTCCGCTCACCGTGGTGACCCTCGCTCTCGCCGTGTTCCTCGAGGCGTTCTGGTTCCGGAACCCCTCCCTGAACGGTGGCGTCAACGGCGCCCCGATCGACACGCCACGGATCTTCGGTATCGACCTCGGAATCGGTGCGGGAGAGAGCTATCCGCGGATCGCATTCGGGTTGCTGTGCCTGTTCACGCTGACCGTCGTGGCGCTGGGGGTCGCCTGGCTACGCCGGAGCCCGCTCGGCACGGACATGCTCGCGGTCCGCGCCAATGAGCGCTCAGCAGCCGCGACCGGCATCGACGTATCCCGTACCAAGCTGGCGGCGTTCGCGATCGGAGCGTTCATCGCAGGTCTGGGTGGCGCGCTGCTCGGTTACCAGCAGACCCTCGCGACCGCGGAATCGTTCACCGTGTTCCTGGGCATCAGCCTTTTCGCGGTCATGTACATCGCCGGGATCACCTCGATCACGGGCGGCATCCTGGCCGGGCTCATGGCGCCCGGTGGCCTGCTCTACATTCTTGTCGACCGCTTCTTGCACGCCGGCGAGTACTACACCCTGATCAGCGGTGTCCTGCTGATCGTCTCGGTCATGGCGAATCCCGACGGCATCGCGAGCCGGCTCCCGAAGATCCCGTGGCCGACCCTGGCCCGTCGCGGCCGTGCGAACACCGTTGCGGCAGGAAATGATCGGGCAATCGCACCGTCCCCGTCGCCGGCGATCGACCGCAGCCGGGCAGCCCTCGCCGTCGACGGTGTGGGCGTGTCCTACGGTGCGGTGGTCGCCGCGGCCGACGTCACCTTCGAGGTGTACCCCGGCGAGATCGTCGGACTCATCGGACCCAACGGTGCGGGCAAGACGACCGTGATCGACGCGATCACCGGTTTCGCCCCGTCCACGGGCACGGTGACTCTCGACGGCGACGAGGTGAGCTCGCTGCGTCCACACGTGCGTGGTCGACGCGGTCTGGGACGGTCCTTCCAGGACGTCGAACTGTATGACGACCTGTCGGTTGCCGAGAACGTGACGGTGGGGGCGACACGGTCGCGGTCCGACGAACCGATCGAGACACGGGTCTCCTCGGTCCTCGCGACCTTGGGTATCACCGACCTGGCCGACGCCGAGGTGGCGACGCTCTCGCAAGGGCATCGGCAGCTGGTGTCGGTGGCCCGCGTCCTCGCAATGTCGCCGATCGTCGCGTTGCTCGACGAACCCGCCGCTGGACTCGACTCCGGCGAGAGCCGTTGGCTGGGCGAACGTCTCCGTATGGCACGCGATGCCGGGATGTCGATCCTGATGGTCGATCACGACATGGATCTCGTCCTGTCCATCTGCGACCGGATCGTCGTGCTCGATCTCGGCCGGGTCATCGCGACGGGGACGCCGGACGAGATCCGTACCGATGCCGCGGTGGTCCGGGCCTACCTCGGTACACCTGCCGAGACCCAGTCCGTCGAGGCCCAGTCCGTCGAGACCGAGGAGGTCCTGTCATGACCGCACTCCGCTGCCGCGGGCTGTCCGCAGGTTATGTCCGGCAACGTCCGTGCGTCCGGGACGTCGATCTCGACGTCGAGGCCGGCCAGATCGCGTGTCTCCTCGGGCCGAACGGCGCGGGCAAGACGACACTGCTGATGTCCCTGGCCGGGATGGTGCCGCGTTTCGCCGGTGAGGTGACGGTGGACGGGAACGTCCTGCCGGCCGATCGCCCGCGGGATTCGGTGCGGTCGGGACTGGTGCTCGTGCCGGACGATCGCGCGCTGTTCCGCCAGCTGCCCACGGTCGCCAACCTCCGGCTCGCGGTGAAGGCGCGAGGAGACCGTGCCGCGGCGGTCGAGGAGGTGCTCGGCTACTTCCCGTCGCTGGAAAAGCGACTCGGGGTCGAGGCGGGACGTCTCTCGGGTGGTGAACAACAGATGCTGGCCATCGGCCGGGCCATCGTGCAGCGACCCAAGGTGCTGCTGATCGACGAGCTGAGCATGGGACTCGCGCCGGTGATCGTGGACGAGATCCTCGACGTCCTCCGCCGGCTTGCGGATGAGCGGGGAATGGCCGTGGTCCTCGTCGAGCAGCACGTGCAACTCGCCCTGAGCATCGCCGACCGGGCGGGGATCCTCGTCCACGGCAGTATCGCAATCGACGATTCCGCTCAGGCATTGCGAGCAGACCCCGCCCGGATCGAGAGGGCGTACCTCAGTGTCTGACGGTGACCCGCTCGCTGAATGAGAAGGCCGCCGCCACGGTCGCGGCGGAGATGGTGACATGGTCGCCGGCAGGGATTTTCGGGCGATCGAACCGAGGGGTGCCCCGGAAATGCAACGTGTTCTAAACTAGAACACGTTCACATTGGGAAGGTGAGGGCACAATGGCGGTTGACCAGCAGGTTCGCGAGAAGATCGCTGCTGAGCTCTGGGAGTCGGAGGCCTCCGCGACGGCTATCGACCGTCCCACGGACTCCCACCCGGACCTCGACGTGGTCGATGCCTACGAGATCCAGCTGATCAACATCCGCAAGCGTCTCGACGCCGGCGCGAAGGTCGCCGGGCACAAGGTCGGCCTCGCATCAGAGGCGATGCAGAAGATGATGGGCGTCGACGAGCCCGATTACGGCCACCTCCTCGACGAGATGCAGTACTTCGAGGAGACCCCCATCGACGCGAAGAAGCTGTGCTTCCCGAGGGTCGAGGTGGAGGTCGGGTTCATCCTGGGCGAGGATCTGCCCGGCGAGGGATGTACCAACGAGGACGTGATCGCCGCGGTCGAGTGGGTGGTGCCGTCGATCGAACTCATCGACTCCCGGATCAAGGACTGGAAGATCACGCTGTGCGACACCATCGCCGACAACGCCTCGTCGTGCGGCTGGATTCTCGGGCAACAGCGAGTCCCGATCAGCGAGATCGACACCGGGGACATCGAGGCGGTCCTGCATCGTAACGGCGAGATCGTGGCGAAGGGCAATTCGTCTGCGGTGCTGGGACATCCGCTGAACGCGGTGTCGTGGCTGGCACGCAAGGTCGACAGCTTCGGCGTCCGACTCCGCAAGGGCGACGTCATCTTGCCCGGCACGGCGACACGAGCCATCGACATCTCATCGGGTGATCACTTCGTGGCCGAGTTCGTCGGACTCGGTTCGGTCACTCTCGACTTCACCTGACATACAACAGACTTCACTAGCAAAAGGAGGATCCACGTGGCGGCGAAACTGACCGCGGCGATCATCGGATCGGGCAACATCGGCACCGATCTGATGTACAAGCTGGAGCGTTCGGAGGTCATCGAACCCCGTTGGATGGTCGGCATCGACCCCGAGTCGGAGGGTATGAAACGTGCCGCCGACCACGGGCTCATCACGATGAGCGGCGGTGCGGACGAACTCCTCGGGTCGCAGGACAAGCCCGACCTGATCTTCGAGGCCACGTCGGCGTACGTGCACCGTGAGTACGCACCCAAGTACGAGGCGGCCGGCATCACCGCGGTCGACCTCACCCCGGCGGCCGTCGGACCTGCCGTGGTCCCGCCGGCCAACCTGCGCGAACACCTCGACGCCCCGAACACCAACATGATCACCTGCGGCGGGCAGGCGACGATCCCGATGGTGCACGCGGTCTCGTCGGTCGTGCCGGTGCCCTATGCGGAGATCGTGGCATCCGTGGCCTCGGTCTCGGCCGGTCCGGGCACGCGCGCCAACATCGACGAGTTCACCGCCACCACGTCGGCCGGTGTCGAGACGATCGGCGGTGCGAAGCGTGGCAAGGCGATCATCATCCTGAACCCGGCCGATCCGCCGATGATCATGCGCGACACCATCTTCTGCGCCATCCCCGAGGATGCCGACACCGATGCGATCGCGGAGTCGATCCACCGTCGGGAGAAGGAGATCCAGGCCTACGTGCCCGGCTATCGCCTGCTGCAGGACCCACAGTTCGACCCGCCGAGCGTCCTGAACGGCGGCTTCGCGCGCGTGTCGATCTTCGTGGAGGTCGAGGGGGCGGGCGACTTCCTGCCGCCCTACGCCGGAAACCTGGACATCATGACCGCCGCCGCGACCAAGGTCGGCGAAGAACTCGCAAAGAAGAAGTTGGGAGTCCCCGCATGAGCACCAACGTGGTCACCACCCCGCGCGACCCGAAGCTGATGGCCAACGCGCGCAAGTACTCCGACACCCTCGACATCCGCATCACGGACTCCTCGCTGCGCGACGGCAGTCATCACAAGCGTCACCAGTTCACCGAGGAGGAGGTGCGCGCGATCGTCGGTGCGCTCGACGAGGCCGGTGTGCCGGTCATCGAGGTGACCCACGGTGACGGACTCGGCGGCTCGTCGTTCAACTACGGGTTCTCCAAGACCCCGGAGCAACAGCTGATCAAGGCGGCCGCGGAGACCGCGAAGCGCGCCAAGATCGCCTTCCTGATGCTGCCCGGCCTGGGCACGAAGGACGACATCCGGGCCGCACAGGACAACGGCGGTCAGATCTGCCGCATCGCCACCCACTGCACCGAGGCCGACGTCTCCATCCAGCACTTCGGTCTCGCACGCGATCTCGGACTCGAGACCGTCGGCTTCCTGATGATGAGCCACAGCCAGCCGCCGGAGGTCATCGCCAAGCAGGCCCGCATCATGGCCGACGCCGGATGCCAGTGCGTCTACGTCGTGGACTCCGCGGGTGCGCTCGTGCTCGAGGACGTCACCGTGCGGGTGGAGGCACTGGTCGCCGAACTCGGCGACGACGCCCAGGTCGGGTTCCACGGTCACGAGAACCTCGACATCGCGGTCGCCAACTCGGTCAACGCGATTCGTGCCGGCGCCCAGCAGATCGACGGGTCGATCCGACGCTTCGGAGCCGGCGCGGGGAACACGCCCACCGAGGCCTTCGTCGGGGTGTGCGACAAGCTCGGGATCACGACCGGCGTCGACTTCATGAAGATCGCCGACGCCGCGCAGGACGTGGTTCGCCCGGCGATGCCGTCAGAGTGCCTGGTGGACCGCCCGGCGATGATGATGGGGTACGCCGGCTGCTACAGCTCGTTCCTCAAGCATGCCGAGGGCCATGCCGAACGCTACGGCGTATCGGCGGCAGAGATCCTACTCGAGGCCGGCGCGCGCAAACTCGTCGGCGGCCAGGAGGATCAGCTCATCGACATCGCGCTCGAGCTGAAGAAGAAGCAAGACGCCAATGCCGGTGTCTGAGAACGCCGACGGTTCCGGTTTCGACCCGAAGCGGTACGGCCCGTGGGCGGTGATCGCCGGCGGATCCGAGGGTGTGGGTGCGTCGTTCGCCCACCAGCTCGCCGACGCCGGGATCAACGTCGTACTGATCGCGCGCAAGCCCGGACCCCTGGAGGAGACGGCTGAGGAGGTCCGCGCCCGCGGTGTGCAGGCGCTGACCCTGTCGGCCGATCTCACCGATCCGTCGGTCATCGACGAGATCATCTCCGTCACCGACGATCTCGATGTCGGCCTGTTCATCTACAACGCCGGTGCCAACACATATGGCAACGACTTCGTCGAGGGCGACCTCGAGAAGTTCCAGACCGTCATCGATCTCAACATCACCGCCCAGCTGGCGCTCGTGCACCACTTCGGTGCGCGGTTGCGGGCGAGGGGGAGTGGCGGGTTGTTGCTCGTCGGTTCGATGAGCGGCTACCTCGGCGGCAAGCATCTCTCGATCTACGGTGCCGTGAAGGCCTTCGGGCGCGTGTTCGCCGAGTCGCTCTGGCTCGAGCTGCGTGACCACGGCGTCGACGTTCTCGAGCTCGTGCTCGGCGTGACGCGCACGCCGGCCATGGAGCGGGCCGGGATGAACCTCGGAGGGCCGCTGAAGGCGAGCGAGCCCGAGGACGTCGCGCGCGAAGGACTCGAACATCTCGCCGACGGTCCGGTGCGGGTGGCCGGCGGCAACGCGCGTCGAGTGGAGAAGATCAACGGTCCCGACCGGCGCAGCCTGATCCTGGCCCAGCACGAGGCGATGCTGAAACTGTTCCCGCAGAAGGCAGCCGCCTCCGCGGCGCCGACGCGGAGCTGAGAGTGCGCCTCGGCATCACCAGCCCGATCGTCACGCGGCTGCCGGGTGTCGCCGGTGAATGGGAGGCGACGGCGGGGATCGCCGAACTCGCCGAGATCGCTGCCGCCGCGGACGAACTGGGTTTCGAGTACCTGAGCTGCAGTGAACACGTGGCCGTGCCCGCCGAGATCGCCGCGCAGCGTGGTGGAACCTACTGGGACCCGTTGTCCACCTTCGGGTTTCTCGCCGGCCGAACCCGGAACATCCGGTTCCTCACCCAGGTGCTGGTCCTCGGCTACCATCATCCCCTGGCCATCGCGAAACGGTACGGAACCCTGGACGCCATCAGTGGTGGCCGCGTCACTCTCGGTGTCGGAGTCGGTTCGCTGCGTGAGGAGTTCGAGCTCCTCGGCGTCGAGTTCGAGGGCCGGGGCGAACGTGCCGACGATGCCCTGCGCGCTCTCCGGGCGTCGCTGTCGGCATCCGAGCCGGAGTATGAGGGCACCCATTACCGGTTCGGAGGACTGATCGTCGAACCGTGTGCGGTGCAAGAGCGTCTCCCGATCTGGGTGGGCGGGCGAACGCAGCGGTCGCTCCGCCGGGCAATCGATCTGGGAGATGGTTGGGTTCCGTTCGGGCTGAGTCGATCCCGACTCCGGGAGATGCTCGGATCGGTCGAGGTGCCGGACCGCTTCGAGATTGTTCTCGGTGCCGGGTCGCTCGATCCGGAGGACGCCGACGGCACCGCCGCCGAACTGGAGAAGACCCGCGCGGCCGGGGCGACGATCGTCGGCGTGACGATCCGGGCATCGTCGGCCGACCACTACATCAGCCAACTGCGACGGCTCGCGGAGCTGGCCGGACGGGAGGGATGATCACCGTGACAGTCGAACAGAGACTGGCGCAGCTCGAGGACACCGTGCGGCTTCTCGCCGACGAACGGGAGATCACGCGACTGGTCACCGCCTATGGGCCACTCGTGGACAGCGGGGACGCCGACGCGGTGGCCGCACTGTGGACACCGGACGGCATCTACGACGTCGACGGCCTCTTCATGCACGGCCGCGACGACATCGTCGCGATGGTCCGCTCCGATGCCCATCAGGGACTCATCACCCGTGGATGCACGCACCTCCAGGGCGCGGTCCACGTGAACGTCGAAGGCGACGAGGCGATCGCCGCGAGTCACTCACTCCTGGTCATCGCCGGTGACAAGGGCTTTCGTGTCGTCCGCGCGAGCGCGCACCACTGGAAGTTCGTGCGCACCGATGCGGGCTGGAAGGTCGCACGGCGAACGAGTCGTGCTCTCGACGGGACGCCGGACGCGCATCGACTCCTCAACCACGGGGTGCACGGGACCGACGTCGGGGACCGAAACGTGCCCTGAGTGCTCAGGAACGCCCGATGTGCGCCAGGAAGTCGCGCGCTGCACCGGCATTGGGTTGCGGACCCGACAACCACACCGCGCGCAACGGACGCTCGAGGTCGAGATCGTCGACCGGGATGCGGATCAGCCGGCGGTCGAGGTCGTCGGCGACCGACAGATTGCTGAGCACCGCCGGGCCGGCACCCGCGATGACCGCCGCGCGAACAGATGCCGTCGTCGACAATTCCAGCACCGGAGCGGTGACCTCGCGCGAGGGTCCCAGCGCTCGGGTCAGTGCGCGTTCGAAGAACTCGCGTGTGCCCGAACCCTCTTCGCGCGTCACCAGCGCGGTGTGGGCGAGGTCGGCGGCCACGATGCGACGGCGGACGCGTGTCCACGGATGACCGGGCGGCACGACGACGACCAGCTCGTCACGGGCGATCGTCCGGCTTCTGAGGCCCGGTGCCACGCGAGGTCCTTCGACGAACCCGAGTTCGACCTTCCCGTCGCGCACCAGCGTGCAGACCTGGTCGGAGTTGGCGGCGGTGAACGACACCTTCGGTGCGGGGTCGTGCTGGGCCGCGAACGACACGAGCCATCGCGGAAGGAGATGCTCGGCGACGGTGAGACTCGCGGCCAGTCGCAGCTGATCGCGTCGTTCCAGGCGCAGCGCGGAGAGCCCGGCATCGAATTCGCCTGCCAGTGTGAGCAATCGGTCCGCCCACTCGGCGACGAGGCGCCCGGCCTGAGTCGGTACCGATCCGCGCGGCGTTCGGGTCAGTAGTCCGACGCCGAGCTGGGTCTCCAACGCACGGATGCGTGCCGACACCGCCTGCTGGGTGATACCGAGCTCCGACGCCGCGGCATTGAGGCTGCCGGTGCCGACGACCGTCTGCAGGGTCTCCAGCGATGCGAGGTCGGGCATCCGGGGACTGAGCACCATCGACCGAGGGTACAACCGTTCGTGGTGCCCCGGCTACAAGCCGGGCTTGTATCCTGTCAACGATTCGGGTGCTACCGGCCGTCGGGCATCGCCGGGATCGTGGTGGACATGATCACGATGACCGCGTCGACGACCGGCATACCCGCCCGGACCACCTGGTTCCCGCCCAACTGGTTCGCGGCCGTGATGGGTACGGGGGTCATCGCGATCGCCGCGCACGGCCTACCGTGGCAACCGGCCGGTCTGAGTGCCGTGGCCGTCGGGTTCTGGCTGCTGGCCGGCATCGTCTTCGGAAGCGTGGTCGCGGCCACGATCGGCCACTGGAGGGCCGACCCGGACATCGCGCGCGGCCACCACGAGCACCACATCGTCGCGCATTTCTACGGAGCGGTGCCGATGGCGATCATGACCGTGGGGACCAGCACCCTCGTGGTGGGCGCCGGGATCGTCGGCCGGGACCTCGCCCTCGGCGTCGACGTCGTGTGCTGGATCGTCGGCACGGTCGGCGGCGTGGTCACCGCGCTGGTCATCCCGTATCGCCACCTGATCCTCGGTCGCGCCGGCGTCGACGACGCCTTCGGCGGCTGGTTGATGCCGGTCGTGCCGCCGATGGTGTCGGCGTCGGCCGCGGCGATCCTGTCGGGTCAGCTCGACCCCGGGTGGACGCGGGACCTGGTACTCGGCATCGGATGCGCGATGTTCGGTCTGGCGGTGCTCGCCGCCACGCCCATCCTGGTCACGCTCGTCCGGCGGTTCCGCACCGGGGACCACGGCGCCGCACACATGGTGCCGACCTGGTGGATCGTGCTGGGCCCGCTCGGGCAGTCGGTAACGGCGGCCTGCCTGCTCGCGCACGCGGCGCAGCACGCAGTGCCCGCGCCGGTCGCGGGTGCCATGCACGAGTTCGCGGTCGCTTACGGTCTGGCCGTCTGGGTGGCGGCAACGGCGTGGATCGGTGTCGCCACCCGGATCACCGTCCGCACGGCGCGCGCGGGGATGCCGTTCGCGATGACCTGGTGGTCGTTCACCTTCCCGGTGGGTACCTACGTGACCGGCTCTTCCGCGCTGATGCTCACCCTGGGCTGGACGGTGTTCGAGATCGCGGCGATCGCCGGGTTCTCGGTGCTGGTGGCCGCCTGGTTCGTCGTCGCCGCCCGGACCGCCCGAGGCGTCGTCTCCGGCGAACTCCTCCGCCTGCCGGCATAGTCCCGCGATCCGGGCGCTGTGTTGCGAGGCCGGTTGACGTTGCGAGGCGGGTTGACGTTGCGAGGACGGTTGACGCCTGCCGGGTACGACAGGATCATCGGAGACGCACCACCGGAAGGTCGCGCCCGGACACACCTGTGCCGAGCACCCAGCTACCGGAAGGAGTCCCCATGGCAGCCGCACAACCGTGGACCGAAGGAGAAGCGAACGACGCCGACGTCGTCGAGCAGACGATGCCGGCCGAGCCCGTCGACGAGGAGGCTCCCGCCGACTCCGAGTCCGAGTCCGAGTCCGAAGGTCCCGACATCGCCCTGGAAGCCAACGTCGCGGACGTCGTGGAACAAGCCACCGATGTCGGCCCCGACGACTCCGACGAATACCCGCCGGGCGATCGGTAGAGAACACGCGCACAAACGCGCATCACCTCTACCGATCGCGCCGTGTCACATCCCGGCCGGCGGGTGTCCCAAGCAGATCAGCGCGCCCATCGGGTCCTTGATCGCCGCGAGCGTCCCGTACGGGGTGTCCTCACCGGGCATCAGGATCTCACCCCCGAGGGATTCGACCTGCTTGACCGTCGCCGCCACGTCGTCGACGGTGATGTAGATCTGCCAGAACGACGGCACCTCCTCGGGAAACAGTTTGGCGGCGTCCATGATCCCGGCGTAGGACTCCTCGCCGTAGAAGATCTGTCCGTAGTGGTCGGGGCCGACCGCGTCGGGGTCGCCGCCGGTGCCGACCTCCTCGATCCGCGCGCCGAGCACCGTCCGGTAGAAGTCGAGCGATCTGGCGTAGTCCTTGGACTGACACTCGAACCAGTACGGGGTGCCGTGATCCCCGTACTCGGAGTACCCCTTGTGCTGATTCGGTTGCCAGAAGCCGATGACCGCGCCCGCCGGATCGGTCGCCACCATCATCGTGCCCTCCTCGCCGATCGGCATCGGTGGGACCATGATGCTGCCGCCGGCCTGTTCGACGGCGTTCGCGGTGGCGTTCGCGTCCTCGGTGTGCAGGTACACCGACCAGATGTTCGGCGGTCCGGCCTCCTCCATCGCAGGACTCAATCCGGCGACCGGCTTCCCGTTCTTGGTGAAGTTCCGGTACCCGCCGAACTCCTCGCTGGGTTCCTCGGTCTCCCACCCGAAGATCGCACCGTAGAACTGTTCGGCCTTCTCGGTGTCGCTGCTCATGAGGTCGAACCAGATCGGCGCCCCGGACGGGGCTGCGTACTCGGCCATGTTCTCGTGTCCCTTCGTTTGCCATGCGGAGTGTTGCTGAACGACTGAGGTGGAGACTCTCAGCGTCGCGCAAACTCATCGCTGCGACAGCGGGTTCGGGCGCTGACGGGAGATCGATACCGGGGCGTGATTTCGACACGGCTCCTCGCTGCGCTCGGTGCCGGCTCAATCAGCGGGGGAACGGCTCCTCGCTGCGCTCGGTGCCGGCTCGATCAGCGGGGGAACGGCTCCTCGCTGCGCTCGGTGCCGGCTCAATCAGCGGGGGTCACGCTCCTCTGCCGGCCGAGTAGCGCCGACGGAGCGAAGCGAGGACGCCGCGTATCGAGGTCGCTCGGTGTCGGCTCGATCAGCGAGGTCGGGGGGATGGCAACCTGGGTGGCATGACGACAGAATCGGGCATCGTCGCCAGACTTCGCGTTCTGGTGTGGCCTGCCGCCCTCGTCGGTGGACTCCTCCTGGTGCTATTCGCACAGGTGGAGTGGGGAAGCACCGACGAGGGCGTGCAACCGTCCATCACCGGGCTCGGACGGGTGACCGTCCCGGGGGCGAGCGATGAGGACGTGGCCTTCTTCTTCGAGGACAACACCGACCGGCCCGGTCTGAGCGTGGTCGTCCTCGGTGCGGTCATCGCAGTGGTCGCCGCGTTGGGGTGGTGGCGCGCACGTCTCCGTCCGGCGGCGATCGGTGTGATCGGCCTGGCCTCGGTCATCGCCGCGGCCGTCGGGATCCGGACGTTGGGTGATCCGGCCGCGCACCTGTTCTCCGACCGGGTCACCGAGGCCCTCGACCTCGAACTCCCGACGATGCAGCCCGGTTACGGACTGATCGGCACCGTGGTGGTCGCGGTGCTGTTGCTCGTCGTCGTGGGGTTCGCGGTGGTGACCTCGGTGTGGCCCGGACGGTCGCCTGATGCCGACCGGGTCAGCCGAAACGACGGATCGTCTTGATGGGTCCCATGTCCTTGACCTTGGTGAAGCCGATGGGTTTGCCGGTGGTGTAGGCGTTGAACAGTCGGCCGCCGCCGGCGTAGATGCCGACGTGTCCGGCGTCGCGGCCGAAGATGATGATGTCGCCGGGGGCGAGGGCGTTGAACGGGATCGCGTTGCCGACCTTCGCCTGTTGCTGGCTGGTCCGGGGCAGTTTGACGCCTGCGGTGTAGAACGCCCACTGCACCAGTCCGGAGCAGTCCCAGGAATGCGGTCCGGTGCCACCCCAGCGGTACGGCTTGCCGATCTGGGTCATCGACGCGGCGAGCGCGGTCAAGCCGGTGGGGGTGGGCACGGGGAGGTAGATCGGCACCGATCCCGTCGAATCGCTGGAGCCGGAACTGGACCCCGCTGCCGCGGCCTTTCCGGCATCAGCGAACGGCGAGCCGGCGAACGGTGCCGCGACAGCCAACGCGGCGGAAAGAGCAACAGCACAGGTGACCCGCGTACAGCGGGTTCGCAAATCGGACATGATGATCAGATTGGCGGACCGGATGCCCGCGTGTCGCCGATAGTTCTCGACGTGTGATGAAGGTGTGACCGTTGTGATGCGTGGGGCCAGTGTTAATCAATGTTCCACACGAGACTCACAATGGCATGTCACCAATATCCGTCGGGATCGGTCGTAGGCGATTCGGCGGGAATGATTCCCTCCGCGACGCCGTGATCGATACTCGCCGACAATCGGACGCAGGTCGGCATCATCGCACCCGGGAGCAGAGGTCCGTTCCCGTCGTCGCCGCCGGCACGCATCTGCTCGAGGCCGAGGCATCGACTCCGGGCGTCGGCGTTCCACTGCACGCTCGTGTGAAACGAGCTGGTCTTCTTGACCAGCACGCATGCGTGGCAGGCGCGGCATTCGATCTCGCGCATGCCGCCCTGCAGGTAGTGCTCGCGATCGCGCTGTGTTGCCGCATGGACCCGGGCCGCCCGGTCGGGATCGTCGCCGAAATCAGGCGCCTTGGCCCAGTGTGCTCGTGCTGCGGCCCGGGTCATCGTCAGACCTGTGCCTTCTCCGAGGAGTCCGCGGCGCCGTCCGGCGATGTCTCGGTCGCTGCCTTGTCGGACTCGGCCTTCTCGGCTTCCTGACGCCGGAGGTTCTCCTGGATCTCGGCGTTCCAGCTCTCGAGCGCCTTCGAGGTGTCGATCTCGTACTCGAACCGGCCGGTCATCTCATCGGTGACGTCGGCCTTGTCGACGTAGAACTGCTCATACCAGCGTCGGAGCTGGTACACCGGGCCGTCTTCCTCGACGAGGAGCGGGTTGTCGATGCGGGTCTTGTTCTTCCAGATCTCCACGTCCTGCAGGAAGCCGACCTCGACGCCGGAGCTGATCTTGGTCGCCATCTTCGCCGCCTGCTCGGCGGTGAGTCCTTCGGGAACCTTCGCCATCACGCCGTACATCAGGACGAAAGAGTTCTCGTCGATCGGGTAATGGCAATTCGTCAGAATCGTCTCGACGGCGTAACCGCCGTAGTACTGGACCATCGGGTTCAGCATGTAAGACGGTCCGTAATAGGCGGCGATCGATTCGAGCCGGCTGTCGCCGTAGTTGGTGCCGAGCGTGACATCAGGGCGCCCATGCGAATTCATGTACTGGGCGGCGATCTCGCCCTCGAAGACATTCTTGAAATAGTCCGGCAAAGCGAAATGCACGTAGTAGAAGTGCGCCATGTCGACGACGTTGTCGATGATCTCGCGACAGTTGGAGCCCTCGATGACGATCCGATTCCACGTCCAGTCGGTCCACTCCTCGGAGCCGAACTCGGCCAGCTCGGGGATGATGACCTCGTCCGGCGGCGGGTTGCCCTCGGGGTCGTTGTAGACGAAGACCTGACCGTTGCGGACCATCGACGGCCACGACCGTGTCTTGGCCAGCTTGGGGTTGCGCTTGGCATACGGCACGCCGGCGCAGCGGCCGTTGCCCTTCCAGAGCCAACCGTGGAACGGGCACGCGACGTTGTCGCCGGACAGCTTGCCCTGCGAGAGGTCACCGCCCATGTGGCGGCAGAAGGCGTCGAGGATGTTCAGCTCACCCTTGGTGTCGACCCAGACGACGAGTTTGGTGCCGAAGACCTGGACGGAGTGGGGTTCGCCGTCGTCGTACTCGCTCTTCAGGCCCAGGCAATGCCACCCGCGGGCGAACCGGGTGGGCGGCGCGCCGGTGTCGATCTCCCGGATACCCACCTCGGTGTCGGGTGCAGATGACATAAGCCCTCTCCTGTCTGTGACTGGTGTCGCATCGAACCTCTGCTGCCAATACTAGAACACGTTTCAAAAACTTTGGACGGATCGTCCCCCAGATCGGCGATAGGTGCTGTACATGGGCATAAAGTCCCAGTGCTCGACAGAAATGAGAACGTGTTCTAATCTCGAACTCGATGAGTAAGCGGTCGGTACATCCGGCCGAGGGAGAGACAGGTAGGAGCAGGCGAGATGCCAGCACAACGGAGCGAAGCCGCCGAGCAGGTCCTGGAGAAGATCAACGCGCTGCTCCCGGAGATCGAACAGCGTGCACAGGCCACCGAAGATCTGCGTCGAATCCCCGACGAGACCGTGTCCAGCCTCGAGACGGCCGGCTTCTTCAGGCTGATGCAGCCCGAGCAGTGGGGTGGATACCAGGTCGATCCGGTGACCTTCTACGAGGCCGTGCGACGCATCGCCTCGGCATGCGGGTCGACGGGTTGGGTGTCGGGCATCATCGGCATCCACAACTGGCACCTGGCGCTCTTCGACCAGCAGGCGCAGGAAGATGTCTGGGGCAAGGACACCAACGTCCGCATCTCGTCGTCGTACGCGCCGATGGGTATGGGTGAGGTCGTCGACGGCGGCTACAAGGTCAACGGGTCGTGGGCCTGGTCGTCGGGCTGCGACACCGCCGACTGGGTGTTCGTCGGCGGTCCGGTCATCAAGAACGGCAAGCCGGTCGACTTCGTCAGCTTCCTGATCCCGCGCGAGGACTACACGATCAAGGACGTGTGGAACGTCGTCGGTCTGCGCGGCACCGGGTCCAACACCATCGAGGTCAAGGACGTCTTCGTGCCCCGCCACCGCATGCTCAGCATGCGCACGATGTCGATGGGGCAGAGCCCGGGCCTCGAGCAGAACACCGCGCCGGTATACAAGATGCCCTGGGGCACAATCCATCCGAGTACCATCGCGACGCCGATCGTCGGCATGGCCTTCGGCGCCTACCATGCTCACGTCGAACATCAGGGCAAGCGTGTCCGCGCCGCCTACGCCGGGGAGAAGGCCAAGGACGATCCGTTTGCCAAGGTCCGGATCGCCGAGGCCGCCAGCGACATCGACGCCGCATGGCGACAGCTGTCGGGCAACCTGCAGGCCGAATACGACCTGATCCTCGCCGGGGAGGAGATCCCGATGGAACTGCGTCTGTCGGCCCGTCGCGACCAGGTGCGCGCCACCGGTCGTGCGATCTCCGCCATCGACCGTCTCTTCGAGAACTCGGGCGCCCACGCGCTGGAGAACGGGACCCCGATCCAGCGCTTCTGGCGGGACGCCCACGCCGGCCGCGTGCACGCCGCCAATGACCCGGAACGCGCCTACGTCGCATACGGCAACGGCGAGTTCGGGATTCCCATCGGCGACACGATGGTATAGGCATTCCGTTCGTGACGCGACGAGACAACAGGAGTCGAGCAGATGAGTGACAGTCCGATCCGTTCATTGGGATACATGAGGATCGAGGCGACCGACGTCGAGGCGTGGCGCACCTACGGTCTCAAGGTCCTCGGCATGATCGAGGGCTCCGGACTGACCGAGGGCGCGCTCTACCTGCGGATGGACGATTTTCCCGCCCGCCTGGTCATCGTGCCCGCCGAACACGACCGCCTGTCCTGTGCAGGTTGGGAGGTCGCGAATGCCG
Source organism: Gordonia sp. GONU (assembly GCF_024733855.1). Taxonomy (NCBI): domain Bacteria; kingdom Bacillati; phylum Actinomycetota; class Actinomycetes; order Mycobacteriales; family Gordoniaceae; genus Gordonia; species Gordonia sp. GONU. The sequence continues at coordinate 57,082 of NZ_JANRHB010000005.1, forward strand.
CTGCGCTACAGGAGGTCCGCGACCGACTGGCTGCCGCGCACGTCGTCTTCCGCGAAGGCAAGGACGAGGAGATCGCCGATCGTCGCGTCGCCGAGATGATCGTGTTCGACGATCCCGCCGGCAACACCCTCGAGGTGTTCCACGGGGCCGCGCTCGAGCACCGTCGCATCGTCAGCCCGTACGGCCACCGTTTCGTCACCGAGGAGCAGGGGCTCGGCCACGTCGTCCTCACCTGTGAGGACGACAAGGCGGCTCTCGAGTTCTACCGAGACGTATTGGGATTCAAGCTCCGCGACTCGATGCGCCTGCCCCCGCAGGTCGTCGGACGCGAAGAGGGCGACGAGGTGCCGTGGCTGCGCTTCCTCGGCTGCAACCCGCGTCATCACTCGTTGGCGTTCCTGCCGATCCCCAACAGCACCGGCATCGTCCACCTGATGGTGGAGGTCGAGAACTCCGACGACGTGGGGCTCTGCCTAGACCGCGCACTGCGCAAGAAGGTGCCGATGTCGGCGACGCTCGGCCGGCACGTCAACGACCTGATGCTCTCCTTCTACATGAAGACGCCGGGCGGTTTCGACGTCGAGTTCGGTTGCGAGGGAAGAACGGTCAACGACGATGAGTGGATCGCACGCGAGAGCACCGCGGTCAGTCTCTGGGGGCATGACTTCAGCGTCGGGTTCAAGAACTGACATGGCCCAGACGCCATACGGGTCGGCGGAGTTCGACTCCCGGCAGTTCCGTACCGCGATGGGGCAGTTCTGCACCGGTGTCACGGTCATCACGACACTCGACGACGACGGCAAACCGGTCGGGTTCGCCTGCCAGTCCTTCGCTGCGCTGTCCCTCGACCCGCCACTCGTGCTGTTCTGCCCGATGAAGACCTCGCGGAGCTGGAAGGTCATCGAACGAACCGGCAAGTTCTGCGTCAACGTGCTGTCCAACCGGCAGGAGGACGTGAGCGCGGCCTTCGGCGCCCCGGGTGACGACAAGTTCGCCAACATCATCTGGGACCCGTCACCGGCCGGTCTGCCGGTCATCCGGCATGGACTGACCTGGGTCGAGTGCGACGTCGAACGGGTGACCGACGGCGGCGATCACCACATCGTCATCGGCCGTGCGCTCACGCTCGGAGAGGTGTTGCAGGACAAGCCGTTGCTCTTCTATCGGGGCGGCTACCTGTCGACGGAGCATCCGCGGGTGACACCGGCTCAGGCCGAACTCGAGAACTTCCTCACGTGGACGGGCGGAGACACCTGGCTATGAGCTCGCGAGAGATCGCAGTACCGAAGGACATCACGAAACCCCTCACCGATTCGATAGCCGAGGCCGAGAGGCTGATCGCCTCCGCGGAGTTCGCGGAGACGGAGCAGGATCTCGCCGAGGGCTACGATTACCTCGCGGGCAGCATCGCCGCGATCATCCAGTTGGTCCGCGGCCGGTCCCTGTCGCATCCGAACTTCGTGACCTCGACCGGACCGTCGACCAAGATGGGCTTGGACAACCCGGACACGCTCTATTACCACGCGGATGTCGAGCCGACCGGAACCTATCTGGTCCGCGGACGCCGGGGTACCACAACCGATCTCAGCTTCCAGGTCCTGCGCGGCGACTACACGCCGTCCGCGGTGCCCGGCGGGGAGGACGCCTTCGACGACCGTCGCCTGACCATCGCCGACGACGGCACGTTCGAGCTGACCTTCGGTCCGGTGATTCCCGACCCGCCCGACAACTATTTCGCCCTCGGTGAGGGGGCGTCGATGCTGGCGGTCCGCGAAGTGTATTCCGACTGGACCGAGCGCAAGGGCTCGATCACGATCGAACGTGTCGACACGGTCGGGACCGCGCCGGACGAGGCCGATCTCGCCCGCGTCGCACGCCGGTACGCGACCGCGGGAAAGATGCTGACCGCTCGCATCAACACCTGGTTCAATTTTCCCAAGTGGTTCTACCTCGACGAACCGGTCAACACCTTCACGCCGCCCCGCCAGACCCCGGGCGGGTTGAGCACTCAGTTCTCGTCGGTGGGCCACTACCGGTTGGGTCCCGACGAGGCGATGGTGATCTCCATCCCGAAATCCGATGCGCCCTATCAGGGATTCCAGCTCGGCAGTATGTGGTACATCTCGCTCGACTACGTCAACCACCAGACGAGCCTCAATTCCGCACAGGCGCAGGTCGATCCGGACGGCGTGATCCGGATGGTCGTGTCCCACCGCGATCCCGGCGTCGCCAACTGGATCGAGACGACCGGCCGTCAGCAGGGCATCCTCCAGTTCCGCTGGCAGCGCAGCGACTCGCCGATCGGACCGGAGCTCGGACCGAGCGCGACGGTCGTCGGCATCGACGAGGTGGCCGCGCACCTGCCGCACCTCGAACACAACAAGATCGATCAGGCCGGATGGTCAGAGCGGATCGCGGCACGGCAACGCGCATTCGCCGAGAGGATGCTGGGATGAGTGCTGGAGCGGGCCTTCTCGACGGCAAGGTGGTCGTCGTCTCGGGTGTGGGTCCGGGGCTGGGGCGTTCGATCTGTCATCGCGCCGCCGCCGAGGGTGCGCGGGTGGTGCTCGCCGCACGTACCGAATCACGGTTGAAAGAGGTTGCCGCGGAGATCGATGCCGCGGGAGGCACGAGCCTCGTCGTTCCCACCGACATCACCGACGACACCGCCGTCGACAACCTGGTGGCCACCACGCTCGCCGAGTTCGGCCGGGTGGACGTCCTGGTCAACAACGCTTTCGCCCTGCCGTCGATGAAACCGCTGGGCCGCACGGACTTCGACCAGATCACCAACAGCATCGAGGTGACGGTCGTCGGGACGCTGCGGGTCATCAAGTCGTTCACCGATGCGCTCGCCGAGTCGGACGGGTCGATCGTGAACATCAACTCGATGGTCATCCGGCACTCGGAACCGCGGTACGGCAGCTACAAGATCGCCAAGTCGGCCCTGCTCGCCATGTCGCAAACGCTGGCGTCGGAGCTGGGGGAGCGGGGTGTTCGCATCAATTCGGTGGCGCCGGGCTACATCTGGGACGACCAGCTCAAGTGGTACTTCGGCGAGGTTGCCAAGAAGTACGGGATCACCCCCGAGCAGGTCTACGAGCAGACCGCGTCGAAATCCGATCTCAAACGACTGCCCGAGCCGGACGAGATCGCCGATGCCGTCGTGTTTCTCGCCTCGCCGATGGCGCGGGCGATCACCGGGCACACCCTGGACGTGAATTGCGGTGAATACCATGACTAGTGCGCAGCGGACCGACGTCGGGACCATCGAAGACCTGCACGCGTCGGCCACCCGTGCGACCGGTCTCGAGGACTTCGGCGGCACCGACTACCTCGAGCCGCTGGGGATCCTGCTCGACTCCTACCGTTCCGAGGCCGGGCTGACCGAGCTGGGCAGCAAGATGTTCCGCTTCTTCCTGAAGGGGGCGCTCGTCGCCAGGCTGCTGAGCGAGGCGTCGTGGAAGGCGAACCCGGAACACACCGACGTCGAGATAACCCGGCCGATCTTCGTGACCGGCCTCCCGCGTACGGGAACGACTGCCCTGCACCGGCTCCTGGCCGCGGACCCGGCTCACCAGGGACTCGAGATGTGGCTCGCGGAGTTCCCACAGCCGCGGCCTCCCCGCGACACGTGGACCGACAACCCGGTGTACCAGCAGATCCAGACCGGTTTCGAGCAGCACCACGTCGAGAACCCGGAGTTCATGGGCCTGCACTACATGGACGCGGGCGAGGTCGAGGAATGCTGGCAGCTGTTGCGGCAGAGCGTCACCTCGATCTCCTACGAGTCGCTCGCCCACATCCCGACCTACTCGCGCTGGCTTGCCCAGCAGGACTGGACGCCGGCGTACCTGCGCCATCGCAAGAACCTGCAGCTGATCGGCCTCAACGATCCGGGCAAGCGGTGGGTGCTCAAGAACCCGAGTCACCTGTTCGCGCTCGACGCCCTGATGGCCGCCTACCCGGATGCGCTGGTGATCCAGACGCACCGCGCGCCCAGCACCATCATCGCGTCGATGTGTAGTCTCGCCGAGCACGCCACCCCCGACTGGTCGACGACCTTCACCGGCGACCAGATCGGACAGGATCAGCTCGAACTGTGGTCACGGGGGTTGCGCGAGTTCTCCCGCGCCCGTGCGAAATACGATCCCGCACAGTTCCTCGACATCGACTTCGCCGACCTCCGCTCGGACCCGATGGGCACCGTCGAACGCGTCTACGCGGCTCTCGACACCCCCATGTCCGACGCGGCCCGCGGCGCGGTGACCGCACTCGACGAGGAGAGCAAGGCCGGGGCCCGGAAACCGCAGCACCGCTACCAGCTCGCCGACTACGGGCTCGACGAGGCGATGGTCGAGGCGGCGTTCGGCGAATAGCGGAACGTTCCCGCCGTCGATTGCCGCGCGCGGGAGACCGGACCCGATCTACAGTGCAACCCATGGCCGCACCGGAGAGTCGGAAGTCGGAAGAAGGTCTGAGCCGGCTGATCGCGTTCGCGGACGCGGTGGTGGCAATCGCGCTGACGCTGCTGGTGCTCCCGTTGGTCGACATCGCGAATGACCTGCCGGAGGAGACCTCGATCGGCGAGGTGGTGTCGGATCACTCCCTCGAGCTGACGAGCTTCTTCATCAGCTTCGTGGTCATCTGGGTCCTCTGGCGCCAACACCATCAGACGATGGAGTACTTCCGCGCCTACGACCGGGTTCTGGTCAACCTCACCTTCGTCTGGCTGCTCACCATCGTGGTCCTGCCGTTCGCCACGGCGATGGTCGACGACAGCCGGGTGGAATGGGCGACCGTGCTCTACATCGGCGTACTCGCGATGTCGGTGGCCGCGCTCGTCGCGATCGGGCAGTGGGGGCATCGGCATCGGGATCTGCTCGTCGACGACGAGGCCACCGATCGCTGGACGAGGTCGTCGGGTGGCTGGGGAACCCTGCTGGCGCTCGCGGTCGCGTTGGCCATCGCCCTCGTGTACCCGAAGAGCGGGAACTGGCCGCTCCTGTTGCTCGTGCTCACCGACCCCATCGAGAGGTTGCTGTCGCGGGTGCGCAACCCCGACTGAGAGCCGTTACCGAAGGCCCGCTGCCGTTTCGGCGACCGCGGTGTGCGGGGCACCCAGCAGCTGTGACGACGCCTGGGCGCGCTTGAAGTACAGCTGGATGTCGTGCTCCCAGGTGATGCCGATGCCGCCGTGCAACTGGATGGCCTCGCCGGCGATTCGCCGGTAGGCGTCCGAGCAGTACACGTGAGCGGCGAGTGAGAGTTCCGCCGCGTCCGGATCCTCGACGGCGACCGCGGCCACCGCTGCACGTGAGATCGAGCGCGCGGTCTCGACGAGCACGTACATGTCGGCCATGCGGTGCTTGAGCGCCTGGAACGAGCCGATGGTGCGTCCGAACTGCTTGCGGGACTTGGTGTACTCGACGGTGAGGTCGAGCGCGCGCTGGGCGCCGCCGACCTGCTCGGCCGAGAGCAACGCCCAACCGAGCGTCCGCAGGCGGCCGGTCAGGTCCGACGGCGTCGGGATCACGGTGGACGCGACCTCGTCGAACCGCACCGAGGACAACGCGCGCGTCGGATCGAGAAGAGTCAACGGCGACACCGTGACACCGGCGGCATCAGCCGCGACGGAATGGAGGGTCACGTGCTCACCCGGTCCCGACGCCAGCACGAGGAGCGTGTCCGCGGATTCGGCATCGACGACGAAGTGCGCGGTGCCCGACAGCAATCCGGCGTCCGCGTGCACGCCCGGGGTGTTCCATCCGCGTTCACCGGCCCAGCACAACGCGGCCGTCTGCTCACCTGAGGCCAGTGCGGGAAGGAGGTGTGACGCGATGTCGTCGTCCTGCGCCAGCAGGATCGCGCCGGTCGCCAGCACCGACGACCCGAAGGCGGGCACCGGACTGAGCGCCGCACCGAGTTCCTCCAGCACGGCGGCCAGTTCGATCCACGACGCCCCGGCACCGCCGGCGTCCTCCGGTATGGGAAGCGCCGCCACGCCGATCTCGGTGCACAGCGTCTGCCACAGTCCGGCGTCGATGCGTTCGGCCGAGGCCATCGCGGTCCGGACCGACGCGGAGTCTCCCCGGCGACGGAGCAGATCACGGACGGCTTCGGCCAGCGCTTCGCGTTCCTCGGCCGAGATCGACAGGTCGGCGGTCACAGTGTCTCCAGGATGCGTCGACGATGGACGGCGGGCGAACCCCAGGCGGACAGGAGTGCTCGCGTCTTGGTGATGTACAGGGAGATGTCGTGTTCGGCGGTGTAACCGATCGCCCCGAGTACCTGAAGGGAGCGCCGGGCCGACAGGTGGGCGGCGTCGGCCGCCGCGACCTTCGCCGCCGACACATCCCGCGACACATTCGTCTCCTCGGGTACCTGACCGTCGATTCCCAGTGCCGCGGCATGAACCAGGGGACGGGCCATCTCGAGGGCGATGGCGACATCGGCCAGGTGGTGCTTCACCGCCTGGAAGGAGCCGATCGGCCGGCCGAACTGCTTGCGGGACTGTGCATACTCGCTCGCGAGGCCGAGCATCGCCTGGCCGAGACCGAGGAGTTCGGCTGCGGTGGCCAGTGCCCCCGCGTCGACGGCGTCGGACGGGTCGACCCCCGACCCCAGGGTCTTGTCCGGTGCGACCCGCGACAGCGTGCGGGTGCTGTCCACGGACGGCTCGGTGCTCAGCACGGTGGCGGTCGAGAGGACACCGTCGGAGACGACGTAGACGTCGGCGGACTCGACGTCGGGCGCGAGCGGTTGCAGCGGGGCGATGGCGCAGGTCGCCAGCCGGCCCTCGGCGAGACCGTTGAGCGGTCCGGTCACGTCCGCGTCACGCAGCAGGATCGGGAGGACGGCAACGCTTTCCACGATAGGACCGGGTGCGCAATGGCGTCCGAGCTGCTCCACCGCGACGACCATCTCGACGGCGCCGGCGCTGCTGCCCCCGTGCGATTCGTCGATGAGCAGGCCGCAGACCCCGGCGTCGGCGAGCTGTGAGTAGACCTTGGCGACGGCTGTTCGGTCACCGGCCGCCCAGGCGCGGGCGGCAGCGGGCATGTCGGCCTTGCCGAGCATGGCGTCGACGGTGGCGGCGAGATCCGTGTGGATGTCGGAGAGTTGGAAGTCCATGGGTATCAGCGATCTCCACGAGGAAGGCCGAGGAGTCGCTCGGCGATGACATTGCGTTGGATCTCGTTGGTGCCGGCATAGATCGGACCGGACAGGGAGAACAGGTAGCCGTCCATCCAGGCGTCGTCGAGCTCGGCGTCCGGTCCCTGCAGGTCGAGAGCGGTCTCGTGGGCGGCGATGTCCCACTGTGACCAGAACACCTTGTTGATCGAGGACTCCATGCCGAGTTGTCCGCCGGCGGCGAGACGGCTCACCGTCTGGTACGTCGACAACTCGTAGGCCCGGGAGCCGATCCAGGCATCGGCGACTCGCGAGTCGGTGTTGGCCGTCGAGGGGACCTCGTCCCGCTTCGACCGCCACAGCTCCACGAGCCGATCGGTGGTGGCGAGGAAGCGACCAGGAGCACGCAGCGAGAGTCCGCGTTCGTTGGCCGCGGTGCTCATGGCGACCCGCCAGCCGTTGTCGACCTCGCCGATGACACCGGACTCGCCGGGGTCGGCCGGATCGTCGGGCACGAAGACGTTCTCCAGGAACAGTTCCGCGAATCCGGCTTCGCCGTCGAGTTGCGCGATGGGGCGGACGGTGACGCCCTCGGCGCGCAGGTCGAACATGAAGTAGGTCAGGCCCTTGTGTCGCTGGGCTTCCTTGTCGGTGCGGAACAGTCCGAATGCCCGGTCGGCGAAGCTCGATCGTGAACTCCAGGTCTTCTGACCGTTCAGCAGCCAACCGCCGTCGGTGCGCACCGCCGTCGAACGGAGCGACGCGAGGTCGCTGCCGGCCTCCGGTTCGCTCCACGCCTGACCCCAGATGTCGTCACCGCGAGCCATCCTCGGCAGAATGCGGTCCAGCTGTGCCGGGCTCGCGTGTTCGAACAGCGTCGGTGCGAGCAGGAAGATGCCGTTCTGGCTGACCCGGCCCGGTGCACCCGACCGGTAGTACTCCTCTTCGAAGATCACCCAGTGGAGGAGCGGGGCGTCGCGCCCGCCGAATTCCTCGGGCCAGCTGACGACCGACATGCGGTCGGCTGCCATCGTGCGTTCCCATTCGCGGTGGGCTTCGAACCCCTCCGCGGTGTCCATGGACGGAAGCGGCTCGCGCGGAACGTGTTCGGTCAGCCAGGCGCGGACCTCGGACCGGAACTGCTGGGCCGTGTCGTCGAACAGAAGGTCCATGTCAGCTACTCGATCCCGACGCCGCGTTCGCTGTCGACCCCGCGGCCTTCATCGACTTGGCGTCCATCCCGCCCAGCGAATCGCCGCCCGACGCCTCGGCGTTGGCCGAGTGGGCGAAGTGGTGCCAGCCGAAGACCGAGTCCATCGAATTGCGCAGACCCATCTGGTCCTCGCAGATGTTGACGGCCTTCTTGCTGAGGAAGAGGCCCTGCATCGGCATCGCGACCGCCTTCTCGGCGATCTCGTTCACCTTGGACTCGAGCTGATCCCGTGGCGTGACGTGATTGACCATGCCCCAGTCGGCGGCCTGCGTGGCGGTGAAGCGCTCACCGGTGAACAGGATCTCCTTGGCACGGCGGGTGCCGAGGGCGTACGCGTGCGCGAAGTACTCGACGCCCGGGATGCCCATGCGCGCAACCGGGTCGGAGAAGAACGCGTCGTCGGAGGCGACGATGAAGTCACAGATCCAGGCCAGCATCAGGCCACCTGCGACGCACGCCCCGTGGACCTGCGCGATGAGCGGCTTGGGGATGTCACGCCAGCGGCGGCACATCCCCATGTACACCTCCATCTCGCGGGCGAGACGCTGATCGGCGCCGGTCTTGTCGGTGTGATCCCAGTGCAGGACGGCGGCGTTCTCGTAGTAGGTGTCGAAGTCGCGCTCGGGGGTGCCGATGTCGTGCCCGGCCGAGAAGTGTTTGCCGTTGGCACGCAGGACGATCACCTTCACGGCCGTGTCCTCGACGGCCTTGCGGAAGGCGGCGTCGAGCGAATACGTCATGACCGAGTTCTGTGCATTGCGGTACTCGGGACGATTCAGGGTCACGTACGCGACGGCACCTTCGGGACCGCCGACCTCATAGGCGACCGGAGTGGTGTCCGGGCCGAGGTCATCGGGTCCGAGTGCGGGCGGGATGGCGGCATCACTCATGTCCACGAGCGTAACCTAGCAAGTGCTTGGTTGGTAGTGGGGGAGGCCGCGTCGCATCCGAAGGATCAGGGAACGACGATGGTCCCGCGGCAACTGGTGGACGGCACGCTCCACAGGGCGTTGCTGTTGACCGCGCTGAACGTGACGTCGACCCGGCCCCGGCCGATCTGCGACACCGGGATGACGAAGTAGTGGACACCCTGATAGGGCGGGCGGACGCGGGTGTTGCTGAGCTTCGAACCACGCTTGCCGGTGGACTGGTTGTGCCAGTCCATCCGCAACGACGACTGGTAGCCGCCGGGGAAGTAGCTCGGGAAGTCGGCCGCGATGTAGGCGTTCCCGGCGTAGGTGTCGACGATGGCGCGGCGGACCATGAACGGGAGGTCGATGACGTTCGGGCTGGGCCCGATGCAGTTGGAGACCGGGAACTCACGGGACGCTGCGGCCTCGCCCGTGCCGGACAGTCCGAGGCCCGCGGCGGCGGCCAGCGCCAGGGCTGCCGTGGCCAGCCTGGTGAACGTCGTCGTCCGTGCCATGTTCGATCTCCTCGCGTGTCGGCGGCGGTCGGTCGTCGATCCGACTCCTGGCGATTGTCGCGAAGGGGGCGGATTTTCGTCACGTTCTGCGCGAATCGGGTTCGGTTGATGGGTGGAGTGCCCGAAACATCTAGATAACGAATATCTAGACGTAGACTAATCTGTGCTGTGCAGAAATCCGGCGCGCCAGGCCCCGGAGTGGTGGACGGAGGTCGAGTGGTATCCGATGACAGACCTGTGGGTGCGGCGATAGTCGGCACCGGTTGGGGCCTGCTCACTCACGCGCCGGCGATGCGGGACGCCGGGATCGACGTCCGCTGGCTGGTCGGCCGTGATCGGGAACGTACGGAGGAGCGGGCGGCAGCGGCCGGGGTGCACCGCGCCACCGTCGACCTCGACGAAGTGCTCGACGACCCCGCTGTGGACCTGGTCGTGGTGGCAACCCCTCCGGACACTCACGCCCCGCTCGTGATCCGGGCGGCCGAATCCGGACGGCACGTGATGTGCGAGAAGCCTTTTGCGCACTCGCTCGACGATGCGAAGCGGATGCGTGACGCCGTGCGTGCGGCCGGTGTGCTCGGCGTGGTCGGCCACGAGTTCCGTTTCCTCGGCGACCGGATCGCGACGCGCGAGGCCGTCGGATCGGGGCTGATCGGTGCACCGAAGCTGTTCACCCACACCCGGTTGAGCAGCACCCTCGCCGGGGTCGGCGCCACCGTCCCGGGGTGGTTCGGTGAGCGGGCCGCGTTCGGTGGTTGGTTCAACGCAGAGGTGCAACACCTCATCGACGAGATCCGCGGGCTGCTCGGGGAGTTGGCCTCTGTGACGGTTCTCGAGCAGCAGGTGACCGAACGGAACTGGGATGTCGGGGACACGTTCGCGGCGCAGTTCGTGACCTGTGCCGGGGCCGTCGGGACCATCCTCAGCTCCGTGGGGACCGCGGGTTCCGGCCTGAGCGTTCAGCGGATCAGCGGAACAAAGGGCTGCGTATGGACCGACCCGGACGGGTCGATCGTCGTCGATGACGGTTCGGGCCGGCAGGTCCTGGTCGCTGCGGCACCCCGCGCCGCTGCGACCACCGATCCCACGATCACCGATCTGGTGTCGACCAACACGCTGTCCCGTGCCCTCTCCGGTGCTTCGGGGATGCTCCGCGAACCGACGCGCACGATGTACGAGGCTGTGCGGCAGCGGATTCTGTCCGGTGGCAACGACCCTGCCGCGGCCGGGCCGGCGACGTTCGACGACGGGGTCGCCAACACGGCGGTGCACATGGCGATGCTCCGTTCGATGCGCTCCGGTGGGACCGAACGCATCGAGCCGGTCTGATCCCCGGACCGGCCGGCACCGCCGGCCGGTCGTCAGGCCGTGACAGAACTCGCCAGAGCGGTCATGGCGGCCGCGTCGACCAGCTTGACCCGCGGTCGTCCCGCGGCCTTGCCCGCCGCCCGTTCGGTCGCGTCGATGCGCTTCCATCCCTCCAGGTCGATCGGATGGCCCCCGCGGTCGGCGACAAGGGATTCGATGTCGTCGCGGAAAGCGGACGGTTCGGGCAGCTTTCCCTCGACCACGTCGTCGAGGAACGCCGACGCCGTCTCCTGGCCGCAGGCCCGGTTCCGTCCGATGCCGCCGGTGGCACCCCGCTTGATCCAGCCCGTGACGTACAGACCGGGGATGACCGCGCCGTCGGTGTCGGTGACTCGGCCGGCTTCGTTGGGGACCACCGAACGGTCCGGGTCGAACGGCAGACCGTCGACGGGGGCGCAGCGGTAGCCGATCGAGCGCAACACCAGCCCGGTGGCGAGTTCGGTGACCGTGTCGGTGGGCGTCACCGCCGTACCGTCCGCGGCGTACTGGTTCTTTCGGACTCGGATGCCGGAAACCCTTCCCTCGCCGACGATCTCGACGGGGTCGGCGAGGAAGCGGAACACGATCCGGCGACGGCCGGGGACCCGCGGACGTGCGGAGAACTCCTGCGCGAGACGGATCTTGGTGGCCACGGTGGAATCGAGCGTGCCGGCGGCGAGCTGCGCCTCGGTGGTCGCGTCGAGTACCAGTTCCTCCGGATCGATGACCACGTCGACACCGTCGATGGAGCCCAGCGCCAGGAACTCGCTGTTGGTGAACGCCGCGTGTGCGATACCACGTCGCGCCAGCACCACCACCTCGGTGATGGACGACGACCTCAGTTGCTCCAGTGCGTGATCGGCGATGTCGGTGGTGGCCAGCACCTCGGGTGCCGTGACCAGGATGCGGGCGACGTCGAGTGCGACATTGCCGTTGCCGATCACCACGGCGCGGTCGCCGGACAGGTCGTGGGTCGCGCCGGCGTGGTCGGGATGTCCGTTGTACCAGCCGACGAAGTCGGTTGCCGACGCTGATCCGGGGAGATCCTCACCCGCGATCGAGAGCCGACGATCGTGCGCGGCTCCGACCGCATAGATCACCCCGTGATAGCGCGCGGCGAGTTCCTCGTGCCGGATGTGTTGCCCCACGGTCACGTTGAGCAGGTAACGGAAGTTCTTCTTGGCCGCGACGCGGTCGAAGTTCTTCTCGACACCTTTGGTCAGCGCATGATCGGGTGCGACCCCCGCACGCACGAGGCCGTGGGGTGTGGGCAGGCGATCGAACATGTCGACGGAGATCCGCGCCGTGCGGACGAGCTGTTCGGCGGCATACAGGCCCGCGGGTCCGGCGCCGACGATCGCCACGTGCAGGTCACCCGGGGGCAGCTTCGGTTGCCGTGGGCTGTCGACCAGCCCTCCCTCGACGTCGTGATCGCGGTAATAGTCCGCGTTGATCCGCAGGTAGGGCTCGTCGGCGGGCTGTAGGGATTCCTCCGGCAGGATCGCGTCCACCGGGCATTCGTCGACGCAGGCACCACAGTCGATGCAGGTGTCCGGATCGATGTACAGGGATTCTGCGGTGAAGAAGTCCGGATCGGCGGGCGTCGGATGGATGCAGTTGACCGGGCACACGCTCACGCACGATGCGTCGTTGCAGCAGGGTCTGGTGATCACGTGGGGCATCTGGAGGCTCGTTTCTAGGCGTCGCCGACGGACTGTCGCATCGCGGTCAGAGCGGCGCGGAGCTGTTCGACGTCTTGATCGGTGCCGCCGTGCATGCCGAACTCGTCGGCGGTGAGAGCACTGGTGACCGCGCGCGCGGCGTCGCGTCCCTTGTCGGTGATGGTCACGCAGGTGGCGCGGCGGTCGGTCGGGTGGGGGCTCCGCTCCAGCAGGTCCCTGGACTCGAGGCGGTCGGTGGCGAGGGTCGCGGTGGTCGCGTGGACCAGGAGGTTGCGTGCGAGCGCGGAGATCAGGCGGGTGCCGGTCTCGGACAGGAGAAGTGTCATGAGCAGGAGGTAGTCCGTCATGTTGAGGCCATGTGCCTTCAGCTTCACGTCCACCGCATCGGCGACGATCCGTTGGTAACGCAACAGCGACGTCAGGGTCAGGAAACGCCTCTCATCGCCGTCGAGGGCCTGCTGATCCCAGAAATGGGCAGCCCAATCGACCGGGTCGGAGATGACGTCGGGGGTTCTGTCGTCGATCGACATGGAGCCTCCTCGGCGATCGGGGTGACGCGCGGGACCTGCCGTGAGGCAGGAGGAGCGCGGGGATGGACCACGGAACTTCTCTAGTTATAAATAATAGAGACGTAGTGTACATCACGATCGGGCCGAATCGGGTCGTGAGATTCAGTGGAGATGCGCCGAAATCCCACGTGCCGCGTCACGGGTGGCCTCGGCCAGTTTGCGTAGATCGTCGGCGCGAAGCGCGGTGTTGGGGCAGGTCACGATCGCCGCGGTGACGTGATCGGCGGCGTCGAAGACGGGTGCGCCGACGGTGACCACGGGCACCTCGGCGCCGGCGGCGGCGAACGCGTCCAGTTCGTCGGGGAGATAATCGATGACCGACAGTTCGGTCAGCAGGTCGTCGACCCGGGCCCGCAGGCTGTCGGAGACGGTGTCCAGCGAGCCGAGCGCATCGATGATCGCCCCGTGGTCGGCGGTCATCCGTTCGATCGAGTACCCGCGTTCGGCCACGGCGTCGAGGGCAAGCCGGAGGCGGGTGCGGCTCGACTCGGGCGCGCGCGCGATCCAGGCCGCCTGCGCCTGCGCGGAATCCCAGGCGATGAACTCCCGGCTGATGGGTGGGCGCAGGCGGATGCGGGCGCCGTCGCGCAACCACGGATGCAGTCCGGCGTCGGGCGTGAGATGCGGCGGAAAGGCGTGCGCGGCGAGGGTCACGACGTCGGGTGCGGTGCGGCGCGCGAGGAAGCACGGGACATCGAACCGTGCGCACAGCTCCCGCACCGTGAGCGTGGCCCACCGCAAGAGATGGTCGGCGCCGCCCAGGTTGCGGGCGAGCATGGCGAAGGCCGGGCCGATGGCGAAGGTGCCGGCCGCTTGATCCCGGATAAGCCAGCCGTGTTCGACGAGTTCGGAGACGATGGCGTGGGCGGTCGCGCGCGACAATGAGGTGCGGCGCACGATCTCGGCGAGGGTGAGGGCGGGCTGGTTCGCCTCCGCGAGCAGTTCGACGATCGCCACCACGCGTGCGGTCGGTGGCGACCCGGCGCGTGCCGGTTGACGCGCCTCGGAGAAGTCGCCTACCGTCGATGTCACATTATCAACACTTAGTGTCGAATATTCGACATGTCAAGGGGGTTGCGCACTGTGGCGAGCACGACCGACACGCCCGACCGGATGGAACGTCACGGGTACGAGTTGTCCCACCTGGCCGCGTTGGAGGCCGAGGCGGTCCACATCATCCGGGAGGTTGCGGCCACCTTCGAGCGCCCGGTCCTGCTGTTCTCGGGCGGCAAGGACTCGGTGGTGATGTTCCACCTCGCACGCAAGGCGTTCTGGCCGGCGCCGGTCCCGTTCCCGCTCATGCATGTCGACACCGGACACAACTTCGACGAGGTGATCCGGTTCCGTGATCGCGTGGTCGCCGAGACCGGCGTCCGGCTGATCGTCAGCTCCGTGCAGGACGACATCGACGCCGGACGTGTCGTCGAGCAGACCGGGCCGGGTGCGAGCCGGAACCGCCTGCAGACCACGGCGCTGCTGCGCGGGATCACCGAGAACCGCTTCGACGCCGTGTTCGGCGGAGCCCGGCGCGACGAGGAGAAGGCCCGCGCGAAGGAACGGGTCTTCAGCTTCCGAGACGAGTTCGGCGCGTGGAACCCGCGCGATCAACGCCCCGAACTATGGCGCCTGTACAACGGTCGTCATTCGAAAGGCGAACACATCCGGGTGTTCCCGCTGTCGAACTGGACCGAGCTGGACATCTGGCAGTACATCGCCGAAGAGAACATCGACCTGCCGTCGATCTACTACGCCCACCGGCGGGAGGTGATCCCCCGGGACGGCATGCTGCTGGCGAGAACACGCTTCCTGCAAGAACTTCCGGGGGAGGAGGTGCGGACCGAGACCGTGCGGTTCCGCACCGTCGGCGACGCCACCTGCACCGGTTGCGTCCTGTCGACGGCCGACGACGTCGGCAAGGTGATCGAGGAGATCGAGGTGACCCGGCTGACCGAGCGCGGGGCCACGCGCGCCGACGACCGGATCTCCGAGTCGGGCATGGAGGATCGCAAGAAGGAGGGCTACTTCTGATGCACGGGGTCGATGCCGGCAGGGGTGTTCCGGACGTCCGGGGCGCCACCGAGATGTTGCGGCTCGCCACCGCGGGATCGGTCGACGACGGGAAGTCGACGCTGATCGGCCGGCTGCTTTACGACTCGAAGGCGATCTTCACCGATCAGCTCGAATCTATCGAGCGGACCAGTGCGGAACGGGGTGACGAATACGCCGACCTCGCCCTCTTGACCGACGGACTGCGCGCCGAACGGGAACAGGGCATCACGATCGATGTCGCATACCGGTATTTCGCCACGCCCAAGCGGAAATTCATCATCGCCGACACCCCGGGTCACGTTCAGTACACGCGAAACATGGTGACCGGCGCGTCGACGGCCGACCTCGCGCTGATCCTCGTCGATGCGCGTAAGGGAGTGCTGGAACAGACTCGGCGGCATGCGTTTCTCTCCTCGTTGCTCGGGATCCCGCACCTGACGGTCTGCGTCAACAAGATGGACCTCGTGGACTGGTCTCAGGAACGGTTCGACGAGATCTGTGCGGATTTCGCGGATTTCGCGACCAAGCTCAACGTCGTGGACCTGACCTTCATCCCGATGTCGGCGTTGCGCGGCGACAACGTCGTCGAGCAGTCGGCGGAGATGCCGTGGTACGGGGGCAGGCCGTTGCTCGACCATCTCGAACATGTCTACATCGCGTCGGACCGCAATCTCATCGACGCGCGACTGCCGGTGCAGTACGTGATCCGTCCGCAACGCAGCGACGGTGCCGACCATCGTGCCTATGCGGGCACGGTGGCGGGCGGCGTCTTCGCCAAGGGCGACGAGGTCGTGGTCCTGCCGAGCGGTTTCAGCACGACGATCACCGAGATCTGGGGTCCCGGCGGAGCCGCCGTCGACGAGGCGTTCTCGTCGATGGCGGTGTCGGTGGAACTTGCCGACGAGATCGACATCGTGCGTGGCGACATGCTGGCCCGGCCCAACAACCGGCCGTACGTCGGGCGCGAGATCGATGCGATGGTCTGCTGGTTCGACGACGACACCGAGCTCCGCGGACACAGCCGTTATCAGCTCCTGTGTGGAACGCGGCTGACCCGCGCGCAGATCACCGGGCTCAACTACCGGCTGGACGTCAACTCGCTGCATCGCGACGAGGACGCCGAGGTCCTGTCGCTCAACGAGATCGGGCGGGTGACCCTGCACACCCAGGAGCCGGTCATGTTCGACTCCTATCGCCGCAACCGTGACACCGGGAGTTTCATCCTCATCGACGAGGTCACCAACCGAACCGTCGGCGCGGGCATGATCACCGCGCCGGTCAGCCACGACAGCCACGTCGTGTGGCAGGCCGGCAAGGTCGCCCGCGAGCACCGGGCGCATCGCGGCGCCACCATCTGGCTGACCGGGCTGTCGGGGTCGGGGAAGTCGTCCCTCGCCGTCGAACTCGAGCGACGATTCGTCGCCGAGGGCCGACCCGCCTACCTGATGGACGGGGACAACCTGCGCCACGGACTCAACTCCGATCTCGGTTTCTCCGATGACGACCGGCGCGAGAACATCCGCCGGACGAGTGAGGTGGCGGCCCTGTTCGCCGATTCGGGTGCGGTTGCGATCGTCTCGCTGATCAGCCCCTTCGCCGAGGAACGGCAGCGCGCACGGGAGATCCACGCACAGCGACGCCTGCCGTTCTACGAGATCTTCGTCGACACCCCGCTCGAGGAATGTGAGCGTCGGGACCCGAAGGGGCTGTACGGCAAGGCCCGTAGGGGTGAGATCAGTCAGTTCACCGGCATCGACTCGCCCTACGAACGGCCGACGCATGCCGAACTCGTCATCACCCCCGACGACGGCGCGCCTGCCGACGTCGCCGAGATGGTCCTCCGTAACCTGGGACTGTGACGCCCCGGTTCGCCCGCGATGCCGGTGGGTATGTCATGACCGGACACCGGGGCGCCGGTGTACCAGCCCAACCGCCAGAGAGGGACACAGCGTGACCGACGATCGAGCACTCGCAGGCGAACTGGCCACCGCGGCAGGTGAACTCCTGTTGGACATCCGCCGGACCAGTGGGCTGACCGGCAAGGAACTGGGCCGGGCCGGAGATGCGCGGTCCAACGAGTTCCTCCTGCGACGCCTCGCGGAGGCCCGGCCGGACGACGCGGTGCTGTCGGAGGAATCGGCCGACGACAAGTCCCGGTTGCACGCCGACCGGGTCTGGATAGTCGATCCGGTCGACGGCACGCGTGAGTACGGGACGTACGAGCCGGGCGCCGGCCGCGCGGACTGGGCCGTGCACGTGGCGCTGTGGTCGGCCACCGGCGGATTGATCGCCGGGGCCGTGGCGCTCCCGGCTCTGGGGGTCACCTACCTCGACGACGAGACCGTGGTCGAACCGACGTCGGGACTGGCGTCGCGACCACGCAGCGACGTGCCCCGCGTCGTGGTGAGCAGTTCACGGCCGCCGGCTTTCGCCGACGAGGTCGCGGCGGCGGTCGCGGGGGAGGTGCTTCCGATGGGATCGGCGGGAGCGAAGGCGATGGCGGTGGTCCGCGGTGAGGCCGACGCCTACGTGCACGCGGGCGGCCAGCACGAGTGGGATTCCGCGGCGCCGGTGGCCGTCGCCCGGGCGAAGGGGCTGTGGTGCGGACGCATCGACGGTTCGGCGCTCGTCTACAACAACGACGACACGTATCTGCCCGACCTGGTGATCTGCCGTCCCGAGTTCACCGAGGCGATCCTCACCGTCACGACCGAGGGGGCGGGCGGCTGATCGCCGGCGTGTGATCGGGAAGTGATCACGAGTCCCCCCGGGTTCGTGGAGTGACATCGGCAACGGCTAAGGGACACAATCGCCCCTAAAATTCCGTTTATCTATAGACAAACAGT
The DNA here is from genome assembly GCF_024733855.1 of Gordonia sp. GONU. Taxonomy (NCBI): domain Bacteria; kingdom Bacillati; phylum Actinomycetota; class Actinomycetes; order Mycobacteriales; family Gordoniaceae; genus Gordonia; species Gordonia sp. GONU. Next base: position 75,348 of record NZ_JANRHB010000005.1, read on the forward strand.
CCATTGCGAGAGTAAAACTGTTGTGTCAGCGATCACAGTCACCTTCGCGAGAGTGTCACATCTCAGCGAGGGAGCTGCCTTCCCCGGGGGAAGCCGATCACAGGCGTCACACTGTGCGAAGCCGTGAAGGAGCAGTCGTGCCCACACCCGTCACCGATCCCATCAAGGGCTCCTCGGAGCCCGGTCGTTACTGGACGAGTACCAATCTCGGCGAGGCCTGCCCAGAGGTCATGTCACCGATGTGCTGGAGCCTGTGGGGCCCGGCGACCGAGCAGGGGCTGTTGTATCCGATGTACTCGTTCGGAGTGATCCCACGGAGCAAGCTCGTGGTGTCCGACGATCCGAATGAGCTGGGCGTCAGTTGCTTCTACGGGCGTCAGGCGTTGAACGTGGACGTCATCAAGAAGACGATGGCGGCGGTGCCGGGACTCAGTGCCGACGACTTCGAGCGAGATCTCATGGGTTCGGTGCGACCCGACGCGCCGAAGTTCTCCGGCAGTCCGGGCCGGGTCCCGGTGATCGCCGCGAAGGCGCCGGTCGCGCTCATGCGGACGCGGAAGCGTCTGGAACGTCTCTACGAGGAGATGTACGCCGACTGGCTGGCGACGGTCGTCGACGGCGAGCCGAGCCAGACCCCGATCGAGCGTCTGGTGCAGACCCGTACCGACTTCGAACGGGTCTTCAGCGTGCATTGCGTGTGGCGCTTCATCTTCCAGGGAGCCCAGAGTGCGGTGACCGGGGCGGCCGAGAAGCTCGGCGAACCGGGGCTCGTCGACCAGTTGCTCTCCGGCGTAGGCGATCTCAACGAAGCCAAGATGGCCGATGACCTGTGGCGGCTCGGGCGCGGCGAGATCGGCGAGGCGGAGTTCTTGTCCTCATGGGGATACCACGGCCCCAACGAGGGCAATCTGTTCGCCACGGTGTGGCGCGAGGACCCTCGAGCGGTGCGATCACTCGCCGCGTCACTCGCTCAGCGCGCCGAACGGCCGGCCGCGCGAGCGTCGGCCACGCAGCAGGTCGGGTCCGCGGCCGAGGCGCGGCTGCTCGCGGCGACCCCGGCTCTGCAGCGACCCGTCACGCGGTGGCTCGTCCGCAAGATGCGTGACGTCATCCGATCACTGCAGGTCGGAAAGGCCGCCTACCTCATCGCGATCGACCGCGCCCGCGCCGCCGCCCGGACCTTCGGCCGCCAGCAGGTCGACCTCGGCGCGCTCCGGGAGGTCGACGACGTCTTCTTCCTCACGGTCGAGGAATGTGAGGATCTCGCCGCGGGCCGCCTGGCCGACGCCCAGCGGATCGTCGACACCCGTCGAGCCACGCGTGAGGACTACAAGGCGATGGTCCTTCCGGTCGCGTTCTACGGCATGCCCGAGCCGGAGCGGATCGACGACAACGCCGATGACGGTGGCGCGGTTGAGCTCTCGGGTGCTGCCAGTGGCGGTGGGGTCGTCGAGGGCCGCGCTCGGGTCCTGTCGGACCCGTCCGAGGACATCGAGCTCGACGACGGCGACATCCTCGTGTGCCGCTTCACCGATCCGAGCTGGGCGCCACTGATGGCGATGGCCGAGGCCCTGGTCATCGACATCGGGGGATCGGCCAGTCACGGCGCGGTCGTCGCCCGCGAGCTCGGGGTTCCCTACGTGATCGGAACCGAGAGCGGAACCCGGAGAATCGGCGAGGGCGACCGGATCCTGGTCGATGGTGAACGCAATCTGGTCAAGGTCACCGAGCGTGCTCGCGATGGCAAGGCGGTCGCCGCCGGCTGACCGGAGAACCCGCCCCACGCCGGGGCATCACGCCCGTCCGCGAGGCAGACGCACACGCCGAAGCCGCTCGTCATACATCACGATTCTCATCCAGCCGTGCTCGAACAGTCCCAGCGCACGGCCAGTTGTCGATGCCCATTTCCGGAAAGGTGACCATGACAGCCACGACCGCCCTGAGGTCGGTTGCCCCGGTGAGCCCGGCGCTGCCGGTCGACTCGCCGACGCACGAGAACAAGCGCGCCGGACGGCGGCGTCGCGTGCGAAACCCGTTGACGCCCATCGTGAAATACCTACGGCGGGCACCACGTGAAAGCCTCGCGACGCTGGGGCGGACCGCACTGCTCGCCGCCGCCATCGGAAAATGCATCGTCTCCGGGCTGCTCCGGCTCGATCTGCAGTGGCCCGAACTCGTCGACCAGATGTGGCGGCTGCTGAAGGTCACCGCCCTCCCCGCACTGCTGATGGCGGTTCCCATCGGCGCGGAGATCTCGGTTCAGGTCGGCGGCATCATGAACCAGGTCGGGGCGAATTCGCTGGCCGGCGCCGCATCCGGGCTCGGCGTGGTCGGCCAGGGTGCGCCGATGGCAACCGGACTGCTGATGGCCGGTGCGGCCGCGTCGGCCATCGCGTCCGACCTCGGCGCGCGATCGATCCGCGAGGAGATCGAAGCCATGCGTGTCATGGGCGTCGACCCGGTCGAGCGCCTGATCGTCCCGCGTTTCCTCGCGATGATCTTCATCGCGCCGCTGCTCTGCATCGTGATCATCGCGGCGGGTGTCGGTGCGGGCCTGGCGATCTCGGCCAACATCAACGACGTCGTCCCGGGTAGCTTCTGGATGTCCTTCGGCGCCTTCGCAACTCCGACGGACCTGATGTTCTCGGTCTTCAAGGCGCTGACCTTCGCGGCCATCGTGGTGCTCATCGCCAGCCTCCGTGGACTCGAGGCCAAAGGCGGGCCCCGAGGCGTCGCCAACGCGGTCAACGCCTCGGTGGTCCTGAGCGTGTTCTGCATCTTCGTGTCGAATCTGCTGATCAGTCAGCTGCAGACGATGTTCTTCCCGGCGGCGCTGGCATGACGAACACACCGGCCCGGTACCGGGCGATTCCCGCGGTCATCAACCGACCGGTCGACGCCGTTTCCCGCACAGTGACCTCCGTCTTCGCCGAGGTCGGACAGATCGCGATCTTCGGGGGAAAGACGATCGCTCTGCTGCCCACCACCATTCGGCACTATCGCAAGCAGACCCTGCAGACCATGAACAACATGGCATGGGGCAACGGATCGCTCATCGTCGACGGTGGTGTCCTGAGCCTGATGTTCTTCCTGGGCATCGCCGTCGGCGCGGTGGTCGCGATCCAGGCCTTCATGGCGCTCGATCTTCTCGGATTCGGGCCCCTCACCGGGATCATCGGATCGTTCGGCAACGTCCGGGTGATCGCACCCATCGTCACCGGCATCGGTTTCGCCGCCCAGGCGGGATGCCGGATGACCGCCGAAATCGGATCGATGCGCATCTCCGAGGAGATCGACGCCACCGAATCGATGGGCCTGCGGGCGATTCCGTTCGTCGTCGGCACACGACTGATCGGCAGCATGCTCATCGTGATCCCCGGATATCTGATGGCCCTGGTGATCAGCTTCTTCACCGGCGGACTCATCGTGAAGGTGTTCTACAAGCAGCCGCCCGGCACGTATGACCACTACTTCGCGCAGTTCCTGGATTATCCGGACCTCGCGGCGTCACTGGTGAAGGCGCTCCTGTTCTGCGCCGTGGTGACGGTGATCCACTGCTACTACGGCTATTTCGCCGCGGGTGGCCCGGCCGGCGTCGGCTCGGCGTCGGGACGGGCGATCCGGGCGAGTCTGGTGGCCATCGTCGTACTGAATTTCCTGATGACCGTGGTGATCTGGGGTCTCAGTCCGGAACTGGTCTTCAAGGGGTGAGTGCGTTGGGATCGAGGACCTACAGCCAGGACTTCGTTCGCGGAACATCTGATCGGCAGAATCGCTCGGTGGTGGTCGTCGGAGGCATCATCTCAGCGGTGCTCGTGCTGATCGTCGTCGCGGCGACGTGGATCTACCCCCGTTACGACGCCCCGCCGGGCATCGACATCACCCTGCGGACCTCCTATGTGGGACCGGGGGTGACCGAGGGCAGCAAGGTCATCCTGAGCGGTTCGGAGGTCGGTGAGGTGACCGACCTCAGCAGCGCCGCTCCGGGTGACATCACCATCGCGATGCGGCTGCGACCCGAGCTGATCGAGGGCGTCACGTCGACCTTCGACGTCGACTTCCGGCCGCGGAACTACTTCGGTACCACCGGGATCAACATCGTCGCGCAGCCGGGCGGCGAGCCACTCACCGGCGGTGAGACCTTCGAACGGACACCGAAGGGCGACTTCACCATGTCGACGATGATCGAGCGCGGCTCGCTGGTCGTCGACGGGACCCTGACCACCGACATCGTGCGCTCGCTGGAGAAGACGGTCCGCTATACCGACGGGCTCGCACCGCTCATCGACACCGGCATCACCGTGGCCGATCGGGTCGCGGCCACGCAGCGGCATCTCCCGCACGAACTCATGGAGAAATTCGACGACATCCTCGCCGAGGCCCCCGAGTTCAGCCGCGAACTCATCGACATGCTTTTCATGGTCTACGAGAACGAATCGCTCAATCCGATGGGTGCCGACGGCGTACGCCGCGCGAACATCGACGTGCTCGACCGCCTCGATGCCGGCCTGGACCTGGCGTCCTCGCAACTGTTCGGGCTGGCGGGCACCCTGCTTGCCTCGCATCCGAAAGAACTGACACCCCTGACCCAGGTGGTGACGCAGGTATCCGATCTGATCCCGCACTTCGTCGGCGGCGGTATGTCCCCGAAAGGCCTGATGCAGTTGATCGACAAGTACAACAGTGCATTCGCGATGAAGGGCGGTCGTCCGACCCTCGATGTCGCGCTGGTGGTCAACACCTTTCCGGCGCTCGCCGCGCCGCTGTCGCACGTCGCGACCGGGCCGCAGGGAGGTGCGCGGTGAGCACGACGACTGCCACCGTCGCGAAGCTCGCTGTGGCGGTCACGGTGTGCGCCGTGCTCTTCGCGATCGTGATCAGTGCGATGAAGTCACCGGTCGATCAACCGACGAGGACCTACCGGGCCGAGTTCTCCGACATCTCCGGACTGCGGATCAACGGCGACGTGCGCACCAAGGGGGTGCGGATCGGGAAGATCACCGACACGCGCATCGTCCGCGTCGACGGGCGCAGCGTGGCCGAGGTCGACTTCACCCTCGACGAGTCGTATCGGCTGACGGAGAACTCGCGTCTGACCGTGAAGTACCAGAATCTCACGGGCGCAAGATATGTCGACGTCGCCTTCGGGCCGGCCGGACGGCCGGTGGACACGGTCCCGCTCAGCCACACGACGGGCTCCTTCGACATCACCGAATTGTTCAACGGCCTGCAGCCGGTACTCGCGACGATGCGCACCGACGAGGTCAACGAGTTCACCGACAATGCGCTGGCCATCCTGCAGGGAGACGGCAGCGGACTGGCGCCGATGCTCGACAACGTGGCGAAACTGTCCCGGTTCGCGACGGACCGTGAACGGTTGATCTCCACGCTCACCGCCAACCTGGCCCGGATCGCCGACACCATGGGAGGCCGGACCCCGGAGGTCATGGAGTTCCTTCACTCGGTCAAGATCCCGGTCGCCAAGGGAATGACCGTTCTAGAGGAGTTCTACAAGACGGATCGCTACGGACCCGCCTTCACCGAGCCGATCGACCGGATGATGGGCAACATCGGACTGCGGCCCGGGCTCGACGTCGACAAGCTGCTCACCGATGCGTTCAGCTCGATTCCGCAAGCCGCCGAGGCGCTCCGGATGATCCCGGTGGCGGTTGCCGGTCTCCAGGTCCCGGCCGGCATCGATCACTCCGGACGCAGTTGTGCGAATGGGCTCGCGGACCTGCCGTCCGATGTCGAGCTGCTGCTCGACGGAAGTGAGGTCGTCGTATGCGCGGCACGATGACACCGGCCATGCTGGGACGTTTGACCAAGAGGGTCGGGCGCGAGGTCATGATCGGGACGGCGCTGCTGGTCGCGGTGATCGTCATCGCCGCCGTGATCGTCGTCGTCTACGTCAATCCCCCGGGGAAGAAGCAGTTCACCTTCCTCACCGATGACGTGTCGTCGGTGGCGGTCGGGCAGGACGTGCGCGTCGCCGGGCTCAACGTCGGCAAGGTGACCGGACTCGAACTCGGCGCCAACGAGGTCCGGGTCACCGCCGAGGTCGATGAGGAAATCTTCATCGGGGATCGCTCCCGGGTCGAGGTCCGGATGCTGACACCGGTCGGCGGCTACGCCGCGACCCTCATTCCTCTGGGGGATGTTCCGCTGGGGGACACCTGGATTCAGTCCAGCGCGGTCAGCGTTCCCTACAGCATCGGGGACGCGATCCAAGAGGTGCCGACGGTCACCGACAACGTCGACGCCACTGACATCGACGGCAATCTCGGTCAGGTCGCCGATGCCCTGGGCGGGCAGTCGCCCTCCTTGCGGGACATGGTCGACGGAATGCGGAGCGTCACCGGTGTCATCGCCCGCCAGCGATCACAGGTCGACGCGATCGCAGCGCTGAGCACCGAGTACCTCGAGGCGTTCGAGGCCAACCGGGCATTCATCTTCGATCTGCTGCGACAGACCGACATCGTGCTCTCGACCTACAACAACACTCACGTGGGGTTCAACGAGGCGTATGCGCGGCTCGGACGGATTCTGATGTCGATCCAACCGCTAGAGGCCTACTACCTGGATCACAGCGATCAGGTCGTCGCGGCGATCAATCAGTTCCGGCAGATCGCCGAGACCGCGCAGAACACGATGGGGCCGGCCATCGACAAGCTGACCGCGCTGCGAGATCAGCTGGCGGGCTGGCTCGGTCCCGAGGGGATCAAGGAACTCAAAGGCGGAACCGTGCTCGCCTCCGATATCTGTATCCCGGTTGCCGGGAGGAAGTGCTGATGATGCGACGTCCGAACCTGGGAATCATCGGGGTCGTGGCAGTTCTCGCGCTGTCCGGCTGTGCCGGCACCGCGCTGGCCGCCGATGAACTCCCGCCCACCACCGGGGAGTTCTGCGCCGAGATGCCGGATGCCACCGGTCTGTACGCCGACAATCCGGTCACACAGATGGGATACCGCATCGGCCGGGTCGCCGCGGTGCAGCCACGAGGAGACCGCGTCCTGGTCACCTTCGAGATCGACACGCCCCGTGCGATTCCCGCCGATGTGAAGGGGGTGATCCGGTCCAAGTCGTTGCTCGCCGACCGCAGTCTGGAGCTCGTGGGGAACTATGCCTCGGGTCCTCGGCTCACCGGCGACCGATGCATCGCCCTCACCAACAGTTACACGCCCAAGACGATCTCGGAGATCTCCGCTTCGGCAGCGGATTTCGTCGACGACCTGGCCCCCGCAGGCGAGGGCCAGAATGTCCGGGGAGCCGTGACCGGACTCGCCGACGCGCTCCGCGGGGTGGGGCCGCACGCCCGCGACGTCATGACGAATGCAGCGGATGCGGCGCAGAACCCGGACAAGGTGATCGCCGACATCGGCAGTGTCATCTCCGACATGGCACCGCTGAGCGAGGATGCGCTGAAGAACTGGGGTGCGATCGAGTCCATCCTCACCCAGGCGCCGAACATCCTCGAGGTCGGCACCGAACTCTGGACCGGTGCGACGGAACTGACCAAGGGTGTCGCCTGGACGGTGGCGACCCTGTACGACATCGAGCGGAACTACGGTGGCGACATCTGGCCGGTCGTGCACGGTCCGGTGACGCAGGCGATCTCGCTGGCGGCCGCTCGCGCGCCGGACATCTCGTCGCTGGTGTCGACCATCCCCGCGGTTGCGCAGGCGGTGCGTCAGCAGACTCAGGGCGAGGGGCGCGGACTCTCGGTCCGGTACACACCGCCCACGGTTCGCGTGTCCGACGTCTCCCCGGAATTGTGCGCTCAGGCGAACAAGCTGCGCCCCAACACCTGTACGAGACGTGGTGCGGTCAGCGAGTTCCGGGGTGACGCATTGTTGGACATGGTCCTGCTGGGGGGTCGGTCATGAGACGGCTTGCATGGTTCTCCCGCCTGGGTCGGCGGACGATCCGCCGGGGCGTGCCGGTGGCGATTCCGGCGATGGTCATGACGATCGTGCTCGCGGGGTGCGCGATCGGTCCCGATGACCTGCCGTCGGTACGTCCCGGAACGGGCGACGGCTACGAGGTGTCGGTCCGATTCGCCAGTGTCCTGTCGCTGCCGAACGGTGCCGACGTCGTCGCCGATGGACAGCGTATCGGCGAGGTGACCGGGCTCGAGTTGACCGACGACTACGTGGAGGTCGCGGCGCGAATCCGCAAGGGCACGCGCATTCCCGCCGACACCGATGCCGTCATCCGGCAGAACACCCTTCTCGGTGACACCTACATCGCCTTCGTCCCGCCTGCGGGCGACGGAGAAGACGGTTCGACAGGTGCCCGGGGGTATCTCGAGCCGGGGTCGGTCATCGGCGTGGAACGCACGGTGTCGCCACCCCCGCTCGAGGACACGCTGGCGGTGCTGGCCAACTTCGTCAACGGCGGCACCATCACCCAGATCCAGGACGCGATGGCGCGGATCAACAACGTGATGCCCAAGCGCCGGGATCTGCGCCGGCTCGCGACGGTCACGTCGGTGGATCTGAGAGACCTGGGACGCAACACCGGTGAAATCGATCGTTTCCTGACCGGCATGAACGCTTCGGCCGCGGCGATCGGTGAGCGCCATGACGAGCTGACCAAGATCTTCGGCGCCGAGGCGGCGACCTACTGGCGGCGTGATGCCGACAGCTTCCTGGTTCACATCGCCTATCTGCTGCCCTCGATCGGCAGCATCTTCGAGGGCGGGATCTGGCTGGTGCCGATGCTCAATTCTCTCGCGGCCACGTCCGACGACGTGCGCGGGATCGTGGACGATGGACCGCGATTGGCGATCAAGACCTCGGACTTCCTCCGTAATATGTTGCTTCCGTTCGCATCCAACCCATCGGTCGATGTGACCTCGGTGACGGCACGAGGTGGCGGTGAACAGCTGATCGGCGATGTGGAGAACCTCTTGCGGATGCTGGGAGCGGTGCGATGAAGAAGTCGATGCTGTCGATTGCCGGGATGCTCGTGATCGGTGTTCTGGCCTTCGTCTACATGGGGACCCTCGGGCTCCCGGTCAGCCGGGAGAGCGACGATCGGAGGGTCACCATGGAGGTCTCGGACGGCAACGGTCTCGTCCCCGGAGCACGAGTGCTGTTGCGCGGCGTCGAGATCGGCACCGTGGCATCGGTCCGTCCGTCTGCGCGTGGGGTCACGATCGGCATGAAATACCGTCCGGAGTATCAGATCCCCACCGAGAGCACGTTCCGGATCGAGACCCTGTCGGCGCTCGGTGAGCCCTACGTGGCGGTCACGCCGGCGGTGGCGACCGGCCCGTACATCGCCGAGGATGCGGTGATCGGCCGGTCGCAGGTCGATGATCCGTCCACGTTCAAGGATCTGTCCGAGCGCGTCACCCGACTGCTGGAACAGGTCGACCCCAAGAGCGTGGGAAAGATCTTCGAGACCCTCGACGTGGCGTTGCCCGGCCCGTGCACGGATGGCGGGGTGTGCGCCGATGACGAACAGTACGTGCTGGGCAGCATCAACCGCGCCGGTGAGCGTCTGGCCTCGACGATCGGTGGTCAGGCCGACAATCTCACCACGCTGCTCAGCGCCCTGCAGCCGCTGCTCATGAGGAGCGGAGAGATTCCGGCCGCGTTCCGCGGGGCTGCCCCGGTCGCCGAAGGGTTCGGCCGGAATCTCGGTGTCCTCCAGGACGCGCTGAAGTTCGCGGTGTTCCGCGGCGGGCCGCTGGCCACCGGAATCGAGGATGGTGCCGGACCGTTCCTGATGGAACTCCAGAAGTTCCTGGACAACACCGCCGCAGATCTCAAGGTGATCGGCGACAACCTCCTGCCGACGGTCAGCGCCGGCGCCGGCGCGTTGCGCACGGTCGACCCGAGCGCGGTGCTCGTCCGTGCGCTGGGCGCGGTCCGGAACGGGTCGCTCCACGTCGAAGTGGGGGTGCCCGGGTCCTGATACACGACCTGCCGGAAGAACGCGGCAGATGACAGCAGCCAGCCACACGAACGGATGAGAAACGGTGCGGACCATGGAAAACGACCCAGAACGCAGGGACGACACGAAGGACGACGACGGGACGGCGAGCGCGACGACATCGGGTATCGCAGTGCTGGAGAAAGGCGCGGAACCGGCGACCGCTGCCGGCGGTGCGCGCGGCACCGGTACGGAAGTGCCGGGCCACGCCGCGGGGGACCGAGCTCGTGGGCATCAGGTGTCCCTGCGGTCGGTGATCGTCGGCGGCGTGATCCTCGCCCTGGTCGCGGCTCTCGGCCTCGTCAGCTGGCAGTTGCACTCGCGCAGTGAGGAATTGACCGCGACACAGGCGGCTGCGACGGCGGAATCGCAGGCCGAGAAGGTTGCTCTGGACTATGCGAAGGGTGCCGCCGCGATCGACTTCAAGGACCTGCCGGCCTGGCGATCCCGACTGACCGAGGGGACCTCGGAGGAGATGGCCGCCCGATTGACCCAGGCGGCCACGTCGATGGAGCAGATCGTCACACCGTTGCAGTGGACGTCGACGGCGGAGCCGATAGCCGCGGTCACCACGTCGGTCGACGGCGACGTGTACTCCGTGGACTGTTTCGTCGGCGTCACCACGAAGAACACCCAGACCCCCGACGGTATCCAGTCGACTGCGACATACAAGCTGCGACTGGACAAGTCGAAGGACTGGAAGATCGTCGACATCTCCGGAGTCAATGCCGAACTACCGACCGGCGGCCGATGAATCGGTGACGGAATGATCTGCCGGTGTGATCGGCGTCGATGACAGCGGACGGCGGCGTGGTGCATCATCGGATCCATGAGTAGCCAACGTCGTCAATCCATGAGCCCCACCACTCGGCGACGTTCGTCGGACCTGCAGGCCCTGATCGTGGTCGCGGCCGAGGAGGAGTTCAGCCACCTCGGCTACAAGGGTGCGACGATGGCGGCCATCGCCAATCGTGCCGGCGTCACCAGGTCGGTCCTCACTCGGCATTTCGCCACCAAGGCCGATCTTTTCGCCGAGGTGATGACCAAGCCGCTGCTCCAGTTCGCCGACAGTTGGACCAGCCGCTGGGCCGATCGTCTCGCCGAGGAGCCACCGGAGCTGGAGCTCGTCTACGAGTTCATCTCTGACCTGTTCGAGAACAGCCGCAACCACACCGCCGTGCTCCGGCTGCTGATGTTCTCCGGAGAACAGCTCGAACCCGAAGTGCGCCAACAGGTTAGGGAGTCCATCGATGAGGGGATGGGCTCGGTGCTGGCGATCGCGGTGCGCACCATCGCCGCGCACGGGTACCCAGCGGAGCATGCCGACATCACGGTTCGAGCGCTCATCAGCATGGTGATGGGCTACGTCAGCATGGACTCTTCGGTGCTGGGATCGGTTGACGATGACGACGAAGTCGTTGTGCGACATATGTCTGCGCTGATCCTGCACGGAATCTCGCTCGGCGCGGAGGCCGACGGGGGCCCAGGCGAATAAGGTACAACGTTGTCCCTTGACGGGTTGAGGTGGTGGTTGCCACACTAGGTGTGTCGTTGTAGCCCAAAAGATTTAGGAATCCCCCTCATGGCCAATGTCACATCAGACTGGGATCCGCTGTCCGAGGCGAACCTTGCAGACCCTGTCGCGGTCCAGAAGAATATGCGTGGCAAGTGCCCGGTTGCCTGGACCGAGCAGTTCGGCGGCGCGTGGGCGGTCTTCAAACACGCCGACATCGAACAGGTTGCCGGCGATCCGGAAACCTTCAGTGCAGCAGAGGTGTTCGTCGTTCCGGACATGACCGGGGGAGTCTTTCCATGGCTTCCGGTCCAGTCCGATCCGCCCCAGCATGCCGACTACCGTGCCCTGGTCGCTCCCTTCTTCCGTGGATCCCGAATCGCCGCGTTCGAGCCCGAGCTGGTCCGCATCGCGCATGAGTGCATCGACAGTTTCATCGACGACGGTCATGCCGACGTGGCATCCCAGTTGAACTACCGGGTGTCCTCGAGCGCGTTGGCGATGCTCATGGGCGTTCCGCAGGAAGACGGTCTGCGATTCAAGAGCTGGCACGAGGGGATGGTGTCGGCCAATGCCTCCGGTGACCAGGAAGCGCTCGGCGTGACCTTCATGGATCTCATGGGTTACGTCCAGGCGTGGATGGAGAAGACCAAGGCCGAGCCCGGCGGCGACGATCTGATGTCGGCGCTGATGGAGGCCGACATCGACGGACGGCCGCTGACCAATGAGGAGATCTTCGGCACCTTCATACTGCTGATCGTCGGCGGGTTCGAGACCACCGCCGACGTCACGAGCGCCACGCTGGCGCATCTGGCCGAGGATCACGAGCTACGAGAGCAGTTGCGCGCCAATCCCAAACTGATCACCAAGGCGGTCGGCGAGTTCGCGCGTGTCTTCGCCCCCACGCAGGCCACCGCGCGTACGGCGACTCGGGACGTGGAGATCGGCGGTCGGACGATCTGCGCCGGCGAGCGCGTACTGCAGATGTGGGCGTCGGGAAGCCGGGACGAGGACGTGTTCCCCGACCCGGACAAGTGCGACATCGATCGGCCGGGCAAGACCCAGCTGACCAGCTTCGGTTCCGGAAATCACCGGTGCCTCGGGGAAGGTCTGGCGCGCATCGAGATACGTGCGATCCTCAGTACCTGGCTCGAGCGCATCGACACCTTCAAGGTCGACGGGAACCCGGAGCGCGGCACCTGGCCCACCCAGGGGTGGCATTCGATGCCGATGAGCTTCACCGCACGCAGCTGATCCACGGGTCGGCCGCAGACTCCGCTGATCGGTGCGCCATGAACGTCAGTGCGTCAGGAACACCTTCACGACGACGATGGCGGTTGCCAGCACGGTGACCGCGGTCGCCCCGATCAGCGTTGCGCGGTTGGGTCTTTCATTGTTCAGGCGGTCGATGACGAAGACCGTTCCGCCGATGCGCAGCAGGATCACGATCTCGGCGGCCAGCTGTGCGGTGCGCGGTTCGATCCAGCCGATCCACGCCATCGCCAGGATGAGGCAGGGCACCGACGCCGAGGAGAGGATCGGTACCGAATCCCGAAGGTGGTGCAGGACCGTCGTCTTCGTGGGGTGGACGGCGCCGTCGTGCACCCGTCGCGCCACCGCCTCGGCGAAGACATGTGCGATGAAGGTCGACGCGGCTGTGCCGAGCACGATCAGGATGCCGACGAAATCGTCGGTGAGGTGCAGCGGGATCAGCGCCGCCAGGATCAGGATGTTGCCGTAGATGTACGCGCTGATGCGGGGCGCGGCGTGTTCGCGGTCCAGTGGACGGCCGCGGGAGAACAACGGGCCGTGCAGGAGGGACCACGGTCGGACACTCATGGTCAACGAACGTATCAGCGTGTGGGCACGAGCTCACCGACAACATCGGCGACCTTGTCGTCGAGACGGCTGAGGCAGACCGTCGCCGCGACGGTGGCGACCTGATCGGCGTTGGACTTCACCCCGAGTGCCGCCACGGCGGCCGCGCGCCCATCGTCTTCGAGTGCCCGGAAGTCGCGGCAGCTCAGAGCCTTGGCGGTGGAACTCCGGACGGCGCCCGACGGTGCTCCCGAGGTGGCCGCTTCTCTTGTGGGCCGCCCCGTGTCTCCGGTGGTCTGCTCGGTGCCGGCGGTCTGTTTCGAGGTGGTCGCGGACGGTGCGGGTTCGGCGTCGTCGGACGAGCATCCGGCCAGCGACAGGGTCAGGGCGAGGGCGCCGGCGAGCAGGCCGGATCGGACCAAGCGGGTGCAGGACATGAGCATGGAGAACCTCTCTGGGGAAACGAGCGGAAGTGCCGGGACGGGCGAGGGCCGCTAGCGCCTCAGTCCCGACAGCACGCCGGAGATGGCGGACCGGATGTCGTCGAGTTCGATACGCATCAGATCGTCTGCGGACAACGAGGCGAGGTCGCCGGCCGTGCTGAGCCGGAACTCGCGCTCCTCCTCGGCGGCCTCGACGATGTTGCGGATGAATCGGCCGTTACCGGCCAGATCGGTGGCTCGACGCGTGCCGCCATCGTGGTCGCGGACATCGTGGTAGAGCGGCGCGCACGCCTGCTCCAGTTCGGCGACCGCCTCCGGGGTGAGGACCGAATCGCGTTTGCGCGCGATGAACTCGCCGATCTGCGCGAGCTCTCGCGGGGTGTACGAGTCGAATCGGACCCGACGTGCGAAACGCGACGCGAGGCCGTCGTTGGCAGCGAGAAACCGGTCGATCTCCGAGTCGTAGCCCGCGATGATCACGACCAGACGATCCCGGTCGTCCTCCATCCGCGCCAGCAGCGTGTCCACGGCCTCGCGACCGAACGCGTCGCCACCCGACAAACCCTTCTGGATCAGGGTGTACGCCTCGTCGATGAACAGGACGCCGTCCATGGCCGAGTCGATGAGCGCCGACGTCTTGATGGCGGTGGAGCCGAGGTGTTCGCCGACCAGGTCGCGCCGGGTCGCCTCGACCACCTTGTCGGATTTGATGAAGCCGAGCCCGCAGTAGATCTTGGCGACGATCCGGGCGACGGTCGTCTTGCCGGTACCGGGCGGCCCGGTGAAGGCGAGGTGCAGGCTGCGCGCCGAGGTCGAGAGTCCGCGGTCGGCGCGGACCCGGGCGAGGGTGGCCGCCGACTGCAGCTTGGCGACCTGCTGTTTGACCGACTCGAGTCCGATCTGTTGTTCCAGTTCGCGCTGGGCGTCGGTCACCAGCTCGTTCTCGACGCCGTCGGCTCCGCCCGGCGACACCGTGGTCTGATTGCGGTCCGGCACCGAGGCGGGGTCCCAGCGGTCGGTGCGTGCGGCGATCTCCTCGGGCGTGGTGCGGAGGACGCGGATCGTCGGGGACCGCATGGCCTGCGCCGCCGCGGTGTGCGCCGGATTGCGCGCGTAGACCTGCTCGAGCATGGCCTTGGCCTTCTCCTCGTGACCCTGCTCGCGAAGCGCCAGGCCGTAGGCGTACATCGCGCTGACCGAACAGCCCGCGACCGGACCGTCGATGGCGTTCTGCAGGCGACGCATGCCCTCGCCGAGCATCCCCAGGTGCACGCACGCTGATCCGGCCATGAAGTCGGCCACAGACTGCATGACCGTGTCGCCCCACCGGTCCGAGCGGGTGAGGGCGGTCAGCACATCGGGCCATCGTTGTGTTCGGTAGTGGAGGTGAGCGCGGACGAATTCCACGATCGGCAACCGATGGGCGGGCGGGATCTCGTCGAGCGCCTCCTCGGCGCCCGAGTAGTCGGCACCGCGGATCAGACTGGACGCAAATGCGGCAGTGGCGTCGACGGCGGTGATCGCCGGATAGTCGATGTGCAGCCCGGTGTCCCAGCGACCTGCGATGGTGCCCGGGGGAAGGCCGAGCCGACGCTGTTCGGCGCCGATCGTCGCTCGTGCCCGATACAGTCCCAGCAGGACCTCGTCGCTCCTGTCCCCGCAGGCGAGGCGGCCGATCCAGGCGTCACCGAGCGAGGGATCCCACTCGGTGGCGCGGGTGAACGCCTTCGCGGCCTGTGCAGGGTTGTTGATCGGCTCCTGACCGTCGAAGGGGATGTTCAAGGACAGGACGCCCAGCTCGAAGAGTGCCCTCGCCTTGCGGACATCGGCCATCTCGTCCCCCTGTGTCAACGTCGTGCCCCGCGCGTCGCCGGCGTGCCTGCACCCCCGTGCACGTCCCGCGCCCTGCACGGCTCGAGTGAACAGACTATCCCGAGACCGGGCCGGTCCCGGCTACAGATCTCCCAGGGGAGGAGGGCGCACCGAACGCCTGAGGTGCGCCCCGTCGCCTCCGACGGCCCGGGCCCGCCTAGACTTGTCTGCGTGAGTGCCCAGGTGGATACCGTCTCAGCCGCTTCCTCGACCCCGGATCATCCGCAACCGTTCCGCGAACTCGGTCTCAAGGACGACGAGTACGCGCGAATCCGCGAGATCCTGGGCCGTCGGCCCACCGACGCCGAGCTCGCCATGTACTCGGTGATGTGGTCCGAGCACTGCAGCTACAAGTCGTCGAAGGTCCATCTCCGCTACTTCGGAGAGACCACCACCGAGGAGATGCGGGCCAACATGCTCGCCGGTATCGGTGAGAACGCCGGCGTGGTCGACATCGGCGACGGGTGGGCGGTGACCTTCAAGGTCGAGTCGCACAACCACCCCAGCTACGTCGAGCCCTATCAGGGCGCGGCGACCGGTGTGGGCGGCATCGTCCGCGACATCATGGCGATGGGCGCGCGGCCGATCGCGGTCATGGATCAGCTGCGCTTCGGCCCGGCCGACGCTCCCGACACCCGACGCGTCGTCGACGGCGTGGTGCGCGGTGTCGGCGGCTACGGCAACTCGCTCGGACTGCCGAACATCGGCGGCGAGACCGTCTTCGACGCCAGCTACGCGGGCAACCCGTTGGTCAACGCCCTGTGCGCGGGCGTGCTGCGAACCGAGGACCTGCACCTGGCGTTCGCATCGGGCACCGGCAACAAGATCATCCTGTTCGGTGCGCGCACCGGACTCGACGGCATCGGCGGCGTGTCCGTGCTCGCGTCGGAGACCTTCGACGATGCCGAGGGTGGCGGTCCGAGCCGTAAGAAGCTGCCGAGCGTTCAGGTGGGCGATCCGTTCACCGAGAAGGTGCTCATCGAGTGCTGCCTCGAGCTCTACCACGCCGGACTCGTGGTGGGCATCCAGGACCTCGGCGGCGCGGGATTGTCCTGCGCCACCAGCGAACTCGCCGCAGCGGGGGACGGCGGCATGCACATCGAGCTGGAGCAGGTGCCGGTGCGTGCCGAGGGCATGACCCCGGCCGAGGTGCTCTCCAGTGAGTCGCAGGAACGCATGTGCGCCGTCGTCGCCCCGGAGAACGTCGACGCCTTCCTCGCCGTGTGCAAGAAGTGGGACGTGCTGGCCACCGTGATCGGTGAGGTCACCGACGGTGACCATCTGGTCATCACCTGGCACGGCGAGACCGTGGTGGACGTGCCGCCGCGCACCGTCGCCCACGAGGGCCCCGTCTACGAGCGCCCGGTGGCACGTCCGGACTGGCAGGACACCGTGATCGCGTCGACCACAGAGCCGCTGCAGCGTCCGGACACGCCGGATCAGCTGCGCGAGACGCTGCTGAAGATGCTCGCCAGCCCGGCGCTGTGCAGCCGCAAGTTCATCACCGACCAGTACGACCGCTATGTCCGCGGCAACACCGTCCTGGCCGAGAACGCCGACTCCGGCATGATCCGCATCGACGAGAAGACCGGACGCGGAATCGCTCTCGCGACCGACGCGTCGGGTCGCTACACCTTCCTCGACCCGTATCGAGGTGCGCAGCTCGCGCTGGCAGAGGCCTACCGCAACGTCGCCGTCTCGGGCGCGACCCCCAAGGCCGTCACCAACTGCCTCAACTTCGGTTCGCCCGAGGACCCGGCGGTGATGTGGCAGTTCCAGCAGGCGGTCCGTGGACTCGCCGACGGCTGCGCACAGCTGGGCATCCCGGTCACCGGCGGCAACGTGAGCTTCTACAACCAGACCGGCGCGACGGCGATCCTCCCGACGCCGGTGATCGGTGTCCTCGGTGTGATCGACGACGTCCATCGCCGCATCCCGGCGGGCTTCGGCACCGAACCGGGGGAGACGCTGATCCTGCTCGGCGAGACGCGCGACGAGTTCGACGGCTCCATCTGGGCGCAGGTCGCCTACGACCACCTCGGTGGTGTGCCCCCGCAGGTCGACCTCGAACGCGAACGGCTGCTGTCGGAGATCCTGACCGCCGCCTCGCGCGACGGACTGATCTCGGCCGCACATGATCTCAGCGAGGGCGGCCTCATCCAGACCGTCGTCGAGGCGGCCCTCGCCGGCGAGACCGGTTGCCGAATCCTGCTGCCCGAGGATGCCGACCCCTTCGTCTGGCTGTTCTCCGAATCCGCCGGACGCGTGCTGGTCGCGGTGCCGCGTACCGAGGAGTCGCGCTTCGCCGCGATGCTCGACGCCCGCGGTATGCCGTGGACGCGCATCGGCGTGGTCGACCAGGGCAGCGACGAGGTCGAGGTCCAGGACTACTTCTCGGTGCCGCTGACCGAGCTGCGCGAGGTGCGCGAGGCGACGTTGCCTCGCCTCTTCGGCGACACCGCGTAGGAGCCCGATCGTTGTCACACGCAACGTTCTCGCCTGCGGGAACGTTGCGTGTACATCGTTGGAAGCAATCTGATTTCCGGAACCGCCCAACAGGCTGAGGGTCGGTTACGCTCCTGGGGTTCTCAGAGAGAGTCGAAAGGGCGCAGATGAGCTATCCCTATGATCCGAACCAGCCGCCGAACTACGGCCAGGGTGGTTACGGACAGCCGTACGGCGCATACGTGGGTGGCCCGCCGCCCGGACCCGAGCCGGACAACAACCTCGTGTGGGCGATCCTGACCACGGTCCTGTGCTGCCTGCCGTTGGGCATCGTGGCGATCGTCAAGTCCACGTCGGTCAGCAAACTGTGGGCTGCAGGAGATTTCGCAGGTGCCCAGAAAGCCGCCGATGATGCCAAGAAGTGGGCGATGTGGGGTGCGATCGCCGGTGTCGTCGGTTCGATCCTGATCGTCGTGGCCTATGTCCTCTTCTTTGTCGTCCTCTTCGGCACAGCAGCGACCACGTCCACGTACTGAGCGGTTCGAGAGGGCAGTTCTCTCACGGGTGTCGGCCCTCTCGAATCATCGGGTCCTCGGTCCGGCGACAGTTGTCGCCGCGACCGGGATCTGCTGTGGCGCAGTACTGTTGGGCGACCCCACCACACCCGGCGGGGTACTACCGATGTGTCCGACGAAGCTGATGTTCAACGTGACCTGTCCGGGTTGCGGCTCGCAGCGTGCGCTCTACTCGCTCCTGCACGGCGACCTGTCCGCGGCCCTGCACTACAACGCGGCCGGGGTGGCCGCGATCGGATTGCTGCTCTTCGCCTTTGGTGCGTATTGTCTGCGGCTCTGGACGGGACGAAGGATTCGCAGCTGGCAGAACATGCGCTATTCCGCCGTCGTCGTGCTCGTCGTGGTGCTCATCTGGTTCGTCGTCCGGAACATTCCGGTGGAACCATTCTGGTCCCTACACGTCTGACCGGCCGGCTGATCCGGTGCGTCGGAGCCAGCGGATCAGCCGCGACCCGGTGCCCGCCGGGGTGGCGTCGAGATCGAGTGCGGCGAGGCCCTCCGGGTCGTCGGTGGTGATCTGGTCGACCCGTAGCTCCAAGAGCCGCTTGATCTCCGGGACGGCGCGCGGTCCGATGCGGGTGACGGTGTAGCCGTCGACGAGCCGGTCGTGTCGATGGAATGCGCCGACGAGGTCGTGGCCGCGCCGGTCCGCGGCGAGGATCAGCCGGTTCTCGAGGTAGATCATCTCGGCGTCCGGTGATGCGGACAGGGCACGCGCGACGAAGCCGTCGAATTCCCCGGACCGGATCGTGGCGTCGGCGGCACCGTGGTGGCAGGGGTCGTAGCCGACGCGGATTCCGGGGGCGGCCGACGTCAGGCGGGCCACGGCGGCCGCATCGCCGCACGACAGGATGAAGTGCGACGCCAACGGCTCGACGCTCTGCGCGAAGGTGTCCACCGCCCGTCGATCGAGCGCGGCGTCGTCTTCTTTGAAGTCGAGCTGGAGGATCGACATCGGTGCGATGTCGACCGTCGAGAGCAGTTCGGTCAGGTCCTCGAGCAGCAGGACCGGCTCCCGGAGCGCCTTTCCCTGGTTGTCGCGCAAGGACAGTCCGCGAAGGTAGGCGGCGGGCAGTGCCGAGATGACCCCGGTGCCGGTGGTGGCGTGGTCGACGACGCGGTCGTGGAGGATCGCGAAGCCCCGGTCGGCGTGGATGACCAGGTCCACCTCGATGCTCGCGCCGTGCCGCATGCCCTCGACGATGCGGGCGGCGGTGAAGGCCGGATCGTCGGCGCGCCGACGCCCACGGTGCCACTTGAGCATGGTCCGGTGCCCGTCGAAGTCGATGTACAGGGGTGCCGAGGAGGGATCGGACGCAGGTGGTGTGCTGATCTGGGACATCGTCTTCCGAGCCTAGTCTCGGTAGGGTCTGGCAGGTGGCGGCGTTCTCCATGCCCCGGTGGGTCGGTGTTGTGACGGCGGCCGAGTCGACCGGTTTCCTCATCCCGGTGGCCGGGTTCGCGATCTCCGGCACCGCCGGGCTCTCGCCCGGATGGGTCTGGTTGCTCATGGTCGCCTGTGGGGCCGGCGAGGGCGCGCTTCTCGGATTCGGTCAGGCGGTCGCCCTTCGCGGTACGTCGTGGCAGGTCCCGTCGGCGCGATGGGTCCCGGCGACCGCGGTCGGCGCGATGCTCGCGTGGTCGTTGGGGATGGCGCCGTCGAGTCTCGTCGATCTGGGAGTGGACATCGACTTCGGGAATCCCCTCACCTGGTTCCTGTTCGGTGCGGGCGCCGCGGTACTGCTGACCAGCATCCCCTCGGCGCAGTACGTCGTCCTGCGGAACCGGCTTCCCGGCGCATGGAAGTGGATACCGGTGAATGCGGCCGCCTGGACGGTGGGGCTGGTCTTCACCTTCCTGCCCGGCCCGTTCATCGACGAGTCCACCCCCGCCGTGGTGATGGCGGCCGCCTTCGTCCTGGCCGGTGTCTGCATGGCCGCGACCGTCGCGGTGGTCACCGGCCTCTGGTGGCGATCACGACCCGTTCTCACCGAACGCGCCTTGCGGACTTGAAACGTGTTCTAGTTTGAGGGGCATGGCTCTGCGCGTGGTCGAGTGGTCGACCGGAACCGTCGGAAGACATGCGATCGCCGGGATCGACGCCCATCCCGACCTCGAACTGGTCGGGGTGTGGGTCTCGAATCCGGAGAAGGTCGGAAAGGACGCCGGCGAACTGGCGGACCTCGGACGCGACCTCGGCGTCGCCGCGACCGACGACCGGGACGCGCTGATCGCCCTGAGGCCCGACTGCATCGTGCACACCGCGATGACCGACGACCGCGTGATGGAGTCGATCGAGGACCTGATCTTCTTCGTGGAGAGCGGGATCAACGTGGTGTCGAGCGGACCGGTGGTGCTGCAGTTCCCACAGGGCATCCTGCCGGACGGGTTGCTGGAGCGGATCGCCGCGGCCGGCGCGTCCGGCGGTGCCAGTCTTCACGTCAACGGTATCGATCCCGGTTTCGCCAATGATGTGCTGCCGCTGTCGATGACGAGCCTCTCGCAGCGCATCGACGAGGTGCGGTGCCAGGAGATCGCCGACTACTCGACGTACTACCAGCCGGTCGTCATGCGGGACCTCTTCGGATTCGGGCAGCCCATGGACACCACGCCGCTGTTGCTGTCACCCGGAATCCTGTCGATGGGATGGGGCAGTGTGGTGCGGCAGATCGCGGCCGGACTCGACCTCACCCTCGACGAGCCGCTCGTCGAACGGGTCGAGCGGGTCGAGGCGGACCGCGACTACTCGACGGTGTCGGTGGAGATTCCGAAGGGCACGATGGCGGCGTTGCGGTTCGAGGTCGCCGGGCAGGTCAATGGCGTGGATCGTGTTGTGCTGGAGCACTACACGCGCACACATGCGGACCAGTGCCCCGATTGGCCGACCCCGCACGAGGGCGACGGCTGCTACCGGATCGCCATCTCCGGCGAACCGGAGATGACCGTCGAGTTCGGTCATCACGGTGAGAACGGCGACCACAACGTGTCGGGGATGATCGTCACGGCCATGCGGCTGGTGAATTCGGTTGCCGCCGTGGTCGATGCGAAACCGGGGTTGGTGACCGCGCTGGATCTGCCGCTCATCACCGGACGGGGTCTGGTCGCCGAATAGGTTGCGCTGTCACACCTCCCACGTGTGAACGGGTTCGCCCTCGTGCATGAGCGTCACATAGTCGGACAGCATGCCGGTCAGTGCCTCCGCCCGGCTCTCGCCGGCTTTCTCCCGGGCGGCGACGGCCTCGCGCTGCCACACCGACCCGGTCCGGCGGGTGACACACCGTCCCTCGATCACCGACAGGTACCTCTTGCGCGCCTTGTCGGAGACGCCGTACGCGCGGAGGCCCTTCTCGGCGAGGGTCAGCAGGCGACGGAGCACGAGTTCGTCCGGGCGCACCCAGCCCACATCGGGCCAATAGAGTTGCGCCTCCATCCCGAAACGGGCGCCAGACTGCAGGTTCTCCGCGGCCGCGTTGAACGACATCTGTGACCACAGGGGACGGTCGGACTCCACGAGCCCCCGCACGACCCCGTAGTAGAAGGCGGCGTTGGCCATGGTGTCGACGACCGTGGGCCCGGCGGGCAGCACCCGGTTCTCGACGCGCAGATGCGCCTGCCCCTCGTGGATGTCGTAGACCGGCCGGTTCCAGCGGTACACGGTGCCGTTGTGCAGCCGCAGCTCGTCGAGAGTGGGGATGCGACCCGCGTCGAGCTCGGCGAGCGGGTCGACGTCGGTCGACACGGGCAGCAGCGCGGGGAAGTACCGGGTGTTCTCCTCGAAGAGATCGAAGATGGTGTTGATCCAGCGTTCGCCGAACCACACGCGTGGCCGGACCCCCTGGTTCTTCAGCTCCAGCGGCCGGGTGTCGGTGGCCTGTTCGAAGACCGGGATGCGGCTCTCGTGCCACAGTGCGGTCTCGGCGAGAAAAGGGGAGTTGCCGGCCAGCGCAACCTGCACCCCGGCGATCGCCTGGGCGGCGTTCCAGTGTGCGGCGAAATCCTCCGGGGCCACCCGCAGATGCAGCTGCAGTGAGGTGCACGCGGCCTCGGGCAGGATCGAATCGGTGGAGGTGTGCAGACGCTCGGTGTGATGGCCGTCGCCCAGCGGTACGCCGCTGATGTCGATCTCGATGTCCTCGCCGCGCGCGTTGAAGATCTGCTCGTTGAGCAGGTCGTAGCGGGGGTTGGCCGAGATCCAGTGGTGGGCGAAGTGTTCGGACTTCAGGGTCGGGAGCATCCCGATCATGACGAGGTGGTTGTTCGTGCGGGCGGCGCGTTCCTCCGCGCGGTTGAGCGACGTCCGCAACGCCTGCTCCAGCGAGATCGTGTCATCGATGGTGAAAGGTCGGGGCGAGACGTTGATCTCGATGTTGAACTGTCCGAGTTCGGTCTGATAGTCGGGGTCGGCGATCGCCTCGAGGACGGTGGCGTTCGCCATGGCCGGACGCATCTGCTCGTCGATGAGATTGAGTTCGACCTCCATGCCGAGGAGGGGTTTGGGTGGGCGCCCCTGGTCGGTGAACAACCCCTCGGCCAGCATCCGCGCGATCGCGTCGGTCCCCCGACTGACCTGACGGCGGAACCTCACGCGATCCTCGCCGGTGAACTCCTGTTTGGTCACTTCCGCGCCCATGCGTCACATACTGCCCCAATCCGGGCGTCGTGAACCTTGTTGCAAGATGACTGGCGTGCCCCCGCGTAAGAGATCCGACCCGGCCGAGGTCCGTGCCGCAGTTCTCGCGGTGGCGGACTGGCTCGCCGACGAGGCGTCACCCGCACCGGCGCGGCCCGCCCTCGCCGCTGCCGTCCGCCTCACCGCCCGCACGCTCGAACATCTCGCCCCGGGCAACTCGGTCGAGGTCCGGGTCCCGCCGTTCGTGGCGGTGCAGTGCATCGAGGGACCGCGGCACACGAGAGGGACACCACCCAACGTCGTGGAGACCTCGCCGCGCACCTGGCTGCTGATGGTGACCGGGCTGCTGACCTACGACGCGGCACTGGCCGCCGGTCGGGTCGACGCCTCGGGACACCGCGCCGAGCTGATAGCCGAGCTGTTACCCCTGATCCCGCTCGGACCCGATGGCCGGCGAGAGGACTGATCGGGCGAGTGTGATCGGTCACTCCCGGACCCCGACGTGGAATTACGCCCGTTCCCACACCGCTGCAAGATTCGCCCTGCGAGGCAACCGGCACGTAAACTCCGAGTTGTCTCCCAGCCCATTGACGTGTAGTCCGATTCGCAGCCCAGGGGAGCTAGTCGATGACTGATCATCCGATCGCCAACGTGAACCTGCTCGCTCCCACCCCGGCGGGCGGATGCGCTGCGTCTGGTGCTTGCGCGCCCAGCCCGGCTCCGTCGGACCAGCCCGAGAACGAGCCACGCGAGGAATGTGGCGTCTTCGGTGTCTGGGCGCCCGGCGAGGATGTCGCCAAACTCACCTACTACGGCCTCTACGCGCTGCAGCATCGCGGACAGGAAGCCGCGGGTATCGCGGTCGGCGACGGCAGCCAGGTCGTCGTCTTCAAAGACCTGGGGCTCGTCAGCCAGGTGTTCGACGAACAGACACTCGGTGCGATGAGCGGCCACGTCGCCATCGGACACTGTCGGTACTCCACCACGGGCTCCACCACCTGGGAGAACTCGCAACCGATCTTCCGCACCACCGATGCCGGGACCGGCGTCGCGCTGGGGCACAACGGCAACCTCGTCAACACCGCCGACCTGGCCGCCCGCGCCCGGGAGAAGGGCATCAAGAGCTCTGCGGCGACATCGGACTCCGATGTCGTGGGCGCCCTCCTGGCGCACGGTGCCGCCGACAGCTCGATCGAGCAGGCCGCGATGGAACTGCTGCCCACCCTCAAGGGCGCGTTCTGCCTGACCTTCATGGACGAGCACACCCTCTACGCGGCGCGTGACCCGCACGGCGTGCGGCCGCTCTCGCTGGGCCGCCTCGACCGGGGCTGGGTGGTCGCCTCGGAGACCGCCGCCCTCGACATCGTCGGCGCCTCGTTCGTCCGCGATATCGAGCCCGGTGAGCTGCTGGCCATCGACGCCGACGGTGTCCGGACCAAGCGGTTCGCCGAGCCGACACCCCGCGGCTGCGTCTTCGAGTACGTCTACCTGGCCCGCCCGGATTCGAACATCCACGGGCGTTCGGTGCACTCCACTCGCGTGGAAATCGGCCGCCGGCTGGCGAAGGAACATCCCGCCGAGGGCGACCTGGTGATCCCGGTGCCGGAGTCGGGTGTGCCCGCGGCCGTCGGCTTCGCCCAGGGCTCCGGCATCCCCTACGGGCAGGGCCTGATGAAGAACGCCTACGTGGGCCGCACCTTCATCCAGCCGTCGCAGACCATCCGTCAGCTCGGCATCCGCCTCAAGCTCAATCCGCTGCGTGAGGTCATCCGCGGCAAACGCCTCGTCGTCGTCGACGACTCGATCGTGCGCGGCAACACCCAGCGCGCCCTCATCCGGATGCTGCGCGAAGCAGGTGCCGCCGAGGTGCACGTGCGGATCGCCTCCAGCCCGGTGCGCTGGCCGTGCTTCTACGGCATCGACTTCGCCTCCCCGGCCGAACTCATCGCCAACGGCATGGAGTCCGAGGAGGGCATGGTCGAGGGAGTGCGCCAGGCCATCGGCGCCGACTCGCTCGGCTACATCAGCATCGACGAGATGATCGGCGCGACCGAGCAGCCCGCCTCGGCGCTCTGCGCGGCCTGCTTCGACGGCAACTACCCGATCGAACTGCCCGAGGAGACCTCCATGGGCAAGGCGGTCCTCGAGCAGATGCTTGCCTCCGCTGCCCACGACGGAACGGTCGACCCGTTGACCAAGCCCAACGACAACGTCAGCGCAGTGATGCGTCCCTGAATTCGGGGGCCGGGCACTCCGGTACCGTGTGATCGTCGGCGAACACGCCGAGAACGACTTTTGACCAAGGGGTGCTTGCGGAGATGACGGAGCGGGATGCGGCTGCCGACGAGAAGACCGGCGGTACTCCGCAGGCCTCGTACGCGGCGGCCGGAGTCGACATCGACGCCGGTGAGCGGGCTGTTGAGCTCATCACTCCGCACGCCAAGCGGGCTTCGCGCCCCGAGGTCCTCGGCGGACTCGGCGGATTCTCCGGCCTGTTCGCGCTGAAGGGCAACTATCGCGAACCGGTCCTCGCCGCCGCCAGCGACGGGGTGGGCACCAAACTCGCGGTCGCGCAGGCCATCGACAAGCACGACACCGTCGGACGTGACCTCGTCGCCATGTGTGTCGACGACCTCGTCGTCTGCGGTGCCGAACCGCTGTTCCTCCAGGACTACATCGCCGTGGGCAAAGTCGTCCCGGAGACCGTCGCGGAGATCGTCGCCGGCATCGCCGACGGCTGCGTGGAGGCGGGATGCGCGCTGCTCGGCGGCGAGACGGCCGAGCATCCCGGGCTCATGCAGGACAACCACTACGACCTCTCGGCCACCGCGGTCGGTGTCGTGGAAGCCGACAAGGTCCTCACGCCGGACAGCGTCCGGGCCGGTGACGTCGTCATCGCCATGGGGTCGTCGGGCCTGCATTCCAACGGATACTCCCTCGCCCGCAAGGTGTTGCTCGAGTGGGGTCACATGGATCTGTTCGGCCACGTCGAGGAATTCGGTCGCTCGCTCGGCGAGGAACTGCTCGAGCCGACCCGGATCTACGCCCGCGACTGCCTGGCGCTGATCGCCGAGGCCGACGTGCGCACCTTCGCGCACATCACCGGCGGTGGACTCGCGGAGAATCTGGCGCGCGTCATCCCTCAGGGTCTCGTGGCCGAGCTGGAGCGCAACACGTGGACCCCTGCCCCGATCTTCGCTCTCATCGCGCAACGCGGACGCGTCGAGCAGCTCGAGATGGAGCGCACCTTCAACATGGGTGTCGGCATGGTCGCGGTCGTCGCCCCGGAGGACACCGATCGCGCCCAGGCGGTTCTGACGGCGCGGCACGTGGACAACTGGGTGCTGGGCACGATCAAGCGTTCCAGCGAACCCAAGAACACCGAGGCCGGCGCGCGCGTCTCCCTGGTCGGCGAGCACCCGCGCTTCTGAGAGTCGCGGACTCCCAACATCTCTCGCACGACAACGCCAAAGCGGCGGGACCTTCCGGGTCCCGCCGCTTCTGGTTTGTCGTGGTGTGTCGGCGCGTCATCACCCCCATGCCGAGGGCAGCACACAGCAACGATGCGCATCGTCGGTTGTCACCGCGGCGAGCACCGCTATCTGGCTCCAGAACGACCCCGCACGCACCAGACGGCCGCAGTTCACATGCGGCCGTCTGATACGTACGAAATCATCAACCCGCGTTACCGCGGGTCCGCTGAGCGGAGAGGTCGTGCGTGGGGTGGGGTCGGGTGCCGCTGATGAGGACGGCATCCACGAGTGGCGCGCCTCAGGCGCGTCGCCACTCGTCCTCGTCCACCCACTCATCCACCGGATCCGGACGATCTACCGAGCTGGTCTGCCCGGACAGCTCGCGCTGCAGGCTTTCGAGATCGGTGTTCGGAGTGGAGTACTTCAGCTGACGAGCAACCTTCGTCTGCTTTGCCTTTGCCCGGCCGCGGCCCATTCGGGACCCCCTCGCAAAATGACGGGGCGGCCAACGATTTGGCGGCCCCGTTCTCTTGAAGAAATTCTGTCGTGCTGACCAGTCTAGCGCGCCTCTAGGATTTGTGTGCCTCGCCCTGCCTCGCCACGCCGCGGCGTCTGTCCGTCCTGGTCACGACGCGTAATGCCTCACGTCGCACCTTGGCCGGCAGATCGTCGTGCTCGAGGAGCCCGCGGATCGCCTCGGGATCGCCGTCGGCGAGGAGATGCCGGACACGCACGCCGTGGTCCGGACGGTGGATGACGGTCACCGAATCGCCGGCAGCCACCGTTCCCGGCTGCAGAACCCGCAGGTAGGCGCCGAAATCGGCCTGTTCCATGAACCGCTTGACCCACCTGGGCTCGCCCGCCCACACCGCGAAGGTGCGGCACGGGACGCGCGGAATGGTGGTCTCGAGGACGAGACCGTCCTCACCCACCTGCCACCGCTCGCCGACGAAGGCGTCGGTGACGTCGATCCCATCGACGCGGAGGTTCTCGCCGAACCAGCCGTAAGCAAGGTCACGTCCGAGTTCGCCGGCCCAGCGTCGTGCGTCGCGTTCGGCGTATGCGTAGACCGCCTGGTCGACGCCACCGTGGTACTTGCGGTTGCGCTGGTGGTCGGCGGCGAGCCCCAACTCGTGCACTTCGGCGCGGCCGGTCAGCGGACGCTTGTCGATGGCGGACGGGCCGATGCCGTCGAGGACGACGTCCTGGCCGGCCGCGCAGACGGCCAGAACGGTACCGGTGCCCACGCGCCTCAGAGGCCGGGGCCGGTGGCGCCGCTGCGCAATCGCTCGACGGCGGCGCGGCCGGCCTGGACGTGTTCGTCCTCGCGGATGGAGTCGGGGTCGATACGCGCACTGACCGGTTCCTCGGCCCCGATCATGAGCTCGGTGTCGGCGCCGACGTTGCGCTTGACGAGCGCGAGCGCGATGGGACCCCACTCGTAATGGTCGATGACGGTGCCCAGACGTCCGACGGTCCGGCCGCCCGCGGTGACCGGGTCGCCGGTCGTCGGGCGCCGATCCGAGCTGCCGTCGAGGTGCAGCAGCACCAGGCGGCGCGGGGACTTGCCGAGATTGTGGACACGGGCGACCGTCTCCTGGCCGCGGTAGCACCCCTTGTCGAGGTGGACGGCGCCCTGTTCGGCCGGTCCGCCGATCCAGTCGACCTCGTGCGGGATCGTCCGTTCGTCGGTGTCGGCGCCGAGGCGGGGGCGACGGGCGGCGACGCGCAGCGCCTCGTATGCCCAGCTGCCGGCCATCCGGGCGCCCGCCTCGGTCAGTGCGTCCCACCAGCGGAGCAGGACGAATTCGGGTACGACGAGGTCGACCACGGGCAGATCGCGGTGCTCGCCGAGCGGCGGCATGCGTCGCCAGAAACCCAGCGGCTCGTCCTCGTGATGCGTCTCGGGCAGACTGTCCGCCTGGTAGATCTCCGCGTCGGCGTCGATCTCGAGGAGCTCGGCGACCGGTCCGGTCACCGCGCCGGGACCGACGAGGGTGAGGACCTTCATGTCGGCTCGTGCGGCCGGCTCGGCTTTGGCCCAGAACACCATCTTGGTGAGGAAGGCGATCAGCGCCTCGCCCCGTGCGCCCTCGGTGTCGATCCAGGTGACGCCGTCGATGTCGGTCAGGACGAAGTGCTCCTCCACACGGCCGTTCGCGTCGAGGGAGAGGTTCTCCGCGCTCCGGCGGTCGGGGAGTGTGGCGATGTGCTGGCTCGAGATGGTGTGCAACCAGCTCAGGCGTTCGTCGCCCGGGATCTCGATGACCGAACGGTCGGAGCGGTCGACGATGATGACCCCGGTGGCGGCGGTTCGCTGCTCGCCGAGTGGATCACCGAAGTGCCACGGGGTCTCCGACGAGTGGAACTCGCCGGGGCCGGGGACCGCCCCGCCCTCGGAATGCCTGGTCAGGATGGGTGAACGGCTCACGGGTCGATTCTACGGGTCTGCTGGGCGCCAGGGGTGTCGAGCAGGGTGCGGGCCCTCGTGGGAGCCTCATACCCATGTCGGATTCGATCCTGCTCACTCTCGACGGCACCCAACACGATGCCGAAGCACCTTTTCTCCATGCCGACGACCTCGCGGTGGTCCGCGGCGACGGCGTCTTCGAGACCCTGCTCATCCGCGCCGGCCGGCCGCGTGGTGTCCGCCTGCACCTCGAACGTCTCGCCCACAGCGCGACGGCGATGGAGCTACCGGCGCCCGATCTCGACCAGTGGCGCGGCGCCATCGACAGGGCGGCCGAGCTGTGGAGCGAGGAGCACGGGACGTCGGACGAGGCCCTGGTGCGGCTGGTCTACACCCGCGGGCGTGAACACGGATATGCCCCGACGGCCTACCTGACCGTGGAAGCGGTGCCCGAACGTGTCGCTTCCGCGCGGGCCGACGGTGTCTCGGTGATCACCCTCGAGCGTGGTTTCTCCATCGACCTGGCCGCCAAGGCGCCGTGGCAGCTGCTCGGTGCGAAGACCCTGAGCTATGCCACCAACATGGCCGCCCTGCGTCACGCGGCCTCCGAGGGTTACGACGACGTCATCTTCGTCAGCAGCGAGGGAGCGATTCTCGAGGGCCCGCGGTCGACCGTGGTTGCGGTGTACGGGGACACGCTGGTGACCCCGCCGACGGAGATCGGCATCCTCGCCTCGACGACCGCTCGCGCGGTCTTCGACCTCGCGGACGCGGAGGGCTGGAAGACGAAGATCGAGATCCTGCGTCCGGAGGATCTCGTGGCGGCCGACTCGGTCTGGCTCGTCAGCAGTGTGACCCTCGCGGCCCGGGTCACCCACCTCAACCGGTACGTGATGCCGGTGCCGACCGACGCGGACAGATTCTCCGGTTTGGTGGACCGCGCCATTGCCGTGGAAGACAATTGATCCCGGTCACTCATATCTGATCCCGGGTCCGGGTCACACCGGGTCCCGGGTGAGAGCGAATGCACCAGGAGCGGCGGCACGATGGGACCTTTGGCGCTTGAAAGTGGCCGATGACCAGGCGTAACGTCGCGTTCAGTGCCTACTACCGGAAGTAGTAGGAGACTTCGGCACCTGCCGGCTGAGCCGGTGACCTGATTCGAGGCAGATATGGACGCTCTGGACGTCTCCAGATGGCAATTCGGTATCACGACCGTCTACCACTTCATCCTGGTGCCGCTGACCATCGGCCTCGCGCCGATGATCGCGGTGATGCAGACGGTGTGGCATGTCACCGGTAACGAACAGTGGCTTCGCGCGACGAAGTTCTTCGGCAAGCTCTTCCTGATCAACTTCGCGTTGGGCGTCGCGACCGGCATCGTGCAGGAGTTCCAGTTCGGCATGAACTGGAGCGAGTACAGCCGATTCGTCGCGGACGTCTTCGGCGCCCCGCTCGCGATGGAGGGGCTCGTCGCGTTCTTCCTCGAGTCCACCTTCATCGGACTCTGGATCTTCGGCTGGGACCGGTTGCCGCGTAGGGTCCACCTGGCGTGCATCTGGCTGGCCTCGGCGGGAGTCATCGCCTCGGCGTACTTCATCATCGCGGCGAACTCGTTCATGCAACACCCGGTGGGCGTCGTGTGGGACGAGACGCGGGACCGGCCGAGGATGAACGACTTCTGGGCGGTGATCACGAACAGCACGACGCTGGCGGCGTTCCCGCACGTGATCGCCGGTGCTTTCCTCACCGCAGGCACCTTCGTCGCCGCCATCGGTTGCTGGTGGATGGCCCGGAACATGTGGCGCGCAAAGAAACTTCGTGAGGCCATCGAGACCGGTGACACCTCGGAGATGCCCAAGACGACCTCGCCGAGTCACATCGACGCCACGCCCGAGGATCTCGAACTCGACGCCCGCCGCTTCTGGCGGCCGGTCACCCGGTTGGCTCTCTGGGTCGTGATGGTCTCCGGCGTCGGTCTGTTCATCACCGGCGACATCCAGTCGCAGATCATGTTCAACCAGCAGCCGATGAAAATGGCTGCAGCGGAATCACTGTGTGAGACCCAGACCGGTGCCGGGTTCTCCGTGCTGGCCATCGGACGACAGAACAACTGCGACAACATCGATCACGTCATCGAGATTCCGAGGATGCTGTCGTTCCTGGCCGATCACAGTTTCGACAGCACCCTGAAGGGCGTCGAGGAGCTGCAACAGCAGTACACCGAGGCGCTCGCGGGACAACCGGGTGTGCCCGCAGGACAGAACTTCGCCCCGAACCTGTTCGTCACCTACTGGAGTTTCCGGGCGATGATCACCTGGGCTCTCGGGTCGGTCGTGGTGGCGCTCGGGGGGCTGTGGCTCACGCGTCGCAAGCGAGTCGTGGAATCCCGCAAGTTCGGCACTCTCGCGCTGTGGATGATCCCGACACCGTTCCTGGCCAACAGTTCCGGCTGGATCTTCACCGAGATGGGACGTCAGCCGTGGGTCGTCGCACCCAACTGGGAGAACGACCTCGACCCGCTGCGGATCAACATGCTCGTCCAGAACGGTGTTTCGAACCACACGTCGGCGACGGTGTGGGTGACGCTGATCGGCTTCACCCTGCTCTACGGCGCGCTGGGTGTCGTGTGGTTCATGCTCCAGCGGCGATACGTCATCGAGGGGCCGGCGACCTACGACTCCAGGCCGCCGGGATATTCCGACCCAGACGCGGACAGCGATGAGCCCAAACAGCTCTCGTTCGCGTACTGACGGCCACGTAACCATAGGAGAGACCAGTGGGACTTCCGGAGTTCTGGTTCCTGATCATCGCGGTGCTGTTCGTGGGCTACTTCGTCCTCGAGGGGTTCGACTACGGCGTCGGCATGCTGATGCCCTTCCTGGGCCGCAGCCACACCGGCGGCGATGCGCGGGTGGCGCCCGATGAACCGGCCGCCGATCCCGACACCCGTCGGCGGGTGCTGCTCAACACGATCGGCCCCGTCTGGGACGGCAACGAGGTGTGGCTGATCACCGCCGGCGGAGCGTTGTTCGCCGCGTTCGGCGGTTGGTACGCCACCATGTTCTCCGCCTTCTATTTCGCGTTGTTCCTGATCCTGATCGGCCTCATCACGCGCGTCTGCGCCATCGAGTGGCGCGGCAAGATCGACAACCCGAGATGGCGGATGTGGTGCGACGTCGGGATCGGACTCGGCTCCTGGATCCCGGCCATCGTGTGGGGCATCGCCTTCGCCAATGTCGTCCGCGGTCTGCCGATCGACGCCGACGCGCAGTACACGGGTGGATTCTTCGATTTGTTCAACCCGTACGCCCTGCTGGGCGGCCTGACCACGCTGCTGGCCTTTCTGACGCACGGCGCCGTCTTCCTGTCGTTGAAGACCGACGGCGCGCTCCGCGAGGACTCGATGCGTTACGCGTCGCGGTTGTCGATCCCGACGCTGGTCGTCGCGGGGGCGTTCCTGCTGTGGACACAGTTCGCCTACGGCAGTGCGTGGACCTGGATTCCGGTGCTGATCGCGGCGGTCGCCGCCCTGGTGATGGTGGGTGCCACGCAGGTGCGCAAGGAGGGCCTGGCGTTTGCCGCCACCTCGATCGCCATCGTGGGCACCGTGGCGGCCCTGTTCGGGTCGCTCTACCCCGAGGTGCTGCCGTCGACGCTCAACCCGGCATATGACCTGACCATCGACAACACGTCGTCGAGTCACTACACCCTCGTCGTCATGACCTGGGCCGCGGCTCTGGTCACACCTGTCGTGATCGCGTACCAGGCCTGGACCTACTGGGTGTTCCGCAAGCGTCTGTCCGTGGAGATCATGCCCAAGCCGGCGGGGTTGCGATCCCTGCGCGCCTTCGGCGAGTGACGCCGCAGGAACCGTCGGCGGACACGCGGCGGCGGGCCCGGCCGCCCGTCGATCCGCGCCTGCTGCGGTACTCGCCGACCACGCAGCGCTACGTCCTGGTCACGGCGGTGTTCGCAATCGCCGAGGTCATCGCGATCATCGTCGCGGCGGCGATGGCGGCCTCGATCCTGTCGGAGCTGATCGTCCTCCCGGATCTGCGGTCGTTCGATGCGCAATGGGCGCATCTGGCGCTACTGATCGCGGCCATGGCGGCGCGTGCCGGAATGGCCTACGGGCACGACCGGTACGCGCACCGCGCGGCCGAACAGGCGATCGCGGAACTGCGCGCCGAGGCGCTGGACGTGCTCACCGATCCGCGTCGTACCTCGCCGCGAACGCTGCTGACCCTGCGCGAGCAGGCGGCCACCGTGTTGTTGCGGGGACTCGACGCGCTCGGGCCGTACCTCTCCGGCTATCTGCCCGCGCTCGTGACCGCGGTGATCCTCACCCCCACGGTGACCGTGGTGATCGCCTTCGCCGACTGGCCCTCGGCGCTGATCATCCTGATCACCTTGCCACTCATCCCGATCTTCATGATCCTGGTGGGCCTGATGACCAGGGATCGCACCAGCCGCAAGCTGGCGACGATGAGCAGGCTGACGGCGCAGTTGCTCGATCTCATCGCGGGTCTGCCTACGCTGCGGGCGTTGAACCGCGCCGAGGCCCCGGCCGCCCAGGTCGCCGAACTCGGCGAGGCGCACCGGCGTTCCACGATGAGCTCGCTACGGGTGGCCTTCCTGTCCGGCGCGGTTCTCGAACTGCTCGCGACGCTGTGCGTGGCCTTGGTCGCGGTGGGCATCGGCCTGCGTCTGGTGTTCGGCGAGATGTCCCTCTACGCAGGCGTTTTCGCGCTGATTCTGGCGCCGGAGGCCTATCTTCCACTGCGTCGCGTCGGCGCACAGTTCCACAACTCCACCGACGGTCTGACCGCTGCGGGTGAGGTCTTGGAGCTGATCGATTCGCCCAAGGGGTCGGCGACGATGCCGGTCACCGGTGGCCGGGGCGTCACGGTCGCGGGCGCGCCGATCACGATCCTCGACCTCGGGGTGCACGGTCGCGACGGCTGGGCGCCGGAGTCCCTGCGGGCGACGATCCAGCCCGGCTCGCTCACCCTGTTCACCGGCCCGAACGGCTCGGGCAAATCGACCACGCTGGCCGCGATCATGGGTCTGCTGACACCCGACGACGGGTCGGTGCTCATCGGGTCCATCCCGGTCGCCGATGCCGATCCCGAGATCCTGCACGAGCAGATCGCCTGGCTGCCCCAGCAACCGGTCATCGTGCCGGGCACGGTCGGCGAGAACGTGGAACTCTTCGGGGCGCTGGACCGCGACGCCGCCGAACGAGCGGCCGTGGCAAGCGGATTCGACTCCGTGGTGCTCGAACTGCCGAAACGGCTCGACACCCGGCTCGGTGCGGGCGGCGTCGGCCTCTCCGCCGGACAGCGACAGCGTCTCGCCCTCACCCGCGTCCTGGCGTCGCCGGCCCCGCTGCTGCTGCTAGACGAGCCGACCGCCCACCTCGACAAGGATTCCGAACGCGCGGTGCTCGGCGTGCTGCGCGAGCGTGCACGCGCCGGGGACACGGTCATCGTGGTGGCCCATCGCGGCGTCGCACGTGAGTTCGCCGACCAGGTGGTCGAATTCGACGGAGGGGTGCCATGCGCGACGACCCACTGATCCGGGCGCTGGGATTCCTCGGGCTGCGCCGAGGTGCGGTCACCAAGGCCCTGCTGCTCGGCGTCGGCGGTTCGCTGTCCGCACTCGGACTCGCGGCCCTGTCGGCGTGGCTGATCACCCGTGCCTGGCAGATGCCGCCGGTGCTGTTCCTGTCGGTCGCGATCACCGCTGTTCGCGCACTGGGCATCTCTCGCGGTCTGTTCCGCTACCTCGAACGTCTCGCCACCCACGACCTCGCCCTACGCGCGATGACGACCGCCCGCGAACGGGTGTACACCGCCCTCGCGACCGGTTCACCGGCCTACTCGGTCACGCTCCGGCGCGGAGATCTGTTGACCCGCACCGGCGATGACATCGACGAGATCGGCAATGCCATCATCCGCGGTCTGATCCCCATCGGTGTGGGCGTGACGACGGCGGTGGCCGCGGTCGTCGTGATGGCCTTGGTGTCGCTGCCCGCCGCGGGGGTGCTCGCGGTCGCTCTCGTCATCAGCGGCGGTGTCGCCCCGTGGCTCGCGGCGCGCGGTGCTGCCTCCGCGCTCCGGGACGGCTCGCGCGCTGCCACGGAGTCGGCGGAGGCCACGACGACGACGCTGTGGCACGCATCAGAACTCGTCGTCGCGCGTCGTCGCGGTGCGTTGCTCGCCACCGCCGTCGACGCCGACCACCAGCATCTCGCCGCCACCGACCGGGGTCGACGACTGGAGGCGGCGGCCGCTGCGGCGACCCCGCTCGCAATGGGAGCGTCGTTGGTGGCGGCATGTGTGATCGCCATCCAGTTGGCCTCGCAGACAACCGGTTCGCTCGCGGACGTGGCGTCCGGTGAGGGGCTCACACCGATGATCCTCGGCGTCCTGGTCCTCCTGCCGCTGTCGGCCTTCGAGTCGACCGCGCCGCTGACCGAGGCCGGACTCCAGATCGAACGCAGTCGCCAGAGCGCGGCGCGGGTCATGGCGCTCGTCGACGGCGCCCATGCCGATCCGACGGGGTCCGAACCCTCCGGGGCGGACGTGGCCGTACACCGCGGGATGGTCGAGGTATCTGCCGACGGACTGCGATGGGGGCGCGCGCAACGGAACGTTCTCGGACCCGCGGGCGGCCTCGACCTCGATCTGCGACCGGGGTCGCGGCTGGCCGTGGTCGGGCCCAGCGGCGTAGGGAAATCCACGTTGCTGCTCACCCTCGGGGGCCTGCTCAACCCGGTGGACGGGAACGTCTCCTGTGTCGACGTGTCGAGCCGTTCGCCGGTCGGGCTTCGTTCGGCCGGCTGCTATTTCGCGGAGGAGGCGCACATCTTCTCGACGTCGGTCCGCGAGAACCTGCGGGTTGCGCGGGGTGACGCCACCGACGAAGAGATTCTCGACGCGTTGACGACGGTCGGGCTCGACGGTTGGGTCGCGCGGCTTCCGGACGGTCTGGACACCACACTGTCCGGCGGGGCGGAAGCTGTCAGCGGCGGCGAGCGCCGGCGCCTGCTGCTGGCTCGCGCGCTGCTCCACCCGGCTCCGATGGTCCTGCTCGACGAACCGACCGAACACCTCTCGGCCGACGACGCCACCGGCTTGCTCCGGCGCCTTCTCGGTGTCGACGACGATCTCTTCGGACCTGACCGGATCGTCGTGGTCGTCACGCATCAGCTGCCCGCGGACGCGGGCGACGCGCAGGTCGTGGAGCTGGCACCCGCCCTGGCACGCGACTCCTGACCGACGAACCTCATCTCGGCTTGCAGACTTCGATCGAGGTCTGGCGGTCGAGTTCGCGTCTGCCGGTCGTCGCGGTCCGTGTCCACAACGGAATCGGGGCCGGACGCATGGCGTCCGGCCCCGGATCTCCTGTGAGAGGGGAGGGTCTAGCTGCTCGCGACCTCGTAACCCATCGGCAGCATCGTCGACTTGTGCTCGAGGAAGGACTCCAAGCCCTCACGGCCGTTCTCGCGGCCGATGCCGGAGTTCTTGTAGCCGCCGAACGGTGACTCGGGATCGATTGCGTACCAATTGATCCCGAAGGTTCCCGTCCGGATCTTGGTGGAGATCTCGATACCGCGCTCGACGTCGTCGGTCCACACCGTGCCGGCGAGTCCGTAGCTGGAGTCGTTGGCGATGGCGATGGCCTCGTCGACGTCGTCGTAGGCGATCACCGACAGGACGGGACCGAAGATCTCTTCCTGGGCGATGGCCATGTCATTGGTGACACCCGTGAAGATCGTCGGGGTGAGGAAGTATCCCGAGTCGAGTCCGGCGGGACGTTCACTCTCGAGAGCCGGTGTCGCACCGGCCTTCTTGCCGAGTTCGATGTACTCCTCGACCTTCTGGCGCTGCTTTTCGGTGATCAGCGGGCCGAGCTGGGCCTCCGGGTCGGAGGGCAGGCCGACCTTCATGGCCTTCGCCGCATCGACCATCGCCGCCACGATCTCGTCCTGGCGGCTGCGCGGCACCAGGATTCGGGTCTGCGCCACGCAGGCCTGGCCGGTGTTGAACAGGCCGAGGAAGGTGAGCATGAAGGCGTTCGCGGCGATGTCGACGTCGTCGAGCACGATGGCCGCGGACTTGCCGCCCAGCTCCAGTGAGCAGCGCTTCAGGGTCTCGGCGCACGCGGCGCCGATGGCCTTGCCCGCGGCGGTCGACCCGGTGAAGGTGATCTTGTCGACGTCGGGATGTGCGACGAGTGCCTGGCCGGTCTCGGTGCCGCCGGTGACGACCGAGATGGCCTCGGCGGGAACGCCGGCCTCGATGAAGAGCTGGGCCACGTAGTTACCGGTGAGCGGCGTCTCCGGGGCGGGCTTGAGTACCACCGAACAGCCGGCGGCGAGCGCCGCGCCCATCTTGTTGCAGGTGATGAACAGCGGGACGTTCCAGGCGCAGATCGCGCCGACGACGCCCACCGGCTCGCGGGTGATGCGTGTGGTGCCGAACAGGCCGGTCCGGTATTCCTCCCACTGGTAGTCGCGGGCGGCGTTGGCATACGCGCGCAGGACGCCGGTGCCGGGCAGCTGCTGCAGGGTGCTGATGGCGCTGGGCGGCGCACCCATCTCGGCCGACACGAGGGCGGTGATCTCGTCCCCGCGCTCGTCGATGAGATCGGCGACCTTGGCGATGATGTCGGCGCGCTGTGCCGGGGGCGTCGAACTCCAGACGCCGGAGTCGAAGGCCGCGCGGGCCGCCCGTACGGCGGAGTCGACGTCGGTCGCGTCGGCCTTCGGCACCGATCCGACTCGTTCGCCGGTGGCGGGGGAGAAGACCTCGAGGGTCTCGCTGGAATGCGGGTCGACCCATCGGCCGCCGATGAGCAACTGGGGCTGATCCCCGCCGCCGGTGGGTGGTGCGGTGTGGGACTCCACGGTCTCGGTCATTACGCGTGTGCTCCTCAGGAGGACGGGGTCTTGCCGGTCAGCAGCGGATTCAGGCCGCGCGGGCAAGTGTGAACTACGGCACACGCAATACTAGAACACGTTCTAACTTTGGCGCCAGGGGCGTCGCGGAATCAGCCCCGTCCGAACGCGGCGCGGGCCTCGAGGCCCTCCATGACGTCGTCGAGGACGTCCAGCTGTCCGGACGGATCGACGGCCTCGAGGAGTCGTTGCTGATCGTGTGGTTCGATCTGGAGCCGGTTGGCCCAGCGGTACACGGGTGAAATGTCGGCCGTGAGCGGATCGGCGTCGATGATGTCGAGTGCGGCGAAGATCGTGTCGACGTCCTTGCCCGCGGCCTCGAAGGTCTGGCGCATGACCGCGCGGAGGCGCTGGTCGATCGAATGCAGGCGTGCGAGATCGGCGTCGGTGGGGGAGGGCTCGGGTAGCACTTCGACACGTGCCAGCGGATACGGATCGTCGGGCAGCCATTCGACGACCCGGAAACGATGGGTGCCGCTGCCGGACAGCAGGGCCCGGCCGTCCGGGTGCCGTTCGGTGACGTCGGCGCGCGCCATCGTGCCGACCCCGCGACGCACCTCGCCGCCGCCGACCTCGGAGCCGCGGGCGATCAACACGACGCCGAAACGTACGGTCGATCGCCCGTCGGACTCCTCGATGTGGTCGGTCAGCATCTGCCGGTAGCGCGGCTCGAAGACGCGCAGCGGCAGCTCGCCGCCCGGCAGCAATGCGGTGCCGAGCGGAAAGATCGGCGAGACGAATCGCTCGCCGGCCGGAATGGACGGGCTCAGAGGGCTACTCCGTCAGGCCTTGGGGCGCGCGTCGAGGACGACTTCGAACTCGAGCAGGTCGGCACCCGAGGCGACGGGCTTGGCACGCTCTCCGGCATGCGCCTCGCGGGCCGGGCCGGATGCCCACGCCTGGAAATCCTCCTCGGACTCCCACTGCGTCACCACGAAGTAGCGGTCGTCGCCCTTGACCGGACGGAGCAGCTGGAAACCGAGGAAGCCCTTGGACCCGTCGACGGAATGGGCGCGGTTGGCGAACCGCTTCTCCAGCTCGGGTCCGGCGCCTTCGGGAACGGTGATTGCATTGATCTTCACAACAGACATGCGTCCACCATAGGCGTTGTGGTTGCGGCCGTGACGGTGTTGCCCGGCTCCGAAGGGTGGTTCGGGCGGCTACAGTTTCGGCCATGTTCGACATCCAGGCGATCGGCGAGATCGGGCTCCGCGACCACGGCGGGCCGAGGGTCGCGGATGACGCACGCGGTTCGCTCGACGTCGATACGCCGGCGCGGCCGATCGTGCTGTTGCACGGGCTGATGGGACGGGGTCGCACGTGGCGGAGGCAGGTGCCGTGGTTGCGTCGTTACGGTCGGGTGTTCACCTACGACGCCGCCTTCCACACCGGGGCTGACGTCGAAGAGCCCGGCAACGCAACGGAACTCGCGACCGAACGGTTCGTCGCCGACCTCGCCGAGATCCTCATCTGGATCGACCGCGGGCCGGCGGTCCTCATCGGGCACTCGATGGGGGCGCTCCACGCCTGGTGCGCGGCGGCCGAGTACCCGGAGCTCGTCACGGCTCTCGTGGTCGAGGACATGGCCCCCGACTTCCGTGGCCGGACCACCACCAACTGGACGCCGTGGTTCGAGTCGTGGCCCGAGCGTTTCGATTCCGTCGACGAGGCGATCGCGATGTTCGGCCCGGTCGCCGGCCGGTACTTCTACGAGGCCTTCGACGACGGCCGGCTCCACGGCCGGATCCCGTTGTGGCGCGCGATCGCCGACGAGTGGGGGGTGCGCGACTTCTGGTCGCAGTGGCAGGAGGTCGCGGTGCCGTCGCTGGTGATCGAAGCCGAGCACACGGTGACACCGCCCGGCCAGATGCGTCGCATGTGCGAGGTCAACGAGCACGCGCAGTATCTGCGCGTGGACGGTGCCGGACACCTCGTCCACGACGATGCGCCGCACGTGTATCGCGGTGCGGTGGAGGCGTTTCTGTCGGGGCTCGACACCTGACCCGCCATATGGGTCGGGGCGCACACGATGGCTCGTGCGCGCCCCGAGAGGTGGATGAGGATCAGGCGGGATCGG
This sequence comes from Gordonia sp. GONU, assembly GCF_024733855.1. Lineage (NCBI taxonomy): Bacteria > Bacillati > Actinomycetota > Actinomycetes > Mycobacteriales > Gordoniaceae > Gordonia > Gordonia sp. GONU. The sequence goes on from NZ_JANRHB010000005.1 coordinate 115,514, forward strand.
CGGGTGCGATCGGTGCGCCGTTGAGTCGACGCCAGCAGTGCACCAGGAACAGCTGGGCGACCGGGGCGGCGACGATCAGTCCGACGTAGCAGACGAGTACGCCGACGAGGTTGATGGCGTACGTGACGAGCAACGTGATGATCGAGTCGCCGACCTTCGACTTGGTCAGCTCGAACGACGTCTTCATCGCGTTGATGGGCGAGAGGCTCTTGTCGATGGTCGCGACCACCGAGAACATCAGGAAGAACATCGCGATGATGCCGGGGATGATGCACAGTGCGTAGCCGATCGCGGTGATGATGCCGACCAGGATCGCGGTGCCGACGACCGGCCCGAATCGGATCGGGGTCAGGAACGACTTCGCGGTCACCGGTTCGCCGTTGGCAACGCGCACCGCGCCCGAGATGATGCTCGCCTGGATGTAGAGGAGGCCCACGATGAACACGGCGTACACGAGCGCGAGCAGGACCGAACCACCGAAGCCCAGCGACGTTTCCTCGTAGTAGAAACCGTTGCCGTAGTCGACCCTCTCGGTGGTGCCGAAGAGTGCCACCGCCGAGAATCCCACCGCGATGAGTGCAGCACCGAGCAGGAACACCGCGAGACCCGGCAGGATCATCGCCCCGGCGTTGTTCTTGAACTTGTTGAAGGCCCACGAGAACGCCTCGCCCACATCGACCTTGGTGCCGGGGACGCCCGGACCGCCGGGGTAGGCGCCCATTTCCCCGTACTGCGGTGCACCCGGGGGCGGCGGGGGCGGTGCCTGACCGTACTGCGGCTGGCCGTACTCGGGCTGCTGGCCGTACTGAGGCGGTTGCTGCCCGTACCCGGGCTGCTGCCCGTACTGGGGCGGGGTCGGGGGCTGCTGACCGTACTGCGGAGGCTGGCCCGGCTGGTTCGGGTCCGACGGCGGGACAGGAGGATACGGCGGCTGACTCATGGATCGGGACATTAGCAACGATTCAGGCGTAGCGGGAGACTATGCCCGAACGATCAAATGACTGGTCATCGATGTTGGCACGGATTATGGGCGCTCGTGGGCGAGTTGTCTTCTCGGCGTCGCCCGGTGTTTCCCGACCTGCGGTGACGCCGGTGGTCGGGCGGACTCAGCACTCGCCCGCCAGACAGTAGCGGCCGTCGGCGGTGATCTCGACGAGACCGTCGACGAGCAGGGAGTCGAGGGCGCGGTCGCGCTGTGCGGTGTCGCTCGTCCACACCACGTCGAGCTTCGCCCGTTCCACCGCACCCGTGGTACCGCGCAGCACATCCAGCAGCAGGCCACGGACCTGGCGGTCGGTGCCGGCGAACTTCTGGGTCTTCCGCGGTGGGCCGGTGTGAGCGGGCCGGCCTAGTCGGACCCAGGTGCAGTCGACGAGAGGACAGTTGTCGCACTTGGGGTTCCGGGCCGTGCACACCAGCGCGCCGAGTTCCATCAGTGCCGCCGAGAACCGCGGTGCGCTGGCTGCGTAACCGGTGGCGGCGGAGCGGGGGAGGAGCACCTCGGCGTCGTCGAGGTCGCGGCGCGACGGGTTACCCGGCTGCTCGCGACCGTGCACCGCCCGCGCGATCACCCGGCGGACGTTGGTGTCGACGACGGGAACGGCCTGACCGTAGGCGAAGCAGGCGACCGCCCGTGCGGTGTAGTCACCGATTCCGGGGAGGGTCAGCATCGTCTCGACGTCCTCGGGCACCCGGTCGTCGTGATCGCTCGCGAGGACCTTCGAGCACTCGTGGAGGCGTAGCGCGCGTCGGGGATAGCCGAGTTTGCCCCAGGCACGGAGAACCTCGCCGGCGGACTCGGCAGCCATCGCCGACGGCACCGGCCATCGCTCGACCCAGGCCCGCCACGGCTCCAGGACGCGGGACACCGGGGTCTGCTGGAGCATGATCTCGCTGACGAGGATCTGCCACCCGGTACATGCCGGATCCCGCCACGGCAGGTCGCGCTCATGGGTATCGAACCAACCGATCAATCGTTCGGGTGGCACACTATTGAGCATGATCGGAAAGACACCACGTGAGGCCTGGCGCATTCTGCGCGATGGAAACGACCGTTTTGTGGCCGGAGAATCTCAACATCCGAGCCAGGGTATCGAGGATCGAACACGACTCGCCGACGGGCAGTACCCGCACGTGGTCCTGTTCGGTTGCGCGGACTCCCGCCTGGCCGCGGAGATCATCTTCGACCAGGGACTCGGCGACATGTTCGTGGTCCGCACCGCCGGTCACGTCATCGACTCGGCGGTGATGGGCTCGCTCGAGTACGCCGTCGAGATTCTCGACGTCCCGCTGATCGTCCTCCTCGGCCACGACAGCTGTGGCGCGGTGAAGGCGACCCTCGACGCCCTCGACGACCTCCAGATCCCCGGCGGCTACATCCGCGACGTCGTCGAACGCGTCACGCCGAGCATTCTGGCCGGACGCAGTGAGGGCCTGACCCGGGTCGACGAGTTCGAGGCCCGCCACGTCGTCGAGACCGGACGTCTGCTCATGCAGCGCAGCCGGATCATCGCCGACCGCATCAGCACCGGCAAACTGGCGATCGTCGGCTTGACGTACAAGCTGAGCGAGGGCCGGGTGAGCCTCCAGGGCGTGTTCGGTGACATCGGCGAACATCCCCGGGCCGAAGCGGTGCCCGAGAGCGCCTGACCCTCCGAGCGGCCCCGAGCCTGAAGGCGAACTCTAGACTTTGCCTGTTCGGGGCCGCTTTTCGGCCGCGACACGCCGCACGTGATCAACCGGAAGTCAAGACCCGGCCGTTAGCGTTGTGGGCGTGATCGAACCCCAGGGCCCGCTGCCACCCGAGATCTACTGGCGACGACGCGTTGTCGCCGGGGGTGGTGCGCTGGTCATCGTGGGGCTGGTCGTCGCCCTCATCGTGTGGATGACCTCCGGTGGAGACGCTCCGCAGAACACCGCGGCCACCGCGTCCGCGTCGAGCAGTGCGGCTCCGTCCTCGGAGTCGGCACCGCCGTCGTCCGAACCGTCCGCCGCCGGCGACGCCGGTGCCGGGGGTGCTCCGGGCGGCAATGCTCCCGCGGGTGGAGGAGTACCGGGCGGTGCGCCCGCATCGGCGTCCTCACCTCCGGAATCGGCGAGTCCAGCCGGTGCACCGGGAGGTCCCGCGGGACCCAACCTCTGCCCGGATCAGGCAATCTCGGTGGTCCTCTACACCGACAAGCCGACATACACGATCGGTCAGCAACCGGTCTTCACGATCGTCACCACCAATGCCGGGCTGTCCGAATGCACCCGCGACGTGGGCAAGTCGGTCCAGAACGTCATCGTCCGGACTCTCGACGGATCGCGCACCCTGTGGTCGGCGCGGGACTGTTCGCCGCTGGACACGGTGAACAACGTGGTCCTCAAGCCCGCACAGCAGGTCAAGGACACCATCACCTGGTCGGGTACCACCAGTAGCCCCGGCTGTGAGCGTCCGCGGACCCAGGTGCCCGCCGGTTCGTACTCCGCCATCGGCAAGATCGGGGAGCGCGAGTCGTTCCCGATCACCTTCAACGTGGTCGCCCCGGCGCAAGAGCCCTGATCGTTCTCGTCGGGCCGCTAGTCGTAGCGCTCGATGCTCGTCTCCGCGAGGCGGGACAGTCCCTCGCGGATGTGCCGCGCCCAGATGCTCCCGATGCCCTCGACGGCCTGCAGATCGGCCGACGTGCTGGCGAGCAGCGCCTGCAGGGTGCCGAAGCTGCGAACGAGGCGGTCCACGTGCGCGAACTGCAACCGTGAGATGCGGGCGAGCAGCCGGTAGCCGCGCGGACTCATGGCGTTGTCCTGGGCCTCGATGGTCGTCGGGTAGCCGAAGGCGCCGGCGAGCTGGGTGAGGTCGAGCAGATCGGCGTCGCTGAGTCCCTCGATGACCTCGAGGGCTTGGCGCACATCCTCGGCGGTGGCCGGTTCGGGGCTGGCGAAGTAGTCGCGGACGAGGAGTTCGCGCATCGTGTCGTTGTCGCTGATGAGCTCCTCGAGCTGCAGGCTCACCTGCCGGCCGTTGGTGCCGAGCTCGAGGACGTACTCTTCGATCTCCACCGACACGCGCCGCACCATCTCCATCCGCTGTGCGGTCGACATGGCGTCGCGCAGCAGCACGTAGTCCTCGATCTCGGCTCGCGACAGCGCGGCGATGACCTCGTCGAGGCGTGCCTTGTACCGCTCCAGGGTCGCCAGGGCGACGTTCGCGCGCGAGAGGATGGGGTCGGGGCTCTCCACGACGCGGCGAGCGCCGTCGACGTAGACGCTGACGATCGACATCGAGGCACTGACCGAGATCACCGGATGGCCGGTCTGGATCGCGGTGCGTTCGGCGTTGCGGTGCCGGGTACCCGACTCCTCGGTGGGGATCGACGGATCCGGCACGAGCTGGACGTTGGCGCGCACGATGCGTTTGCCGTCGGTCGACAGCACCACCGCCCCGTCCATCTTCGCCAGCTCGCGCAGCCGCGTCGGGGCGAATTCGACGTCGAGGTGGAAGCCGCCGTCGCAGATCTTCTCCACGTCGGAGTCGTGCCCGATCACGATCAGGGCGCCGGTGCCGCCGCGCAGGATCCGTTCCAGGCCGTCGCGCAGCGGGGTGCCCGGCGCGACGCGCGCCAAGGTCTCGCGCGTGAGCTCGGACTTCACCGCATCGGTCAGCACTGTTTTCCCTTCGGCAGCCGAATCTCCCCGGGACGGGCGACTCGCGTCTGCGCGGGTCGTCGACGGTGACTAGGGTACCGGGATGTGAAGAGCAGCAGTTTTGTGGTGCCCGACGAGCTCGACGTGCTCGAGCGTCATCCGAAGACGGCCAAGCCCGGTGAGGTCATGCGACCACACAACTTGATGTGCTTCGGCTGCGGCGCGGAATCCCCGCACGGTCTGCACCTCGAGATGTACGCCGGCGAGGGCTTCACCGTGGAGGCGAAGATGCCTGTCGAGCAGTGGATGGAGGGTGGGCCGGGCGTGATCCACGGCGGCATCCTCTCCAGTGCGCTGGACGACGTCATGGGTATGACGCCGCGACTCCTCGGCCCGCCCGGGGTGACCGTCCACCTCCAGGTTGATTTCTTGCAGCCGATACCGGTGGGCAAGACGCTTCATCTCCGCGCGGAGATCCTGGGCCGGCAGCGGCGCAAGATCTACACCGAAGGTGTTGCGCACCTGGGTGATCCGGAGCGGCCGGTGGCGCGTGCGAACGGTGTGTTCGTGACCGTCGACGTCCGGGAGCACTTCGCCGAGCACGTCGAGAACAGTGCGAAGGCGGCGGAGTATCTGGGCGGCAAACCGCAGCTCTGACGAGGGGTCAGAACGGCGCGTCCACCGGGTCGGAGTCGCGCAGGTGAACGGCGTCGCCGAGGTTGGCGACCCGGAGGATGCGAATGCCCTTCGGGAGTTCCTCGTCGGTGGCCGCGGGGATGATCGCCTCCCGGAAACCGAGTCGCTTGGCCTCCGCCAGGCGGCGAGCGACCGCGGAGACCCGACGGATCTCGCCGCCGAGACCGACCTCCCCGATGACGACGGTCGACTGGGGGACCGGTCGCTGGGTCAGGGTGGAATAGACCGAGAGCGCGATCGCGAGATCGGCAGCGGGTTCGGTGACTCGCATGCCGCCGACGGTCGAGAGGTAGACCTCGGACTTCGCCAGTTCTTTGCGGCCGGCGCGCGCCTGGAGGACGGCGAGGACCATCGCCACCCGGTTGAAGTCCAGACCTGACACCGCCCGACGGGGGTTCGACATCTCGGTGCCGTTGGCGAGTGCCTGGACCTCGCCGACGAGCGCGCGTTTGCCGTCCATCGTCACCATGGTGACGCTGCCGCTCACATCCGAATCCCGTTGGTGCAGAAAGATTCCCGACGGATCGGGAACCTGGTGGATGCCGTCGTCGCGCTGTTCGAAGCAGCCGACCTCGTCGGCTGCGCCGAAGCGGTTCTTCACGCCCCGGACCATGCGCAGCGTCGAGTGCTTGTCGCCCTCGAAGGCGAGTACGACATCGACGAGGTGCTCGAGTGAGCGGGGGCCGGCGACCGCGCCCTCCTTGGTCACGTGGCCCACCAGGATCACCGCGATGCCCCGGTTCTTCGCCAGTGAGACCAGCGCGGTGGTGACGGCACGGATCTGCGTGACGCCACCGGTGACGCCGTCGGCGCCGGATGCCACGACGGTCTGGACCGAGTCGATGATCATCAGCGTCGGGCGCACGGTGTCGGCGTGGCCGAGGATGGTCGCGAGATCGGTCTCGGCGGCGAGGTAGACGTTGGGGTGCACCGCGCCGGTGCGCTCGGCCCGCATCCGGACCTGTCCGGCCGATTCTTCGCCGGTGATGTACAGCGCGACGCGATCCTTGGCGGCCCAGTGTTTGACGGCTTCGAGCAGCAGCGTCGACTTGCCCACGCCGGGTTCTCCGGCGAGCAGGATGACCGACCCCGGGACGACGCCGCGCCCGAGGACGCGGTCGAGCTCACCGATACCGGTCGGCACCGCCGCCGACGACTCGGCGTCGACCTCGGTGATGCGCAGAGCCGGGCTCGACGGTGCCACCGCGGCGGTCGTCCGCGAGGACGTGGGCACGCCGGCGACCTCGTCGATCGATCCCCACTCGCCGCATTCGGGGCAGCGTCCGACCCATTTGGCGACCTGGTGACCGCAACCGGTGCAGCGATACGAGGATTTGGGTTTTGCCACCCGGTCAGCCTAGGCGGGCGCACCGACAAAACAGACGAGGCCCGGCGGATGCCAGGCCTCGTCGTGTGTGTTCCGGGGAGGGGTCAGTGCCCGCCGCCCTCTTCGCTTCCGGTCTCCGGAGCGCCGCCCTCGGAGTCCCCGGGGCCGGCCTCGCCGTGATGCTGGTTGTAGAACGTCGGCTCCGCGTTGCGGGCGACGTCCTGGCGCTCGAGCTTCGCGCCGGCATCGACCGGGGGCTGCACGGTGGTCTCACCGGCGGGGACCCACGAGCCGTTGCCCTCGCGCTTCTCGAAGACGAACGTCAGATCGGTGGTCAGTCCGCTGGCGACGGTGTCACCGGCGTTGGTCAGCTCGGCGGTGACCTTCTTCTCGCCGTCACGCGTGGCGCCGACGGGTGTGCCGCCGCGCAGGGCCTGGCCCGGCGGGATGACGCGATCGGCGGAGTCGCTGCCCTCGACGAACTCGATCGACCCCTTCTCGGGCTTGATCTCCTTCAGGCGGTAGTAGACCGTCGGGTCGGAGTTCGCGACGACGAACGCGATCTCGAAGGGCCCGCCGTTGCCGAAGACGGTCGGTGCGTCCTTCTCCGGGTAGAGGATCTGCACGTCCCGCAGCTGCAGCGAGTCGATGTTGACGTTCGCGCCGTTGACGGCGGGCAGCTGGTTGGCGGTCTGCGAGATCTGTCCCGCACCGCAACCGGTGGTGCCCAGGGCAACGGCGATGCCGATCGTGGCTACTGCGGTGGCCAGACGAGATGGCCGAACCGCCGACCGCCGTGCGGATAGTGGAAGCACTGACACCCGATCCTCCCAGGTCAAACGAAGTCGAATTGCAGCGCGCGAAACCCTGCACTACGCAGCGTAGTGGGGGCCGTGCGGAAAAGTCCGCCCGGGTGCCCGATTCGTGTCCGCGCGGGCGTGTCCACCGGGTCGGCGAAGGGGTCCGGTCGGCTGCCCCGGGCCAGGTGTTGCGTGATGCCCAACACGCTGCTACGGCACCCCTTGCCACCTCGGAAGAGGCGGCACTGAAACCGGTTCACCGCGTTGACCTGCACCGTTGGGTGGGGCCCTCGGAACGCCCGTGCTAGACTGGGTTCACTCGAAAGGGGCAAGGAACATTGAATTTCAAAGTTGGCGACACCGTCGTTTACCCCCATCACGGTGCTGCTCGGGTCGAAGACATCGTTACCCGGACCATCAAGGGTGAGCAGATCGAATACCTTGTTCTCAAGGTTGCCGACGGTGACATGACCGTTCAGATTCCCTCGACGAAGCTGGAATACGTGGGCGTCCGCGACGTGGTCGGGCAGGAAGGTCTCGACCAGGTCTTCCAGGTGCTGCGGGCCCCGCACACCGAAGAGCCGACCAACTGGGCACGGCGCTTCAAGGCGAACCAGGAGAAGCTCATCTCGGGCGACATCATCAAGGTCGCCGAGATCGTGCGCGACCTGTGGCGTCGTGAGCAGGACCGCGGACTGTCGGCGGGTGAGAAGCGGATGCTGACCCGTGCCCGTCGGGTCCTCGTGGACGAGCTGTCGCTCGCGCAGAACACCGATGACGAGAAGGCGACCAGCATTCTGGACGAGGTCCTCGCTGCCGCCTCCTGACGTCGGGTCGTGCCTGGCTCAGGAAACCAATTGACCACCACGCCGGACGATTCCGGCGCAAAAGTCTGCGTCATCATCCCGGCTGCCGGGTCGGGAACCCGACTCGGCGAGCCGGTTCCCAAGGCTTTCGTCGACCTGTGCGGTGTCACCATCATCGAGCGTTGCGTCGACAACATCCCCGACTCGCTCGGGGCGTCGATCGTCGTCGTGGTACCGGCCGACCTCGTGGAGCGTGCTCGAGAGCTGCTCCCCGGGGTCGTCGTCGTGTCGGGCGGTGCCCATCGGTCCGATTCGGTGCGCGCGGGTATCGCCGCCGCCGACGCTGCACAGATACTCCTCGTCCACGACGCGGCGCGGCCGCTCACACCCGCTCATGTCTTCACGAGCGTCGTGCAAGCCGTGGCCGCCGGTCACCCCGCAGTGGTTCCCGGGGTACCCGTCGTCGACACCCTCAAGCAGGTCGCGCCGGACGCGAATGGACTCGAACTCGTGACCCGGACCGTCGACCGCGAAGAACTCCGCGCGGTGCAGACCCCGCAGGGTTTCACCCGCGAGGCGTTGCTGCGGGCACACGCCGACGACTCCGGTCTCGCGACCGACGACGCCGGCCTCGCCGAACGCTGCGGAATCCCCGTTCACGTCGTCCCGGGAGACCCTCTCGCCATGAAGATCACCACACCGTGGGACCTCCGTATCGTCCGGAGCGTCGTCGGGGAACCGACTCCCGGTCCCGAGGCCCGACGATGAGGGTCGGGATCGGTACCGACGCGCATCGGGTCGACTCCTCAGCCGAATGCTGGATGGTCGGCCTGCACTTTCCCGACGAGCCCGGTTGTGAGGGCCATTCCGACGGCGACGTCGGCGCTCACGCACTGTGTGACGCGGTGCTCTCGGCCGCCGGACTCGGCGACGTCGGCTCGGTGTTCGGCACCGGGCGGCCCGAATGGGAGGGCGTCTCGGGAGTCGCGATGCTCACCCATGTGGCCGAGCTGATCGCCGCCGAAGGGCTTCGCGTCGTGAACGCCGCCGTCCAGGTGATCGGCAACCGGCCCAAGATCGGTCTGCGTCGTGCGGAGGCGCAGGAAGTGCTGTCGGCGGCCGTCGGCGGACCCGTGTCCGTGTCGGCGACCACCACCGATGGTCTCGGGATGACCGGTCGGGGCGAGGGGATCGCCGCGGTCGCCACCGCGCTCCTCGACGACGCCTAGTTCGGTTCGTCGACCGCAGCGCGGGGAGTCGGCTCAGCGCGACGCGGTGTCCAGCAGAATCTCGCAGGCACGGTCGACGGCATCGGCCGGCGGCGTGAGTTCTCGGCCGAGACGCGCGGCCGCCGCGGCCACCGCCGGATCGGTGAGCGGGTCGAGGTCGGATGGACCGAAGCGTGCCAGCTTGTTCCCGGAACCGGCGCCCGCCCGCCGAAGGGCTGCCGCCCACATCGGCTGATCCGCACTGAGCCAGGCGATCACCGACGGGATACCCGCCCGGGTCGCCGCCGCAGTGGTGCCGGCGCCCCCGTGGTGCACCGCGCCGCGACACCGGGGCAACAGGGCCTCGTGGTCGACCGGCTGGTCGAGGTGTAGAAGCCGCTCATGTCGGGGGAGTTCGTGATCGGTGTGCCCGATGACCCGCAGCCCGCGATCGAGGAGAGTGGTGACGATTCCGCCGATCTGTTCGGCGGTGATCTTCATGCTGCCGAAGCCGACGTAGACGGGTTCCTCGCCGGCGGTCGCCCACTCGACCGCATGTGAGGTGGCGTCGTCGCCGTTCAGGAGCGCGGCACGAGTGTCCTTGTCCGGCAACAGGAATCCGACGAGCGGACGTTGCGGCCCCCAGTCGCTCTCCAGCCCGGGGAAGAGGGCGGCATCGTAGGCCTGGACCTCCGGTCTGCCCTGACGCCGAAGTCGGCTTCCCAGTGGGCCTTTCGCCGGCGGGAGGCCGAGTTCGGTGCGCAGTCGGCGATCCGCCGAGCGCGTGGTCATCCAGTACGTCTGGTCGGCCAGCCACCACAACGCCCGGGAGACCGGGCGCGGGTTGCTTCGGTATCCGACGTCCACTCCCGCATTGGGCCGCAAGGGGCAGTAGTGCAACGGCGCGAACGGGATCCCGCGGCTCTCGGCGATCGCATCGGCGCGATCCTGTGCCAGCGGGCCGGTCACGAGAATGTCCGAGACATCCGCGAGTTCACTCATCACCTGCTCCGAGGTGGCGCGACCGTGGTCGGCGACCTCGCGTAGGGCCGCTAGTCGCACCTTCGGGTTCTTCGACTTCAGTCGCTGCTTGACCAGCGGGCCGGCCAACAACTCGCCCGTCGAGGGCGCGAGCACCCGGGTGTCCAGGCCGGTGGCGGCCGTCAGCTCAACCAGATCCTCGGGGACCGCGAACCGGACCTCGTGCCCGCGCCGGGCGAGTTCGGCGCCGACGGCCACCGCCGGCTGGATGTCGCCGCGGCTGCCGTGAACCGTGAACGAAATCCTCATGCGCCCCAACCGGTTCCGTGCAGCCCCCAGGCTGCGAGCTCGTCGGTCAGCAGGCTGCGCATCATCGAGGTGTCGGGGATGCGCACCGGGTCGAGCGAGCTGACACTCAACATCACGTGGTCGTCGTTGATCCCGAGCCATCCGCTGATACCCCCCTTGCGGTCGCGCAGTTGGGTCACGTCCTCGGTCACGGTGACGGCCCGGATCGCCATCGTGGCGCGGGTGCCGGTGCCGAGCGTGACGAACTCGTCGGGCATCGGACCGAAGTTCGACGCCAGACACAGCGGGGTAGTGGCGTTGGCCGCGAGGCGTCGGGCGATGGAGTCGTTCACTGCTTGCAGGATGACCGCGCTGTTGGCCACCGCGCTGGACTTCTCCGCCAGACGGCCGTAGGCCTCTTTGCAGGCGACGCGGACATCGGTCAGGTCCTCGTACCGGCCGGGCGCAACCTCGACGAAAGCCGTCGCACCCGAGGTCGCGTTGGCGCGTCGGTCGCCATCCGTACGGGTGGAGACCGGCAGCGACACCGGAACCACGTCGCCGTCGGAAACCCGGCCGCAGCGTTTCAGGATGCCGACCATCAATGCTGCGAACAGACTGTTGTCCGTGCCACCGCGCGACGTCGCCGCTGCCGCGTAGTCGGCGTGCGGGATGAGCACGGTCGCGTTCGGCGTGGCTTCGGCCTTGGTCAGGTCGGTGTCGGGGGCGGGGTTGTCCGTCACCCGGGCGGGCGATTCCGGTGATCCCCCTCGGCTCTCGCGCCACACGCGGTAGGCGGTCGTGCCCGCGGTGCGGAGCAGGTCCGCTGCGTCGAGCACGTCGTCGGCGATCCCGGGCGTGGTGCCGGGGAGATAGGGGGTGGCGTTGACCGCCTCGACGATCGCGGAGGTACCCGCACCGCCGTCGGCGATGACGTGAGCAATCGTCAGCGATACCACGACCGAGGCATCGTCGACGGTACGCGCGACGGACAGCCGCCAGGCGGGACCGTTCACGATGTCGAGCGGGTCGAGAGCCCGGGCGCGACCCCACGCCTCTTCTCCGCCGGCCGGCAGGGGCTCGGTGTCGATGGCGAAGTCGCCTGCGTCGTGCGTGTAGCGCCAGTAGGCCCGTCCCGGCCCGCGGCGACCCCCGACCAGCCGGCCGAGACGTCCGCGACGCAGTCGCTCGGCCACCGACGCGATGGCGTCGACGTCGATCGTGCCGGGGAACCGCCAGAGCGTCTGCGTGACGACGGGAAGATCGAGCACGACGTCCATCTTCACGAAGAGGTCGTCGTCGGGTGTGAGCCGATCCACAGGGACGTCCCGGCTGACCCGGGTGGACCGGTCAAGGGGTGCGAGTTTCATGTCTGCAGCTGCCGTTCGTGCATGCAAAAGTTCGGTGATCGATGTAGACGATGGTCCAGGAATCACGGTCATCGGTCCCGGCGGCTGCGGTGCGGCGCATGGCCGTACAGGCCGACAGGACACCGCAACCCTACCCGAGGCCCTCGGGTTCTCCGGGTCCACGGCGGCTCGGCGTCGAGTCACCCCGAGCGGGCGATTACGTCCCTGATTTTCGCTGATCCCCCGGGCGTTTCTTCGTTTGTTCAACTATCAATTCGACGCGAAGCAGGTTACTGTCGTCATCACTGTGAGGCGCGCCTAACTTCGGTGGCCTTCAGCATCTTGTTGCCATCGGGTCATTCCATTGATCCTTTCGCAGAATCCGGAGGACGCGACGACATGACGGGTGCCGCCCGCCGTACATCAGATCGCCGCGTGGCATCGCAGACCACCGCTCTCATCGCCGTACTGGCGGCTGCGCTGACGGCCTTTGCCGGTCTCGCGCAGGCGGGCGGGGCGAATGCGACGCCGGCTCGTTCGACCATCGAGCGCGTCGTGGCGGAAGGCCCGCACTCCCACGGTGTGTACGTCTACTCCGCAGCCATGCAGAAGACCGTCAAGGTGCAGGTCGTGACACCTGAGGCATCGGCTGGGCCCCGCCCGTCGCTGTACCTGCTCGGTGGTTTGGGTGAGGAGAACCCGGAGAAGAGCATCTGGACTCTGAAGACCGACGTCGCGGGCTTCTACGCCGACAAGAACGTCAACGTCGTCATGCCCATCGCGGGCAACGGCAGTCTCTACACCGACTGGCAGCGCGACGATCCTGTGCTCGGTCGCTACAAATGGGAGACATTTCTCACCCGCGAGTTGCCCCCGCTGATCGACGAACGCTTCGACGGCAACGGTGCACGTGGTCTCGCCGGACTGTCCATGGGGGCCGGCGCCGCGCTGGTCCTCGCCGTCCGGAACCCCGGTTTCTACGACGCGGTCGCCGCCTACAGCGGGTGCTTCACGACCACCGGACCTGCTGGTCAGGCATACCCGCGAGGCATCGTGACCGCCTTCGGCGGCAACCCCGACAACATGTGGGGGCCGCCCTCCGACCCCGCCTGGGCCGCGCACGACGTTCTCATGCGGGCCGCCGGTCTGAGAGGCACCGAGGTCTACGTCTCCACCGGGACCGGACGGCCTGGCAAGTACGACGCTCCCGGTTATCCTGGCAACGACAATCCGACCGATCGTCAGGTCGTGGGTGGTGCGATCGAGCTCGGCGCGCTGTGGTGTACGCAGCAGCTGCAGGCCCGACTCGGACAGTTGAAGATTCCCGCCACGATCCGATATGTCGATCCCGGCACGCACTCGTGGCCGTACTGGGTGGACCAGCAGCGTCAGTCCTGGCCCACGATTGCACGCGGATTGGGTCTGTGACAGTGCGCGGATCCCATACGGACCGGATGAGGAGGTGGGTCTCCGACGGCTGTCGCCGGCGGAACTGACCGGTACTCGACGCGCCGGGGCGGCTTCAGGGGAGGAGCCGAGCATGAACCATCAGGGGGCCAGAACGTGTGACAACACGAGAGGTTGTGATGGAATACACCGAACTGACCGACTACTCGATGCCCGGCGGAACCGTCACCGCCTGGGAGCCCGCGGTTGACGCGTCCGAGTGGCAGAGCGATTCACGACAATTGTCGTACATGCACCTCGAGCACGCCCGACGTGCGGTTCGTGAGGGCTCCGACTGGTACAGCCAGTGGATCGGGACCGCTTTCCGGATTCAGCGTCCGCTCGATCGTGATGCGTTCTCGCGCACGCTCGTTGCGTGGTACCGCAGGCATGAGGCGTTCCGGACCTCGGTGCGCGTCCACGATGCCGGGCACCCGCAGGGCGACCTGACCCGCATCACCGTCGCCGCCGATACGATCTCGGTGCACGAGCGGGCGTTCGGGTCCGATCTGGAACCCGCCGAGGTCTCCGAACTCGTCACCGAATACTTCAACACCACCGTCACCCCGCTGGCGTGGCCGCACTGCATTGCGGTGACGGTCGAGACGCCCGGCGACGACGATGGTTTCCTCGTCGTGTTCGCCGCCGATCACACGGTGATGGACGCCTACACCCAGGTGTTCGCGATCCGTGAACTGACCGCGCTGTACCTCGCCGAGGTCACCGGCGAGCCGCACGGACTCGCGGCATTCGGCAGCTACCTGGACTTCAGTGACGCCGAGCGTCGTCTCGGTGAGCAGATCGACGCCAACAACGCAGCGGTGAGCCAGTGGCGCACCTTCTTCGACGACACCACCACCGCCGTACAGCCGGAGTCGATCCCGCGGTTCCCGCAGTTCGACGTCCCCACCGATGCACCGCGCACCATCGCGGCTCAGCGGACCCCGGACGAGGGCTTCCAGGCCACCCTGTCGGACTGGCTGCTCGACGCCGCCGACACCAAGCGATTCGACGCGATCTGCAAGGCGGCCGGGTCGTCGATGACCGCCGGCATCTACACCGCGCTGTCGATGACATCGGCGGCCCTGACCGGTTCCGCGGATCTCCGTTTCATCAGTCCGATCCACACCCGCAACGCGATCGAGTGGGGCGAGGCGGTTGGCTGGTTCGTCGGGATCATCCCGGTGGCCGTCCGTCCGGGCCGGCCGCTGAAGTTCACCGACGCGCTGACCGCCGTCGCGGCCACCGCGGCCCAGTACAAGGATGTGGGCGCTGCCCCGTTCGCGCCGGTCGCCGAGCTGATCGGTGGGGACGTGACACCTCCGGGATTCGTGGTGTCCTACATCGACCTTCGACACGCGGAGGGCTCGACCGAGTGGGAGCCGCGTGCGGCACGGGTGCTGCGCAGCGCGACCCGCGAAGCCGACGAGGTCTACTTCTGGATCAACCGCATCCCCACCGGCGTCAACGTGTCTGCCCGTTTCCCGGCCGCGAACGCACCTGCTGTCGAGGTCTTCCTGTCGACGTTCCACGCGACGCTGAAGGAGATAGTCGCCGAGGGCGATTGCGAGTATTCCTACCGTGCGGGTGCGGTGGACGGACCCACCGGTATCGACCGCGCGGTCCTGTCCGCCGGAAGCCCGACAGGCGTCCTCGGCAGCTGATGTCGGGAACGCTGCAGTCACGCGACATCCCTCCCCGGTTCAGCGATTCCGGGTCGCTGGTCGCTCGGCTCCGCCCACACCTGACCGGTGGGCGGGCCGTCGAGTGGGAGCTGCGCGATCCGGACCGTGTTGCGAAAGCAGCGCAACGCTGGGGCGACGGGGTGTCGTTCCTGCAATCCGACCATCTGGCGACGATGGCCGCCAAACGCCGGGAGGGCGAGGCGCACCACGGATTCATCGTCGCCGCAACACGATTCGATACTCCCTTGGTGCCCGATGCCATGTCGGCCGCGCTGACCGACTTCGTTCGGCGCCATGAGGAGTTGCGCGCGCACTATCGCTCGGGTCCGGCAGGGCACGAGCGATGGGTGTCGCCACCGGACGAGGTCGAGATCGTCACCGCGGACCGTGAATCCGTCCACGTGGACGACGCCGAACTCGGTGACTGGGTGGGCGGCCGGGCCGTCGAGACCGCTTGGTCCGATCTGGTTCCGGGTTCGTGGTGGGGCGCGACCTGCGACGACAACGGCTTCACGTTCTTCGTCTCGACGGATCATGCCCGGGGCGACGGATATTCGTTGGTCCTCGCGATGTTCGAGATCGTCGAGCTGTACCGGGGCCACTGTGCCGGCGAGCCCGCAGAGCTGGCGCCGGCCGGATCCTTCGGGGACGCGGTGCTGGCGGAACGCCGGATCGCGGCCTCACTCGACCCCGCCGACGATCGTGTCGCGGTCTGGCGGGACGCACTGGTGCACAACGACGGTCGTACGCCGAGCTGTCCGCTCGACCTCGGGCTCACCGACGGGCTGCCGAAGCCGTCGGTCACGGCACAGACAGTGCTGCTCGACGCCGAGGCTCTCGCTCGCTGCGATGCCCGGATCGCCGCGACCGACGGCAGCTTCTCCGGGCTCATCTATGCGGCGCTCGCGGAGTGGCACCGTCGAATGACCGGTCGTGACCGGTTCTTCGTGTCGACCGTGCTGGCCACCCGTGCGCCGGAGCACTTCTGGACGCAGGGCTGGCTGTGCAACTTCGCGCCGATCTCCGTCGAGGTACCGAACATCGGAGACGTCGATTTCGACGACCTGGTGCGCGCGGCCGCCCAGAGCGTTCGACTCGCCCGCGGCGCGGCCGAGATCCCCGCGCACGCGGTGCTCGCGCAACTCGCCGGAGAGGGCGTCTTCCGCGGACTCGACGGAAGTCCGTACATGGTGTCCTACACCGACCTCCGCCGCCTGCCGATCGGTGACGACCCGGTTCTGAACGGGACACAGCTGTTGACCGGACTCGGTCCCACGCGCAACGCCAACCTCTGGTTCACGCGGACGGCGACCGGACTCGACGTGGTGTCGCAGATCCCCGACAACGACGTGGCGCGAACATCGATCCTCGAGCAGTTCGCGACCCTGCGCGAAATCCTGGCTGAGTACGCGGATGCGGCCGAGTACGCGACGGAATCGGTTGTGCGATGAAGCTCTCGAGTTCCGAATCGTGGGCGGTCGAGCCGGGCGAATTGGTGTGCTGGCGTGCCGTACCGGGCGGGGCGGCCGCCCGGTCGAGCGTACCGGTGTCGGAGAACGAGCGATTCCACCTCGCGTCGATCGCCGCGGGGCAGCCGGGCTGGATGGCGCTCACCCTGGATTTCCCGGAACGGATCGACGTCGACCTGCTCGGCGAGGTCGTCGGGACGATCATCGCCCGCCACGACGCGCTCCGCAGTCACTACGTGCAGACCGGTGACCTCGTCACCCGCCTGTTGCACCCGGGCGTCGACGTCAAAGAAGAGTTCCGGCAGGCGGACGACGGGCTCTCGGCACCGGCATTCGCCTCCCGACTGGCCGAGTACATCGGCGCGACCTGCAATCCCTTCGAACCGATGCCGCACTTCCTCGCGGCGGTGACCCGCCCCGGCGGCACGACGCTGGTGTGCGCCTTCGACCACTGCTACGTCGACGCGCGATCACTGGCCGTCGTGTCGACCGAGATCTGCGAGCTGCTCGCCGGTCGCGCGCCGGCACCGGCGGAGTCCGGCCTCGACGCACTCCGGATCGTCGCGGAAGCCGAGGCATCGGTGACCGCCGACGATCCGCGCCTGAGTGGCTGGGAGCAGTTCCTCACCGCGACCGGCTGGACGGTTCCCGAATTCCCGCTCGACCTCGGGGTCGCCGCCGGGGAGAGCCTCCCCGTCCACACGATGGTGCGGACGCTGATGTCCGGCGACGACGCCGCGACGTTCAGCTCGACGGTCCACCGGCGCGGGGCCCGTACCTATCCGGCCGTGCTCACCTGTGCCGGCATGGCCATCAACGCCGCCGGCGGACCCGATGAAGTGGCCACCGTGGTGCCCACCGGGGCCGGGGCGGGGCCGGGCTGCGTGAGTTGGTCGGTGGGCAACGCGCCGATGCTGATCAGCGCGACCGGCGACCTGTACGCGGCCATGTACCGGAACACGCGACGCCTCGCGGCGGCGCTCCCGCTGGCGGAGATCGGACTGACGCCGGTGTACGCGGCCTTCGGCGATCGCCTGCGCCCCGGCCGAAGTGACGTCTTCATGATGTCCTACGTCGACTACACGCGGCTGCCCATGCCGCGTGGCGACGTCGTCGTCCGGCAGATCTCGAGTCAGAAGCCGACCGACACCGCCCAGTGGTGGTTCTGGCGTGACCGCGACGGCATCCACGTCCGGGTGCGGTACCCGCACACCGACCGGGCCGTGGCGGTCCTCACCGACACACTCGACACGATGCAAGCGCTGGTCGGCACCGTCCTCGACCCGGTTCTCGCCGCCGACGCGGGCTGATGGCTTTCCGGCTCCGGAACGGGTCTCGTCCGGCCACTCGGGCGGTCGGTGGCCCGTCCGTGGTCCGGTAGGATGGCCGGTCGTGACCCTGCGCCTTTTTGACACCAGCTCCCGAGAGGTGCGCGACTTCGTGCCGCTGCGCCCAGGCCAGGCATCGGTGTATCTGTGCGGCGCGACGGTGCAGGGTGTTCCCCATATCGGCCACGTCCGCAGCGGTATCGCCTTCGACATCCTGCGCCGCTGGTTGAGCCACCAGGGCCTCGACGTGCTGTTCGTCCGCAACGTCACCGACATCGACGACAAGATCCTCCGCAAGGCCGCCGACGCGGGCCGTCCCTGGTGGGAGTGGGCCGCCACGCACGAGCGCGCCTTCGACGACGCCTACCGCGCGCTCGGCGTCCTGCCGCCGTCGGCAGAACCGCGGGCGACCGGCTTCGTGACCCAGATGGTCGAGTACATGCAGCGCCTGATCGAGCGTGGCCACGCCTACGTCGCCGACGGCAACGTCTACTTCGACGTCCGGAGCCTCCCCGACTACGGCGCACTGTCCGGGCACAAGCTCGACGACGTGCACCAGGGCGAGAGCGCGGGCACCGGCAAGCGCGACCACCGCGACTTCACGCTGTGGAAGGCGGCCAAGCCCGATGAGCCGTCGTGGCCGACCCCCTGGGGCCCAGGACGCCCCGGCTGGCATCTGGAGTGCTCGGCGATGGCCACCAGCCTGCTGGGGGCCGAGTTCGACATCCACTGCGGCGGCATGGATCTGGTGTTCCCGCACCACGAGAACGAGATCGCCCAGGCGCACGGCGCCGGAGACCCGTTCGCGCGGTACTGGCTGCACAACGGCTGGGTCACCATGGGTGGCGAGAAGATGAGCAAGTCGCTGGGCAACGTGGTGTCGATCCCCGCGATGCTGCAGCGCGTCCGTGCCGTCGAACTGCGGTACTACCTCGGCAGTGCGCACTACCGGTCGATGCTGGAGTACTCGCCGGGTGCGCTCACCGAGGCGGCCGCCGGTTACCGGCGGGTGGAGTCCTTCGTCGAACGTGTCGCCGCCCGCGTGGGCGATGTGGTCGTCGGCGACATCGACCCCGATTTCGGTGACGCGCTCGATGACGATCTCGGCGTCCCGGCGGCTCTCGCGGTCGTGCACAACGTCGTCCGTCAGGGCAACACCGCACTCGAATCGGGTGACGGGGCGGCCGCGCTGGCCGCCGCATCGTCGGTGCGGGGCATGATGGGGATCCTCGGCGTCGACCCGCTCGACGATCAGTGGGCCGGTGCGGCCGACGACTCGGCCGCCACCTCTGCACTGGACGTGCTGGTGCGCGCCGAACTGCAACGGCGCGCCGACGCGCGTTCCGCCAAGGACTGGGCGACCGCGGATGCGGTCCGGGATCGTCTGGCCGAGGCCGGCATCGAGGTGACCGACACCCCTGATGGTGCACAGTGGGCATTGAAGGGTGAGGCGTGATGGCAGGAAATTCCAAGCGTAAGGGTGCGATCCGCAAGTCGGGCACCAAGAAGGGGCAGGTCGTCGGGTCCGGCGGCCAGCGGCGACGCGGTCTCGAGGCCCGCGGCGCCACCCCGAAGGCGGTCGACCGCCCGTACCACCCCGCTCACAAGCGGGCGAAGGCCGCGGCGAAGTCGGGCACCGGCCGGGGCGGCGTGCGCGGGAAGGACGAGGGTCCCGAGTACGTGCTCGGCCGCAACCCCGTCGTCGAGTGTCTGCGTGCGGGCGTGCCCGCGACGGCGCTCTACATCGCCACCAACTCCGAACCGGACGAGCGTGTCGCCGAGGCGGTCAAGATCGCCGGCGATCAGGCGATCTCCATCCTCGAGGTCGGCAAGCCGGAGCTGGACCGGTTGTCCACCAACGGAATGCATCAGGGCATCGCCCTGCAGGTGCCGGAGTACGAGTACACCCATCCGGACGATCTGATGGCCGACGCCAAGGCCAGCGGCACCCCGCCGCTGCTGGTGGCGCTCGACAACATCACCGACCCGCGCAACCTGGGTGCGGTGATCCGCTCGGTGGCCGCCTTCGGCGGGCACGGCGTGGTGATCCCGGCGCGACGCAGCGCGAGCGTGACCGCGGTGGCCTGGCGGACCAGCGCCGGTGCCGCCGCACGACTCCCGGTCGCGCGTGCCACCAACCTCACCCGGACGCTCAAGGACTGGGCCGACTCCGGGGCGCAGCTCGTGGGTCTGGACGCCGGCGGCGACGTGACCCTCGATGACTACGACGGCACCGGTCCGACGGTGATCGTCGTGGGATCGGAGGGCAAGGGCCTGTCGCGCCTCGTGCGCGAGAGCTGCGACTCGATCCTGTCGATTCCCATGGCCGGGGAGGTCGAGAGCCTCAACGCGTCGGTCGCGGCTGGCGTCGTGCTCGCCGAATTCGCACGCCAGCGCCGGCGGTAGTCCGCGCGCCGGTTCACGACCGGGTGAGACCGACCTCGACACCGGCCTGCGCGAGTGCTTCGCGAACCGCACGGGCGTGGCCGACCGCGCCCTGGGTGTCGCCGTGCAGACAGATCGAATCGGCGTCGACCGCGACGACCGTGCCGTCGATCGCCGTCAGGCGTCCGGTGGTGGTCATCTCGACGACCCGCCGTGCGATCTCCGCGCTGTCGGAGAGGACGGCGCCACGCTCGGTGCGCGGAACGAGTGTCCCCGTGGGGGTGTAGGCGCGGTCGGCGAAGGCCTCGGTGATGATCCGCAGCCCGGCGCGTTCGGCGCGGGCCAGAATCTCCGAGTTCGGTAGCCCCATCATCGCCAGACCCGGGTTCACGTCGCGCACCGCAGCGACCACCGCGTCGGCCTGTTGCTCGTGGTGGACGACCGTGTTGTACAGCGCGCCATGGGGTTTCACGTAGGTCACCGATCCGCCGACGGATCGGGCGAGGGCGTCGAGCGCGCCGATCTGATAGACGAGGTCGGCGATCAGGTCCGGCGTCGACATCTCCATGAACCGGCGGCCGAAGCCGGCGCGGTCGGGATAGGAGACCTGGGCGCCGATGCGGACACCGGCGGCCACGGCCGCCCGGCACGTCGCCAGCAGGTCCGCGGGCGTCCCCGCGTGGAAACCGCACGCGATGTTGGCGCTGGTCACGATGGTCAGCATCGTCTCGTCGTCGCCGACTCCCTCGCCGAGGTCGGCGTTGAGATCGATGCGAGCGCGTGCCGGTTCGACGGTGGCCTTGTCGGAGCGGGCCTTGTCGGCGGTCATGGGCCACATTCTAGATCTGCGCCGGTTGAGCAGACGTAACAGGCGATTCGTCTACGGTGGGGGTATGGCACTGCTCGACACCAAGGTCACCACGGTCAACGGCGTCGTCGGTGGCGCACAGGGAAGGCGGCTGCGCCGCGGCACGATCAGCTGGCGAGGCATTCCGTTCGCCGCGCCCCCGGTGGCCCACCGCCGGTTCCGCGCGCCCGAACCGGCCCACGACTGGCCCGGCGTGCGTGACTGCACCAGACTCGCCAAGGCAGCCATCCAGGAGAAGCGGTTCACCGCCGTCGCGCCGGGGAAGTTCGCGCCGATGGCCGAGGACTGCCTCACGCTCAACGTCTTCTCACCCGAGGTCGCGTCGTCGACGGCGCGGCCGGTGATGGTCTTCATCCACGGCGGCGCCTTCATCCTCGGTACCGCCGCGACCCCGCTCTACGACGGCGCCTTCCTGGCCCGTGCCCAGGACGTCGTCGTCGTGACGATCCAATACCGTTTCGGTCCCTTCGGTTTCCTCGATCTCTCGCAGTTCGCCACGGACGACCGGCCGTTCGACACCAACGCGGGTCTGCGCGACCAGATCGCCGCGCTGCGATGGGTGCAGGACAACATCGCCGCGTTCGGCGGTGACCCCGACAACGTGACCGTCTTCGGCGAGAGCGCCGGTGGGTCGTCGGTGCTCGCCCTGCTGTCCGCTCCGGAGGCCACCGGCCTGTTCCATCACGCCATCGCGCAGAGTCCCGCCCCGGAACTCGTGGTCGAGCAGGACGCCGCGACCGTCTACGCCGACGAGTTCGTCCGGATCCTCCGCGATCCGCAACGTCGGAACACCTCGATGGAGCGCACCGAGGACCCCATCGACCTGGCCGAGGCGCAACGCCTTCTCACCACACCCAATCCCGCATTGCTGCTCGAAGCGGGCAACCGTCTCATGCGGTTCGCGACCAAGTCCTCGGGCGGGTCCATCCCGTTCGCGCCCGTCGTCGACGGCGATCTGCTGCCGCGCTCGCCGCTCGCTGCGGCCGCCGACGGCCTGACGCTGCCGGTGCCGCTGGTGATCGGCAGCAACAAGGACGAGGGGAGACTCTTCGCGAAACTCTGGAATGTCCTGCCCGATTCCGAACGCATGCTGATGCGGGTGGAGGACGAGGAGGTCCGCCGCGAGATCGCCGCCCACTACTCCAACGGCGACCGCGACCGGATCCGCCTGGCCGGTGACTCGATCTTCTGGGCACCGATGAGTGCCTTCGCCGACGGGCACAGCAAGGTCGCGCCGACCTACGTGTACCGCTATGACTATCGGACCAAGGTCCTGGACGCGACGGGCTTCGGCGCGACCCACGCGACGGAACTGTTCACCGTGTTCGGTGCCTACCGCGCGCCGATGGGCGCGGGGCTCGCGATCGCGGACTGGCCGGGCACGCGTCGTGTCACCGACAGCGTGCAGGGCCGCTGGGCTGCTTTCGCCCGCACCGGCGACCCCGGTCTCGGCTGGCCGGGCTACACGACCGCCGAGCGGAAGGTCCTGGTCATCAACGACCCGGACCGCGTCGTCACCGATCCCGACACCCTGCGGCGCCAGGCCTGGAACCGGGTGCACGCACCGTCGCAGGCCTGACCGCCGACGCGACCGGTCACTCCGGTAGCCACTCGGTGGGCGGATCGGCCGCGAGGAACGACAGCACCAGCGGGTTGAACGTTTCGGGTGCCTCCACCGGGAGGATGTGGGTCCCCGGCAGCACCGCGAGCCGAGCGTGCGGCAGCGTTCGGACGATCTCCAGCGCGTGCTCCATGCGTACCAGCCCACGATCGGCGACCACCAGCAGCACCGATGCCGGTACGTCGGCGAAATCGGCCACCGCATAGTCGGGTTCGGAGGCGAGCATCCGGATCGTCTTGTCGTAGACGACGGTGAAGTGCTCGGGACCATCGGGGGATATCTCGACGTGGTGGGTACGCAGGTACTCGACGGTCACCGGATTGCGGTCCATCACCAGTTGGACGAATCGGTCGATCCGGCGACCACCGGGATTGAGGTAACCGCCGACGGCCACCACGCGGTTCACCAGATCGGGACGGTCCCGCGCGATGACGAGTGCGACGGCCGCACTGTCGCCCCAGCCGACGAGATTCGCCGGACGTCCGACGACCGTTTCGAGATAGGCGATCGTGCGTTCGGCGATGGACGCACAGGTGAAGTCGCTGGCGGTGTCGGGACTGTGACCGTGACCGGGCCGTTCGGGCATGAACAGCAACAGTCCGGCGTCGAGGAAATCGGAGACCTGCGCGCCCCAGGATGCCGCCGAGGCGAAGATGCCGTGCAAGAGCACGGTCGGCGCGCCCTGTGGGTTGCCTTCGGAGAAGTGCCACAGCGTCGTCCCGGCGACATCCACATACACGCCGCCGTCGATCTCGTCGCCGACGTGAACTGGGCGCATGCTGGTCCTCTGGTCGGGTGTTCTCGGGTGCTCCGAGGCCATCGTCGCAGACAACGCTGCGGCTCCGTGGAACGTTCGCGACTCGCAACGACATCGGTGCGCGGATCGGATGAAAGGTGTCGAATCGGACACCCTGCGCCGGCTTCCCTACTCAGGTGTGGTGCGATGTGAGGGTCGGGGTCGCGTGAGGAGAACGGAGAATTGCACGTGTCCTGCCTGGGTCGCTGGAAACATGCGGTGGGCGTCGGATTGGCGGGCCTGCTCATCGCGGGTAGTGCATCGGTGGGAGCCCTCTCGGCGTCACCCGCGGTCGCCGTGCCCGGTGACCCGCCACCGCCGTTGAGTCTTCGAGATCTCGGCTCGTCATCGACGATCGCATTTCCGGGGCAACAGGGAGAGGTCAGCCTCTCGCTCGCCGTACCGCCGAACCTCACCCCCACCGAGATCCGCGGGACCGTCCAGTTCCCGTCGTTCGTCACCGGCGGGAATGTCGATGTGCTGCAAGGTGATCGACTCATCTCGCGGACGCCGATCGACCCGGCGGTGAATTCGCCGATCGCCCTGTCCCTCCGAGGTCTGCGCCTCGACCGGAATTCCGCCGACATCGTCCTGCGCACCTACCTGCGCACCGCCGGTTCCTGTGAGTTCGACGCCGACAACCGATTCCGGATCGTCAACGCGGTCGTGGCCTACGGCGGCCGGGAGGCGACACCGGCGAGAGTCGCCGGATTCCTGCCCCCGATCCTGCGCGCCCTGACCATCTACGTCCCCGAGGATGTGAAACCCGCGGAAGGTGCCGCGGCCGTGCAACTCGCGACCGCGGTGGTCGCGAACTACGGTTCGGCGGCCGTCGACATCCGGACCGCGTCGCTGCCCCGGAACGAGACCAGGCCGGCCGCTGCCGTCGGCCCGCTCGAACGGCAGGTCGTCATCAGTACCGATGCGCCGACCGGCCTGAGTCTCGGACCGGGAGCGGGATGGCCGGTCCTGAGAATCGGCGGCAACCCCGAGGAGCTGGCGACGCAGGTGCAGTTCCTCACCTCGGATCTGTCGAGCATCGCGATGAGTTCGGCTGCCGTGGCCGGAGCACCGTTTGCCGCACCGCAACTCGCGCCGGCGGTCAGCACACTGGCCGACCTGGGTGTCGGCGATCAACTGGTCACCGCTGCCGCGGGATGGCCGTCGATCTCCTTCGGGATCGACCAGGCGAGACTGGGACGACCTTCCAAGGACGTCCGAGTCCAGTTGTCGGGCACCTACACCCCGCTCGGCGGTCAGATCGCGGTGACCGTCGGGCCGCGGGTGATCGCCTCCGTGCCCGCGGAGCCGTCCGGCAGGTACAACACGTGGGTCGACATCCCGCACGATCTCCTGGCGCGGTTCACCGAGATCACGGTGACCTACAACCATCCCGACGTCGGGGAGGGATGCGGCACCGGGACACGGACTTCCCTCAGCCTCGCCTCGAGCGGAGAGGTCCGATCCGAGGTCGCCGACCCGCCGCAGCCGTCCGGCTTCGCCTCCCTCCCGCAGGCACTCATGCCCCGTACGGCGCTGGCCTGGACCGACGGCGGCGTCGACGACGTCCGCCGCGCGGTGGCGCTGATGACCGGATTGCAGCGACTGTCGACGGTCCGACTCGGCATCGACGTCATGCCGGTCGCCGACGCCATGTCCTCGAACGGTCCGGTCGTGATCGTCGCCGCCGACGGACAGGGGGTACCCGAGTTGCCGCTCCCCGTCGAGGCGACCGGGGGCACGCTCTCGGTGCTCGACGCCGACGGCGAACGCTCGAACGTCGTCCTCAATCCGGCCGTACGTTTCGGATCGCTACAGGTCGCGCGGCAGGACGGACGGTCGGTCCTGCTGGCGACGTCCACCGGGACCGCAGCCGACCTCGATGCCTTACTGACCTGGCTGGACGCCGACCCCGACCGGTGGCCGTCCCTCGCGGGCGACGCCGTCCTGCAGGTGGCCGGTCAGCAACCGGTCGTCGTGGTCGCCGACCAGGTGGCACCGGATCGATCCGAGTCGTCGAGCGGGACCTCGTGGGGCACCGTCGCCGTGGCCGCGGTGGGCGTCGTGGTGGTGGCGGCAGCACTGGCGACCTTCCTGCTGCGGCGTCGGCGGCGCACCTCTCCCGGGGACTGAACGCGCATGGCCGTGACCGCCTCACAGGTCGTCGCCATGGCGACACTCTCCCGTCCCGAGACGCCGCTGTTCGGCGGTCACCCATGGCGGGTCATCGCGTTCCGGTGGGTGCTGCTGGTGGCGTGCACGGGGTTGGGCTTCTGGAACACCATCGCGGCGGTGATCGACGAACTGCGGGCACAGACACTCATCCTGTACGTGCCGGTGCTGGTGGTCCTGAGCCTGATCGCCGTCGTCGGGGTCTCGTGGCGCGACTTCGACGAGCCGCCCATCCACGACCGGCAGACCGACGTGATCGTCGGGATCGTGGTGATCGTCCTGGCGGTGACGGGCAAACTTCTCGTCACGCCGCGCTACGGGCGGGCCTATCTGACGTCGCACATGGATCTGCTGGCGCTGTGGATGTTCGTGCTCGGAGCGTCGATCCTGCTGTTCGGTCTGCGGCCGGTCTCCCGCTACAAGTGGGCCTGGCTGGTGTTCCTGCTCATCTTCCCGATCCCGGTGCGCGTGTTGGTGCTGACACTCGGCGGCACGTCGCTGGCCGCCGGATTCGTCCTGGTGCTGATGGCTGTCGCCGCCACGGCGGTGGCGGTGGGCCGCACCTGGCGACGCAAGGCGGTCGCGGCGCTCATCGCCGGTGCGGTGGGTCTTCTCGCGCTGCTCGTGCTCAACGCACTCGAGGCGCCGCGCACCGTGCTCGTCCCCGGGCCGGCTCTGATCGCGGCCGTCGTGACCGTGGGGATCATGCTGGTCAGCTACCGGCGCCGCGGCGGACGGAGATGGTCACCGCCGGCGCGGGGGGAGGTCGAGGAACCGACGGTCGTCTTCGTCGGGCGGCCCGTGCTGGTGGTGGTCCTCGCGGCGATCGTGCTGGCGTGCATACCCACCCCGCCGGTCGGCAGCACCTGGCAGAGCAACACCTACCCGCAGCTCGAGATCGGCGGACAGCTCGACATCCCGCCGGGCTGGCGGCAGGAATCGGTTCGCACGTACGGCTGGGTCACCCGCTTGTACGGTCCGGGTGCGGTCCTCAACCGACAGGTGCTCGTCCAGAGCCGGGGGAGCCGGGCGTTCGACAAGTTCGCGCGCCCGCGCCGTGTCGTCGTCGACAGCGTCGACACCCGGCGACCGCTCGCGCTCGAGGTGTATCCCGACATCTTCCGCTACGACCTGTCCGACGAACGCTCGAGCGAACCCGTCGACGTCGCGTTGCCCTTCGGAGTTCGCGGGCGGATGTGGAGTGTCGTCGACGACGCGAGATACCTGACCTACACGGTGGTCTCGTGGTGGTGGAACAACGGGCGCCGGACGCAACAGGTGATGATCTGGGCCGTCGACGATCATGAGGCGACGGCGTACTTCCCGGAGCCGCGGATCACCATCCTCGCCAACCTCAACTCGCTCATGACGATCATGTTGCGCGGCAACGCCGTTCTCCTCGACACCGATCCGCAGTTCAAGGATCGCGATCTCCTGGTGGGCCTCGCCGGCGGGCTGGTGCGGTCACAACTGGTCGACTCCGCGAGGGCCGAGCCGTGACCATCGACGAACGCGACGCCGACGCGCCGGGGGTGGCACGCAGCACGCGGCCCCGGCGGCCGGTCGCCGAACTGCTCGCCGACGAGGACTACCGTGCGGAAGCGCTCCGCGACGCCGTCGACCGGTTGCGCGAGGCCGATGCGGACATGTCGGCATCGATGGCGTTCAACCGGATTCAGAAGATCATCGGGTTCACACTGCTCGGCGTCATCGCGGTGCTGATGGTCTTCTTCCCGGTGGGGACCTGCGCGGTACTGGTGTCGACGGCGACCGTCGCCTACGTCGTCACTCTCGCCGATCGGCTGGTGATCTTCCGGCGGGGACTGGTCAACGGGGCCATCCGGGTCAGCGACGAGCAGGCCCGGTCGATCCCCGACGAGGAACTTCCCCGCTACACGGTCCTCGTCCCCGCATACGGTGAGCCCGAGGTGGTCGGCGACCTCGTCGCCGCGATGGAGACCATCGAGTACCCCCGCGAGAAGCTCCAGGTCCTACTGCTGCTCGAGGAGGACGACGAGCCGACGATCGAAGCCGCACGCGGGGTCGAGGCGAATGGCCTTGTCACCGTGGTCCTCACACCGCCGGCACAACCGCGAACCAAACCCAAGGCGTGCAATTTCGGCATGCACTTCGCGACCGGCGACATCGTCACCATCTTCGACGCCGAGGACAAACCCGATCCCCTGCAACTGCGTCGTGCGGTCTACGTGCTGAACAACTCCGACGACGAGTCGGTGGTGTGCGTCCAGGGCAAGCTCAGCTTCCACAACGTCCGCGACAACATGCTCACCGAGTGGTTCACCGCGGACTACGGGATCTGGTTCGGCTTCCTGCTGCCCGGGATGATGGTGAGTCGGGCTCCGATTCCGTTGGGCGGCACGTCGAATCACTTCAAACGCGATGTGCTCGACCGGATCGGGGCGTGGGATCCCTTCAACGTCACCGAGGACGCCGACCTCGGGGTGCGGATCGCCGACCACGGTTACCGCACGGTCGTGCTGGACTCGATCACGCTGGAAGAGGCCAACGTCGACGCCATCAACTGGGTGCGCCAGCGATCCCGTTGGTACAAGGGCTACATGCAGACCTGGCTCGTGCACATGCGTCACCCGGTCAAGCTGTGGCACATCCTCGGGCCCGTCGCGTTCGTCCGGTTCACGCTACTCATTGCGGGCACGCCGTTGATCGCGTGCGTCAACATGGTGTTCTGGCTGATCCTCGCGCTGTGGATCGCGGGGCAGCCGCTGATCGTCGTCGACCTCTTCCCGGGACCCATCTACTACCTCGCGCTCGTCTCGATGCTGCTGGGCAACGGTGCGGCGATATACATGAACCTGATCGCGATCCGGGAGGACGACCGGAGCGAACTGCTGTTCTCGGCGTTGCTGATCCCGCTGTACTGGCTGATGATGAGCGTCGCGGCCATCAAGGGCATGTGGCAGATCCTGGTCAATCCGTCGTACTGGGAGAAGACCTTCCACGGCCTGTCGACCAGCCATCAGGGATCCGCGGCGGACGATCCCGGTGAGCAGGGCGCACACGGCACGAGTGGGGAAGAGCCCGGAGGCGCCACGTGAACCGGCGGC
Source organism: Gordonia sp. GONU (assembly GCF_024733855.1). Lineage (NCBI taxonomy): Bacteria > Bacillati > Actinomycetota > Actinomycetes > Mycobacteriales > Gordoniaceae > Gordonia > Gordonia sp. GONU. The sequence continues at coordinate 144,451 of NZ_JANRHB010000005.1, forward strand.
TTCGGGTCGGGGTCCTCATCTTCCTGGCCGCCTGGTTGCCGTATCTGATCATCGGGGTCTATCTGGCGACCGAGGTGCACCTCTTCTTCGGTGATGCGTTGTCCAGGGTCCAGTCGGCGCAGAGCGTGTTGTTCAGCCGGACACCGCATCTGTCGGCCATCGGCTTCGTCTTCACCCCGCTGACCGCGGTGGTGCAACTGCCCCTCGTCGCGTTGAGCCCGTGGTGGCCGGAGATGACCACCCACGCGCTGTCGGCGGTGATCATGTCGTCGATGTTCATGGCCGGTTCGGTCGTCCAGATCTCGGGTATCGCTCGCGATCGGGGTCTCGATCCGGTTGTCGCCGCGGTCTTCACGATCTGTTATGCGGCGAATCCGATGGTCGTGCTGTACGGCGCCAACGGGATGAGCGAGGCGCCGTACCTGTTCTTTCTCGCCTGGGCGTCGCGCCGCCTGATCCGCTGGGTCTCCACCGATGACGTACATGAGCTCGTCGTCGCGGGAATCGCGCTCGCACTGTCCTACCTCACCCGCTACGACGGCGGGGCGGCCGCGCTGGCCGCCGGATGCGTCGTCGGATGGGTCACCTACCGCCGCCGCGACGGGCGAAAACGTCTGTCGCGAAGCCTCGTCGACATCACCCTCGTCGTCGCCCCGAGCGCGCTGGCCTTCCTCGCCTGGGCGGCGACCGGCTGGCTGATCACCGGGAACGCGTTCGCACAGTTCACCTCCGAGTACGGCAACGCCGCCATCATCGCGCAATCCGGCGGCAGCGGATCGTCGACGACGAGCGAAGCCATCTGGTTCTCCATCACCGAGTTGGCCATTCTCGCGCCGCTGTTGCCGATCCTCGTCGTGGGGCTGATCGGCGTGCGTGCGCGGCGCCACCGGCTGTCACCCCTGTTGCCGGGGCTCATGATCGTGGCGGTACTGGCCTTCCAGGTCTTCGGCTACGCGCGGGGTTCGACCTTCGGCTTCCTGCGGTTCTACATGACGGTGATCCTCCTCGCCGCCATCGTGGCGTTGATGTCGGTCCCGCTGCGCCGGCCGATCCCGATGCGTCGCGCGGGCGCCCACGCGGACCCGGCGCCTGTGCGGCCCTACGCATCGCGGTGGGGGTACACGATCGCGTGCACCGTGGCCATCGTGGTGATGGCGTCGGCGCTGCCCGTGACCGCGATGGGGATGACGTCACCGAAGTACGCCCCGCAGGAATTCGCGCTGGGATCGGTGGTGAACCCGCAACCGGATTCGGTTCAGCAGAAGTACCTCGACGAACAACGCGTGGTCCGCTCGTTCTCCACCGAACGTGCTCTGGCCGAGTACCTCGACGGGCTTGCCCTACCGGACGGTTCGGTCCTGTGCGACACCGTCTACGGATTCGCGGTGGTCGTGCAGTCCGAGCGGCCGCGACAGTTCGTCATCCCGTCGGACCGGGACTTCGCCCAACGGCTCAACGCTCCCGCGGACCTCGGTGTCAGGTACTTCCTCACCGTTCCGGTCGAGGGTCGAGGTGTGGCGGATGCGATCAACCAGCGATATCCGACCATGTACGAGAACGGTGCCCAGATCGGGGCACTCGTCCTCGAGGCGCGCAACGACGGTGCGGACCTGCCGGATTGGCGTGTCTATCAGATCATGAGATGACGACGATCAGCGCGCGTGGTCGCGCACGACCTTCCACGCGGGATCGTGTGGGCCGATGTCGTAGGTGCATTCCGATGTGCGGGGGTCGGGTACATACGACCACAGCAATGCGCCCGCGGTTCCGGCGTCGCGCTGGCGGGTGATGATGGCGTCGAGCTGCCGCGCCCGGGTGGACAGCGGCAGGCACGATCCGGCTTCGATGCCGATCTCGTTGACCACCAGTGGTTTTCCGAGCTGACGCGACTGTGTGATGCGTGTGGGCAGATTGCTGCCGCGCGCTCCGGAGTGCGTGCCGGAGCTGTAGTCGTGGAAGTCGAGTACGTCGATCCCGCTCGACCCGGCGACCTCCGCATAGGCGTCCCCGGCGATCCCGCACTGGTCGCCACCCACCAGTCCGGAGAAGATCGGTCGTGCGTCGTCGAAGGAACGGAGGTGCGCACCGGCCTGATCGAAGAAGTCTCGCAGCACCGCGGTGGCGTCGTCGGGGCACACCCGGTTCCGCCAGTCGCAGGCGGTGCCGCAGCTGCTGGCCTCCGGTTCGCCGACCAGTTCCCAGCCGATGATCGACGGTTCGTCATGCCACCGGTTCACGGCCGTCTGCACCCACTCGGCATAGGTCTGGTGACTTCGCGACTTCTGGGTGCGCCAGCCGTTCACATAGAAGCCACGGTCCTTGAACCGGCCGTCCTCGCAGTCTCCCGATCCGCCCGTGAGCACCGGCAACACCAACTGCCGATGACGGGAGGCGGCCGCGAAGACCCGGTCGAGCGGTCCGAAATCCATAAGCCCACTGCGCTTGTCGACGACAAAGGACGAATACAGGTTGAAACGGGTGAGCGCGCGCGGCGGCAGTTGCGCGAAATAGTCGTCGAGATCGACCTCCGCGCCACAACCGGTGTTGACCGACCAGTCCGTGCCGAGCTGGTAGGCGTTGAAACCGACGGGCCACCAAGGCTTCCCGTCGAGGGTGAGGCCGGTGGGCGTGGCGCGGACCCGGTGGGACTGGGTGGACTCCGGTGGACCGGCCAGCGGGGTGAGGGCGCAGCCGGTCATGCAGATCAGTCCGCCGAGCACGACGACCAGGGCGGCGGCGAGCATCCGCATCGTGCGCCGGTGTCTCACAGCTGCAGGCTACTCGTCGCCTAGGGTGGCGTCATGAGGAGTACGTCGATGGCACAAACGAGGGCGCGGATTTTCGCTTCTGCCTGCGCCGGTGGTGTCGGCGTCGCGATCGTCCTCGGCGGATGTGGTTCGACCGAACCCGCCGGTACCGGTGCCCCGATCAGCGCGACCGCGAGCAGTACGACACCGGGCGGTGTCACGTCCAGCGGTGTCACGTCCAGCGGTGTCACGCCCAGCGGTGTCACGGCGGGAGCAGCCACGACGACCCACGGTGCGAGCGACTCGCCGACCACTCCGACGGTGATTTACCGGGCACCCTTCATCGAACGCGTCGAATGGACCGACACCGAGGTCGGTCCCAGCCTCTCGGTGTTCCCGACCACTTCCGGCCGGTACACGCAGGACCCCACGGCCATGGCCGCGGCATGGCGGGAGGTCGTCGGACTCGACGCCGGCGCGGACACCCCCGGCATGCAGGCACAGTTCGACTGCCACTGGCGTTTCGCGCGGATCGTCGAACCCGAGAAACCGAGCTGGAACCTCGAACCGGGACGCCCCGTCGTCACCGAAGAGGACATGATCGGCGCCCGCTGCAATCCAGGGTTCGCCGAGGAGTACTGACGCCCAGGAGTACTAGCGCGTGGCGTGCACGCGGCGTGAGCCGATGAAGCGGCACACGACGTAGATCACGAACGAGATGATCGTGACGAACACCGAGACCGGGAGTTTAGGCGCGAGTGACATCAGCAACCCGCCGACCGCGGCGATCTCGGCGAAGACGACCGACAGCACCAGAGCCCGAGCCGGATTCGCGGTCACCCGCGCCGCCGCCGCACCCGGGGTGATCAGTAGCGACATCACCAGCAGCGCGCCGATGATCTGGACGCCCTGGGCCGCCACGAGTCCCATGATGACCGCGAAGACGACGGACAGTGTCCGGACGGGCACGCCATGCGCTTGCGCGACCCGCGGATCGGTGGATGCGAACAGGAGCGGTCGATAGATCACCGCCAGCACGGCGACGACCACGGCGGTGGTGATCGCGATCGCCACGAGGCCGTCGATCCCGACGCTGACGACCTGTCCGGTCAGCAGCGCGAAACCGGTACCGATGCGGCCGTAGAGGGCGAGGAACAGGACACCGATTCCGAGGCCGAACGCCATCACGACACCGATCACGGAGTCGCGTTCGCGGGCCTTGTTGCCGAGGAACCCGAACACCGCGGCCGCGATCACCGCACCGATGACACCACCGAGATTGACACTGAAGCCGATCAGCAGAGCGGCCGCCGCACCCGTCACCGACAACTCGCTGCAGCCGTGGACCGCGAACGACATCTGCCGCGCCACGATCAGCGGTCCCAGCAGCCCGCCGAGCAGTCCGAGCAACATCATCGCGAGCAGCGCCTGCTGCATGAAGTCGTAGCCGAGCAGGTTCACGGTTTCGGAGAAGTCCCAGAGGTCGCTGAACTGACGTTCGACGGCCAGCGAGGTCACGCTCATGCGGACTGGCTTCCGGTCTCGGCGATGTCGACGCAGTGGTGTGCGTCCTCGCCGCCGATCACGATGAGTCGACCGTTGACCCGGAGCACCTCGACGTCGCTGCCGTACAGCTCGCTGAGCGTCTCGGTGGTCATCACCTCGTCGGGGGTGCCGATGCGGAACCGTCCGCCGACCAGATAGAGCACACGATCGACGTAGGGGAGGATCGGGTTGATCTCATGCGTGACGAACACGACCGCGGTCCCGGCCCGACGTCGACGCTGGTCGATGAGGTCGACCACGACCTGCTGATTGGTGGGATCCAGGCTCGCCAGCGGCTCGTCGCACAAGAGCAGAGCGGGATCGCTGACGACGGCCTGGGCCACGCGCAGTCGCTGCTGTTCGCCGCCGGAGAGGACGCCGAGCGGGGCGTCGGCGTAGGGGAGCGAATCCACCGCGGCGAGCGCCCGGTCGACGAGTTCGCGCCTGCGCGACCGGCCGCGCAGGCCGAGTCCCCACCGGCCGCCGTCGACTCCGAAACCGACCAGGTCCCGGCCGCGGATCGCCATGGGGTCGGCGTCATCGGCGTGTTGTTGCGGGATGTAGCCGATCGCGTCGGTGGTCGCGACGGTGCCGCTGTCGAGGGGGTACTCGCGCAGCAGGACACGAAGGAAGGACGTCTTGCCGGAGCCGTTGGGACCGAGCACGGCGACGAACTCACCCGGGCGGATCGTCAGGTCGAGGTCGTCCCAGAGCACGCGGTCGCCGAAGCCGAGTCGCGCACCCGAGAACGTCACCACCGGGTCGGTGCCCACCGTCATCGCGGTCACTTCTTCTCGGTGCCGAGGGCTGTCGCGAGCGCGTCGATCTGTGCGCGCTGCCAGGCGAGGTAGTCGGTGACGCCGTCCGGGAGGGTCTCGGTGAACTCGACAACCGGCACCTTCGAGGACTTCGCGACGTCGAGCATCGCGTGGGTCACCGGGTCGATGGCCTGGACGTTGTAGATCAGGACGGCGACACCGCGAGATGCGAGAAGATCCTGCATGGCGGCGCGGTCCGCGGCGGACGGCGACTGGCCCTCCTCGACGGCCTGGGTGAACCCGGCGGGAGCCGCGTCGACCAGGCCGGCCTCGGTGAGCAGGTAACCCGCGAGCGGTTCGGTCTGGGCGACCTTCGTGCCGTCGTGCGCCTTGCGGATGGCGGCGAGCTCGGTCCGCAGACCGTCGATGCCGGAGGTGAAGGTCTCGGCGTTCGCCCGGTAGGTCGCGGCGTTCTCCGGGTCCTGCTCGGACAGCGCATCGGCGATCTTGCCGGCGACCTCCGCGACCACGGGCAGGTCGTAGAAGACGTGCTCGTTCTCGGTGCCGTGGTCGTGACCTGCGTCGCCATGGTCGGTGTGGTCGCCCGCATCGTGCTCGTCGCTGCCGGCGAGTTCGAATGCGTCGACGACGGTCGCGCCCGAGGACTTCGCGGCCTGCTCCATGTAGGCGTCGTAGTGACCGCCGTTCATCACGAGGATGTCGGCGTCGGCGACCGTCGCGGTGTCGGCGGCGGACGGCTCGAACTCATGGGGATCGCCATCGGTGCTGGTGTACAGGGAGGTGACGGTGGCCTTGTCACCGGCGACCGCGGAGGCGACGGAGCCCCAGACGTTGGTCGACGTCACCACGGTCGGGGTGCCGTCTCCGTTCCCGGAGTCGCTCGAGCAACCGGTGAGCACCAGCGCGGCGGCGGACAGAACTCCGGCCGCGGCCAGAAGCGATTTCCTCATGAGACCCTTTACGCAAATGACAATCGTTACCGAAAACAGTGTAGGGGATCGTCGGGCCGGACGCGAAGCCGAGGGAATGCTCGGGTGAGCGCTGGTGGAAGCGGAGGGCGCGCGTCACCGTCGATGCCATTTCTCTAAGGTGGAGGCCATGACCTCCAGCCCGTTGCCACGGCGTGTCGCGTTGATCTCCGTGCACACCTCGCCGTTGGCACAGCCGGGCACCGGTGACGCGGGTGGGATGAACGTCTACGTGTGGCAGACCGCGATCCGGCTGGCGCGGCGCGGTATCGAGGTCGAGATCTTCACCCGGGCGACGTCGTCGTCCGATGCGCACTCGGTCGCGGCCGCTCCGGGCGTGACCGTCCGTAACGTGGTCGCCGGACCGTTCGAGGGCCTCGACAAACGCGACCTCCCTGCTCAGCTGTGTGCCTTCACCGCGGGGGTGTTGCGGGCCGAGGCGGCACAGGCGCCCGGCCACTACGACGTGATCCACTCGCACTACTGGCTGTCGGGACAGGTCGGCTGGCTCGCGCGCGACCGATGGGGTGTGCCGCTGGTGCACACCGCCCACACCCTGGCCGCCGTGAAGAACGCCGCACTGGCCGAGGGCGACACCGCCGAGCCGCAGCTGCGGGTCATCGGCGAGCAGCAGGTGGTCGGCGAGGCCGATCGGCTGGTCGCGAACACCGAAACCGAAGCGGCGGAACTTCTCTCGATGTACGACGCCGACGCCGACAGTATCGACGTGGTGACGCCGGGCGCCGACCTCGAGTGCTATACCCCCGGATCGTCGGCGGAGGCCAGATCGATCCTCGGACTCGGCCCCGACGAGACGATCGTGACATTCGTGGGTCGAATCCAGCCGCTCAAGGCGCCCGATCTCCTGGTCTCGGCGATCGCGCCCCTGATCAAGGATGCGTCCGCGTCCGGGCGACAGCTGCGGCTCCTGATCGTCGGCGGGCCTTCGGGTTCCGGGCTTCAGCGGCCGACCGCGCTGATGGATCAGGTCGCCGAACTCGGGATCTCCGAGTCCGTCACCTTCCTCCCGCCGCAGCCGTCGGACCGCCTGGTCCAGGTGTACCGCGCGTCGGATGTGGTCGCGGTGCCGAGCCATTCCGAGAGTTTCGGGCTCGTGGCCATCGAGGCGCAGGCCTGTGGGACGCCGGTCATCGCCGCCGACGTGGGAGGCCTCGGCGTCGCCGTCGACGACGGCCGCACCGGCGTGCTGGTCAACGGTCACGCGGTCGGTGACTGGACGAATGCGCTGGAAAAGCTTCTCGCGCAACCCGATCGGCTGGCTGAACTCGGCCGCAACGCCCGTCGGCACGCCGAGAAGTTCTCCTGGGAGCACACGGTTGATCAGCTGATCGAGAGCTATCGCCACGCGATGCGTTCCTTCGCCGCCCAGTCGGATGCCGCCCACGCAGAGGCCGAACAGGCGGCGGCGCAAGGCCCGGGTGGGCCCGCACGAGTACGCCGGCGCTGGCGTCGGCGGCGTAACCGGGTGACCGTCTGAACGGTCTCGCCGAACCCCGTTCACCAGCTGAGAGGATGTCGTGAGTCGCACCGAGGTCGTCGACCTGCTCGAAAAGACACTGACCGAGAACGAGATCGCCTACTCGCGGAAGAGCGGCGGTGGCGCCGACGTCGACCACGTCATCCTGGAACTGCCGGGTGAGCAGAAACTCAAGACGACGGTGCTGCTCACCGCCAGTGAACACGGGGTCAGGGTCGAGGCCTTCGTGTGTCGCCGGCCGGACGAGAACCACACCGGCGTCTACCGATACCTGCTCAAGCGCAACCGTCGGCTGTACGGCGTCGCCTACACCATCGACAACACCGGGGACATCTACCTAATCGGCCGGATCTCGGCCGACGCGCTCGGCTCGGACGAACTCGACCGCGTCCTCGGGCAGGTCCTCGAGGCGGCCGACGGTGACTTCAACACCCTGCTCGAACTCGGGTTCCTCACCTCGATCCAGCGCGAATGGGCGTGGCGCGTCTCGCGTGGCGAATCCCTGCGCAACCTCCTGGCTTTCGAGCACCTCATCGACAAGGAGACGCTGCCCGAGGCCGGTGCGCCGCTCGAGGGGCGTTATGTCCCAGGAGAATCCGTGGTCGAGGGGGCTCAGACCTCCAGTGACGAGGTTTCGTCCGAGGAGTGACGGACGCTCCCGCCACATCGCAGCCGGCCGGCGCGGAGAACCATTGTGAACACTGTGGAGTTGTCAAGGAACGGATGCGGTCCCGGCTGGTCTTCGGTGAACGCCGGGTGCGGAAGGTGCTGCGCGTGAGTCTGTTTCGTCAGGCGGCGATGTCGTCTAGGCGCATGGTGCGGCGGTTATAGGCGGGTAGTGGGCGGCGCTGGGGGTCGATGTCGGTGGGTGGGATGAGCCAGGGGTGGCGGTCGTAGCCGAGGATGATGTCCCAGCCGTGGTGGTGGACTTGGGTGTGGCAGCGTTGACAGAGTAGGCAGCCGTTGTCGAGGTCGGTGTCGCCGTCGTCGGTCCAGTGTTGGATGTGGTGGACCTGCGTGTGTGAGGGTGGCGCACCGCATTTGATGCAGGTCTGGTCGCGGATGATGATTGCTTTGCGTAGGTGGGCTGGGAACAGTCGTCGTTCGCGGCCCATGGCCAGGGGCACGGTCTCGTCGTCGATGATGATTTCGGTCAAGGAACCGTCACACGACAGTTGTCGGGCGATGGCGTGGGTGACAGCGCCCGTCCAGGGGAGTGTGGCGGGGTCGCCGTCGGCGGGGATGGTCAACGCCACTTGGGTTCTGGGGGCGCCGATGGTGTCCATCGCCGCTCCGACGGCTGCTTGATCCAGCAGTACTTCGAGTGCGTCTGCTCGTCGTTGGGTGGCCGAGCGTCGGTCGGGGGAGCCGTCGGGTTCGGGGTGCGGTGTGCTGCGTTCGTCGATCATGGCGATGAATTTCTCGCCCACGACTTGGGTGACGTTGGCGTGGATCTCGACGCGACTGTCGTCGGTCGTGTGGTGGGAGAGTGTGTCGAGGGCGCGGTCGTCGCCGGCGGCGATGCCACCTTGGTCGTCGGCGATGGTGTTGCCGATCATCTGGGCGTGTTTCTGGATGTCGGTGGGTGTGGCACCCGACAGGGCTTGGGTGAGGAGCTCGGTTTCGTAGATGGCGTGGTCGTCGTCGGAGAGCTCTGTGGGGGAACGTTTCTCGATGGTCGACATGCCGCGCACGATGGCGTCGACGACCTCGGCGGAGAGGCGTCCGTCGGCCGCGCAGGCCTCGACCTTGCTCAATGTGCCCATCGCGTCGGCGATGCGGGTGGTGCGTGTCGATACCGCGGGTGCGAATCCCATCTCGATCAACAGTTTCTTGGTGGTTGAACCGGCCTTCTGTGCAACGCGCAGATCATCGAGTTTTTCTGCATGCGTTGCGATCTGGTGGTCGGCGACGTTGCGTATCAACCGCCAGAACTCCAACTGTTCGAAAGTTGTTCGGCCGGTGGGGTCGTCGGTGGGTGGGGTGATCTCGATGAGCTGGTCGAGAAGTGTGGTGAGCTCCGCCATGACTCCACTGTACTCGAACATACATTCGATGGTCAGGTTTCTCCACAACCGATTAGTTGGCGAAACCATGCTTGTGTCAGGGTGTTTCACATTCGTGAAGGATGCTCGCGCCACTGGTGAACACCAGTCGCATGAGGCGCACGAGTCGCAGAATTCAGGGCGAAGCTGGCGCCGTGATGGCGGAAGTGCGGCGAGGGCAGACGGCAATGTCGAGAGATCGGAACCGGCCTGACTGTGGTGGCCGAGTGGTTCTCATGGTGCCGTCCGGAACTCTCGGCCGCGCGACTCGTCTCGAAATGCTCGACGCTGCGAACAGATTCGGGAAGACTGGGCGACGAAAGAGGTCCAGGTCACATCGTGTCAACGAGTGTTGATACGATGCGCAGGCGAAACCCACCCACCACTGGAGGTGCCATGAGCTTCACGAGTCCGTTCCCCGATGTCGAGATCCCCGATGTGAGTGTCTTCGATTACCTGTTCGGGTCGATCGCCGACGAGGACCGCGAACGGATCGCCCTGGTGGACCCGAAGTCGGGTACGACGACCACCTACGGTCAGCTCGTCGGGCAGATCGAGGCCGCCGCCGGGGCCCTCGCGTCGCGCGGGATCGGGGTAGGGGACGTGGTGGGCATCCTCTCGCCGAACATCCCGGCGTTCGCGACGGTGTTCCACGGCATCCTGCGGGCCGGCGCCACGGCGACGACGATCAACGCGTTGTTCACCGCGCCCGAGATCGCCAAGCAGTTGCGGGATTCCGGTGCGAAGATGCTGGTCACGATCTCGCCGATGTTCGAGCAGGCCAAGGCGGCCGCCGACGAGGTGGGTCTGTCGGCAGAGAACCTGATCGTCCTCGACGGTGAGGGTCAGGACGCGTCGGGTCATCCGAATGCGATCGACCTGTTGGGCGCGAATCTCCCCGCCCCGGATGTCTCTTTCGACCCGAAGACCCATGTCGCGGTGCTGCCGTACAGCTCGGGGACGACCGGAAATCCCAAGGGCGTTGCACTGTCTCACCGCAACCTCGTGGCCAACGTCGCCCAGCTGCGTCCGCTGCAGGGCATGACCGCCGACGACGTGGTGATCGCGGTGCTGCCGTTCTTCCACATCTACGGCATGACGGTGCTGCTCAACGCGGCTCTGGCCGCCCGCGGATCGCTGGTCATCATGCCGCGTTTCGACCTCGTCGAGTTCCTGGAGAACATCCAGAACCACAAGGTGACGATGGCCTACATCGCGCCGCCGGTGGCGGTCGCGTTGGCCAAGCATCCGATCGTCGACAACTACGATCTGTCGTCGTTGCACACGATGATGTCGGGTGCGGCCCCGTTGGATGACGAGCTCGGTCAGGCGGTGGCCAAGCGACTGGATCTGCACATGCTGCAGGGCTACGGGATGAGTGAGCTGTCGCCGGTGTCCCACATCATCCCGTTCGACACTCAGGCGACGCTGGGGCGTGAGGATCCGCCGCTGTCGTCGACGGGGTGGCCGGTGCCGAACACGGTGAACAAGATCGTCGATCCGGCCACCGGCGAGGACCTCCCGCTGCCGCAGGAAGGGCTCTCGGAACCCGGTGAGCTGTGGGTGAAGGGCCCGAACGTGATGCTCGGCTACCTCAACAACGAGCAGGCCACCGCCGACACCATCGACGCCGACGGCTTCCTGCACACCGGCGACCTCGCTCAGGTCGACCCGACAGGGTGTGTCTACATCGTCGATCGGCTCAAGGAGCTCATCAAGTACAAGGGTTATCAGGTGCCGCCGGCGGAGTTGGAGGCGTTGCTGTTGACCCATGAGGGGGTCGCCGATGTTGCGGTGATCGGGGTGATCGATGCGGAGTCGGGGGAGGAGATTCCCAAGGCGTTTGTGGTGCGGCAGCCGGATGCGCAGCTCACTGCTGATGAGGTGATGGGCTTCGTGGCGTCGAAGGTGGCCCCGCACAAGAAGGTTCGTGCGGTGGAGTTCATCGAGGCGATCCCGAAGTCGGCGTCGGGCAAGATCCTGCGCAAAGACCTGCGCAAGTAGAGGCCCAGGCCTCGCTCGGGCGACCGATTAGGTCTGCTGCCGTCCCGCCGATAGTGTTGCTCACTGCAACGCGGGGTGGAGCAGCTCGGTAGCTCGCTGGGCTCATAACCCAGAGGTCGCAGGTTCAAATCCTGTCCCCGCTACGAGAACACCGACCCCCACCCGGGTGATCACATCACCGGGTGGGGGTCGGTGTATCGGCCCGGTCCGCGTTGGCCGCGAGGACGGTCAATTCATCTGATGCGGCGGCACCTCGTCGTAGCTGACGGCATGGTCGCCGGACCGCTTGCGCCACCAGTACGTCAGCGCCCAGAGGAGCACGCCGAGCAACAGGAGCCAGCCGGCGATCACATACTGTTCGGGGTCGCGGCCGGTGACCGGCAGGGTGAGGTACCCGCACGTGATGGCGCCGAGTACGGCGACCGGGGTATAGGTCCGGAAGTGCTTGTGCTCCACCTTGTCCCGCCGCAGGACGAGCACCGACACGTTGACCACGGTGAACACCGCCAGCAACAGCAGCGCGGTGGTGCCACCGAGCAGTCCCACGACCGAACTCTTCGGATCGGAGGTCACATAGGTGAGCAGTAGCAGGGCGATGACCGTGGTGAAGAGGACGGCCGCGAACGGCGTCCGGCGACCCGGGTGCACGTACGACAGGAACCTGGGCAGCACGCCTCGTTTGGCCATGCCGTAGAGCAACCGGCTGGCCATCATCATGTTGATCAGTGCGGTGTTGGCGACGGCGAACATCGAGATCCACGGCAGCAGGTCCGACATCGGGAAGTCCGGTGCCGCCGTCTGGACGACGTCGACGAGCGGGGTCTCGCTGTCGGCCAGCACGCCCACCGGCACGATGGCCACCGCGCAGATCGCGATGAGGACGTAGACGAGGGCGGTGATGCTGAGGCCGCTCAGCATCACCTTCGGGAAGATGCGGGTCGGCTCCTTGCACTCCTCGGCCATGTTGACCGAGTCCTCGAAGCCGACGAGTGCGAAGAAGGCCAGCGAGGTCGCCGCGGTGACGGCGACGAAGACGTTCTTGTCGTCGGGACTCTCGAAGGCCACCACCGCATCCCAGTGTTCGGCGTTGCCGCCGGCGATGAACCAGTACCCGATGAACAGCACGAGCAGCAGACCGGAGAGCTCCACCAGCGTGAGCACCACGTTGGTGCCGACGCCCTCGGCGACGCCGCGGAAGTTGATGAACATGACGAGCAACAGAAAGCCGACGGCCACCGCGTACAGAGCCGGATTCGTGGCGTCGGGGGTGTCGCCGCTGAACGCGGTCAGCATGTTGACCGCGAAGGCACGAGACGCCGTCGTCGCCGATGTGATGCCCGAGCACATCACCGTGAACAGGACGATGAAGGTGACGAAGTGGATACCGAAGGCCTTGTGCACGTACAGCGCTGCGCCCGCGGCCTCCGGATATTTCGTCACGAGCTCGAGATACGAGAACGCGGTGAGCGTCGCGACGGAGAAGGCGATGAGGAAGGGCAACCAAGCCGCGCCCCCGACCTCGCCGGCCACCTGGCCGGTCAATGCGTAGATGCCGGTGCCCAGGATGTCGCCGATGATGAACAGGAGCAGCAGCTTCGGACCCAGTACGCGTTTGAGTTCGGGCTGCTGTTCGGCATTCATGCCGGTCTCCCCGGCATTTGCGCTGGCAGTCATGGGATCACGCTAGCCCTCGGATACCAGGGCCGCAGAGCGAATTGCGCCGGTCACCGTCGATTCGTCGGACGGGCCGATCCGGGGGTGGGAGGGGTCGGGGCGACGGGAGAGGGCGGGGTCGGGGGCGGTGGGAAGAGGGCCCAGCGCGTCTGTGCGAAACTATCGCCCATGAGCAACGGCACCCTGATCCTGATGCGTCACGGCGAGAGCGAATGGAATGCGTCCAACCAGTTCACCGGATGGGTGGACGTGGCGCTCACGGACAAGGGAAAGGCCGAGGCCGAGCGGGCCGGCGAACTGCTCGTCGAGCATGACCTGCTGCCCGACGTCCTGTACACCTCGGTTCTGCGACGCGCGATCTCGACGGCGCAGATCGCCCTCGACCGCGCCGACCGCCACTGGATTCCGGTGGTCCGCGACTGGCGTCTCAACGAGCGTCACTACGGTGCGCTCCAGGGCCTGAACAAGGCCGACACCCTGGAGAAGTACGGCCAGGAGCAGTTCATGCTGTGGCGTCGCAGCTACGACACCCCGCCGCCGGCCATCGAGCCCGACGCGAAGTACAGCCAGGTAGGCGATCCGCGGTACGCAGACCTCGACGAGGTGCCGCTGACCGAGTGCCTCAAGGACGTCGTGGCGCGCATGATCCCGTACTTCACCGAGACGATCGCCGCCGATCTCCGGGCGGGCAAGACCGTGCTCATCGCCGCACACGGCAACTCGCTGCGGGCGCTCGTGAAGTACCTCGACGACATCTCCGACGAGGACATCGCGGGCCTGAACATCCCGACCGGCAACCCGCTGCGCTACGACCTCGACGAGAACCTCAAGCCGCTGAATCCGGGTGGCACCTACCTGGACCCCGAGGCGGCTGCCGCCGGCGCGGCTGCCGTTGCGGCCCAGGGTCAGAAGTAGGCCTTCTCGGCGGCGAGTCCGCCGTCCGCGGGGCTGCGTGAGGACCGTGTAACATAATCGTCATAGCTTCTTTGGTGTGACCCGCGCTACATTAGACGCTATGGCGGATGTGGGCACCCTGCGGATCGATCATTCTCCTGCTCAGGAACGGTACGAGGCGGTTCTCGTCTCTGATTCCTTCGGCGAGGACGAGGTCGTCGGCTATCTCGACTATGTCTCCGAGTACTACCAGGTCGTGCTGACCCACACCGTGATCCGTGAGCAGTACAGCGGGCATGGCTATGCGGGACAACTCGTTCGGTTCGTCCTCGAGGACATCCGGGCGAGCGGCAAGCAGGTGGTCCCGGTGTGTTCGTACGTTCAGCGTTTCATCGAGCGCCACCCGGAGTTCGCGGACATGGCGGTCCCGGTCCCGCAGTGACCTCGCGCCGGCGGCGGGGTCATCACCCGTCGACGGTTCATCCGCGCCGACCGCCACCTCTTCGGCCAACGGCGCGTGAACAGCTGCCGAACAGCTGCGACCTATGTGCGACCGGAGTTGGTTCGGCCGTAAGCTGAGCGGGTGGCCGCCGCAATCTCAGCCGCGACGATCGCGTTCTTACTCGCGCTCATCCTCGGAGTCATGCTGGGCCGTCGACTCGACGCACCCCGGCGGTCCCGACGCCTCGCGCTCCGCTCACTGTCCAGCCGGGGACGTGCACCCGCGGAATCCCAGCGCTCTCCAGACGCTGCTCTGCCGGTTCCGGCCACCGACCGCGCGCTGGTGCCGCGGGCCGTGTCGGCATCCGCCGAGATCCGCGACTCCGACGTCGCGTCGACGACCGCCGACGGACGCATGACCAAGGCCGGCCTGTTGAGCATGGTGGTCCGCCATTCGTCGACCGCCGTTGCGGTGGTCGACGAGTTCCGGGACGTCGTGATGTTCAACCAGCGGGCAGTGGAACTGGGCATCGTCCGCGAGATGCTGCTCGCCGACCCCGTCTGGGATGCGGTCAAGGACGTCCTCGACACCCACGTCGATCACCACTTCGAGTTCAACCCGCCCACCTCGACCCTCGGCTTCGTCTCCACCGGCCGCACCCCGCGTCCCATCGTCGAACACGTGCGGTGCCTCGCCAAGGTGGTGGCACAGGACGACGAGCGCTACGCCGTGGTCTACGGCCTCGACGACACCGAACACAAGCGTCTGGAGGCCACCCGGCGCGACTTCGTGGCGAACGTGTCGCACGAACTCAAGACGCCGGTCGGAGCCATCGGATTGCTGGCCGAGGCCCTCCTGGAATCAGCCGACGACGTCGAGTCGGTCCGGCACTTCGGGCAACGGGTGGTCGGGGAGACCAAACGCATGGGCAGGCTGGTGAGCGAGCTGCTGGCCCTGTCCCGCCTGCAGGAGGGCGACACCCCCGAGTTCACCCCGATCGGTGTCGACGAACTGATCGACGACGCCCTCTCGGCGGCGACGCTGACGGCGGAGGCGGCCGCGATCGAACTGCGGTCCGACGACCCGATCGGCGCGACGATCCGCGGCGACCGGCTCCTGCTGCTCACCGCTCTCAACAACCTGATCACCAACGCCATCGCCTATTCGCCTCCGGACACCGTCGTCTCGATCAGCCGCCGCATCATCAAGATCGACGGCCGGCCCATGGTGGCGATCGCCGTGACCGACCGCGGCATCGGCATCGCGCGCGCCGACCAGCAGCGTGTCTTCGAACGGTTCTTCCGCGTCGACAAGGCGAGGTCGCGGATGACCGGTGGTACCGGACTGGGCCTGGCCATCGTCAAACACGTGGCCGCCAATCACGGCGGCACGATCAACCTGTGGAGCGAACCCGGTACGGGCTCCACCTTCACGCTGTGCATCCCCGAGGACCTCTCCGACATGGACTGGTCCACCGAGGATGGGGAGTCCATGTGAGTCCCCACCATCTGCCGATCCGATCGGCCACCCCTGCGGTGACGACAACGAAGGAATCTGAGAGTTGACCCACGTGCTGATCGTCGAGGACGAGGAATCGCTGGCTGATCCGCTGGCGTTCCTACTGCGCAAGGAAGGGTTCGAGGCCAGCATCGTCAACGACGGTGCGCAGGCGCTGCCGACCTTCGACCGCGTGAGCCCCGACATCGTGCTCCTCGACCTGATGCTGCCCGGGATGTCGGGGACAGAGATCTGCAAGGCCCTACGGGCCCGGTCGAATGTGCCGGTGATCATGGTGACGGCCCGCGACACCGAGATCGACAAGGTCGTCGGCCTGGAACTCGGTGCCGACGACTACGTGACCAAGCCGTACTCGGCACGGGAACTCATCGCCCGCATCCGGGCGGTCCTGCGACGCGGAGGCGACACCGCCGAGGAGGACCTCGATCTCGGTGTCCTCGAGGCGGGCCCGGTCCGGATGGACGTCGAGCGTCATACCGTCGCGGTCAACGGGGAATCGATCACCATGCCGCTCAAGGAATTCGATCTCCTCGAATACCTTCTGCGCAATGCCGGCCGTGTGCTGACGCGCGGGCAGCTGATCGATCGCGTCTGGGGTGCCGACTACGTCGGCGACACCAAGACCCTCGACGTGCACGTGAAGCGACTGCGCTCCAAGATCGAGCCGGACCCGGCCAACCCGAAACACCTCATCACCGTTCGCGGACTCGGATACAAACTCGAGGCCTGAGCCGGGTGCGCGGGGTGTCCCCGCGCACCCGTGTCACTCCGGCGGCTGCAGCTCGTATTTGACGTCGGTCTCGCGACGCGCGGTCGCGGCTGTCGTCGCCGGGTGAACGGCGATGAGCCCCAACCCGTTCCGGCGCCGGCACGCGGCTGCGAGGGCCTCGTAGGCGGCGGCGCCGATGAGCTCGGTCAGCTCGGGCGCATAGGACTCCCAGACCTGCTTCGCGCCGACATGTGCGTCGGGCGATCCCGAGCAGTACCACTTGAGATCGTGCCCGCCCTCGCCCCAGCCACGGCGGTCGAACTCGGTGATCGTGGTCTGCAACACCTGGGTGCCGTCGGGACGTTCCACCCAGTCCTGCTCACGGCGCACCGGCAGCTGCCAGCACACGTCTGGCTTGACGGTGAGCGGCTCGAGGCCCTTGCGCAAGGCCATCGAGTGCAGTGCACAACCCACGCCGCCGGCGAAGCCCGGACGGTTCAGGAAGATGCACGCGCCCTTGTGAAGTCGCGTCTTCAACGCGGGCTCGTCATCGAGGTCGCCCTCTTCGAGGTAGCCCTTGGGGCCTAGTGGGTTCTTGCCGGAACCCTTGTTATGGAACTGCCAGTCCTCGGGGGTGAGCATCGAGACGCCGTGGGCGAGACGTTTCCGGTCGTCGGAGTCGGACAGGTAGGCGCCGTGGCTACAGCAGCCGTCGGTCTCGCGTCCGGGCAGGATGCCCTGGCAGGCCGGGGTGCCGAAGACACACGTCCAGTGCGACAGCAGCCAGGTCAGGTCGGCTCTGATGTGGTGTTCGGGATCGGCCGGATCGACGAATTCGTACCATTCGCGCGGAAAGTCGAGTTCGACTTCCGGGGCGGGGGTGATTCGTGGCGCGGACGGCGAGATGGCGGTCACGACCACAACGGTAGCCGGGATCGTGCCGCCACGACGCCTGCACTACCGTTGACGCGTGCGCTTAGGAGTTCTGGATGTGGGTAGCAACACTGTCCACCTCCTGGTGGTCGACGCCCATCGGGGCGGTCACCCGACCCCCATGAGTTCGACCAAGGCGGTTCTACGGCTGGCCGAACAGATCGACGACGACGGCCGGATGAGTGACAAGGCCGTGGCGAAGCTGATCGATTCGGTCGAGGAGTTCACCCACATCGCGGCCACCTCCGGGTGCGAGCAGATGATGGCCTTCGCGACGTCGGCCGTCCGGGACGCCACCAACTCCGACGATCTGCTCGACGAGGTCGAGAGGTGCACCGGTGTGCGCATCGCGGTCCTGTCCGGCCGTGACGAGGCGCGGCTCACCTCGCTTGCCGTCCGCCGCTGGCGCGGGTGGAGCGCGGGACGCATCCTCGCGCTCGACATCGGCGGTGGGTCCCTGGAGATGTCCAACGGCGTCGACGAGGAGCCCGATGTCGCGCTGTCGCTGCCCCTGGGTGCCGGCCGGCTGACGCGTGAGTGGCTGCCGGACGACCCACCGGACCGGCGTCGGATCGGTGTCCTGAGGGACTGGCTCGACGCGGAGTTGCGTGGACCGGCCAGGGAACTCCTCGGGCCCGGTTCACCGGACCTCTGTGTGGGCACCTCGAAGACCTTCCGCAGCCTCGCCCGGCTCACCGGGGCCGCGCCGTCGAGCGCGGGACCCCGCGTTCGACGCGAACTGACCACAGGTGGGCTTCGTCAGCTGATCTCCTTCATCTCCCGGATGACCCGCTCCGACCGCGCCGAGCTCGAAGGCGTCAGCGCCGATCGTGCCGGTCAGCTGGTTGCGGGGGCGCTCGTGGCGGAGGCGGCTATGCGGGCCTTCCAAGTCGATACACTGGAAATCTGTCCGTGGGCTCTGCGGGAGGGCGTCATCCTGCGTCGACTCGACGCGGAACCGGCCGACTCGTTCGAGCCCTCACAGACGACTGGCGCCCGTGGCGGCGTCGGCTGATCCGGTCTGCGATGCCCACGGGTGCGCGGGATGGGGGAGAAGGTCGACGGTGTGGTCCACGAGCGCCGAGAGTTACCCAAGCGGATGCGCTCGACCGGCATCCGGTGACGTTCGAGGACGGAGAGCCACTTCATGTCGAAGGATTCGGAACCCGAATCTCGACCCATTTCGGTATCGGAACTACTCGCCCGGTCGCAGGCGGCCGGCGGTACGACGCCGACCCGGCGTGACGGTCGGGGACGGCGGCGTGCGGGTCGCGACGGCTCGGTCTCGGTTTCCGAACTGACCGGAGAGATCCCGAAGATCAACGACGCGTCCGCAGCGCAGGCCGACGAGAAGACCGCGCCCGCAGACAAGGGTGCGCCCGCGGAGGCCCGGGGGACCGAAGCCCCGGCGGTCGAGGCCCCGGAGGCCGAGCCCACCGAGGTGACCACCACCGAGGCCGAGGCCACCGAGGCCGCGCCCGAACCCGCCGCGCCCGAATCCGCCGCGCCCGCCGCGTCCGAGGCGAAGGCCACCGAGACGAAGCCCACCGAGGCGAAGGCCTCGGAGCCGAAGGACACCGGGACCCCCGCCGACAAGACCGCAGCCGGGCCCGCGACCCGCGGATGGAGCCCCACGGGCCGGTCGGGGACCGAGACCCAGGGCGGTCCGTTCCCACGGTCGGGGAATCCCGTCGCACGTCGCGCCGCCGACGACCGCCCGGTGGCCGATCGGCCGCGCCCGGACCGGCCGTTCGCGCCGGGAGGTCGCACCGCCAGCGGGATGCCCGGCTTCGGCGCGACGCCGCCGGCCACCCGTGACTTCAGCTCGGACGCCGTGGCCCGCCGCATGAGTCCCCCGCGCGATTCGGAGCCCGTCGACGAGGAGTCGGCGAACGCGGTCACCGGGATCATCCCGATGGTGGACGGGGCCGATGGCGGCACCGACGAAGGTCTCGTCGTCGTCGAATCCGATGATGTGGTGACCCACGACCTGACCGAGGTCGACTCCGGTTCCGGACCGCGTGAGCGCGGTGACAGCGGTTTCTCCGATGTCATGGACTTCGACGCCTACCGCAACTTCGCGGACGTGGAAGGCGACGCCGGCCCCGGTGCACAGCCGACCGGTACCAGGCTCAAAGGCGCCAAGGCGCTCGGCGGGCTCGCACGCAAGCTCTTCGGCCGGAAGGCGGCCGCCGCTGCCGTCGGTTCCGGAACCCAGGCCGGCACGTCGGCCGAGGACACCGTCACGCAGTCCGTTCCGGGTGGCCGTGCGCGAGCCGCCGCGGCACGGGCACGCCGTGACGACGACAACCCGACCGAGATCATCGAGCCCATCGCGTCCCCGGAAGACGACTCCACGCGCGAGGACACCGCGCCGGACGAGACCCGGCCCGAGGAGACCCGGGCCGAGGAAACAGAGGCCTGGCAGGCGTCGGCCCAGTGGTACGACACCGAGGCGTGGTCGGCGCCGGTCGTGGACGAAGAGGACAACCAGCAGGACGAGACGACCCCCGAACCGGCCGAGGGTTCCGAGGCGGTGGTCCTGTCCAAGCACGAGACCGCACGCGTGGAGGAGACCACCGATCTCGACGAGACCCCCGATGTCGCCGACGGGTCGTCGGAGGAGACCGCCGCCATCTCGGCGGCCGCCGCGGACTCCGAGCGTGGCAAGTCCGAGAAGCCCGCGGTCGCCGGCAGCCAGGTCGACGAACCGGAGGCCGGGGAGGAGCGGTCACCGGCCCTCGCCTGGTTCCTGATCCTCGGTCAGGCGGTCGTGGGTCTGCTGGTCGGCATCGGTCTGTTCTGGGGATTCACCGAGCTGTGGCGCTGGAACCCGTACTTCGCGCTGGTCCTCGCGGTGCTGGTGATCTTCGGGATCGTCACGCTGTCGCACGTCGTGCGGCGCACCAAGGACCTGGCGACCACGCTGCTCGCGTTGGGCGTCGGACTGTTGGTGACCATCGGTCCCCTGGTGTTGCTGGCCACGTGACGTCGTCCGAGCCACCCCTGCTCCCCGGACCCGAGATACCCATCGGTCTGTCCACCGCCTCGGTCTACCCGCAGAACACCGAGGCGGCCTTCGCCTACGCGGCGGATCTCGGTTACGACGGTGTCGAGCTGATGGTCTGGGGCGACCCGGTCAGCCAGGACATTCGGCGCGTCGGATATCTGTCGGACCACTATCAGGTTCCGGTGTTGTCGATCCATGCCCCGTGCCTGCTGATCTCGCAGCGCGTCTGGGGCCGGGACCCGGTGGTGAAACTGGCGCGATCGGTGCAGGCGGCCGAGGATCTGGGTGCCCCGACCGTGGTGGTGCACCCGCCGTTCCGCTGGCAGCGCGGTTATGTGTCGGCCTTCGACGACCTCGTCGGCGAGCTCGAGGACGACAGCGGGGTCGCGATAGCCGTGGAGAACATGTTCCCGATGCGCGCCGATCGCTTCTTCGGATCACGTGAACCATCCGTGCGACGACTCCAGAAGCGGGGCGGTGGGCCCGGTCTCGCCGCGTCCGCATTCGGCAAGTCGATCGATCCCACCGACGACGGGTACGCGAACTACACCCTCGACCTCTCGCACACCGCGACGGCCGGGGTGGACGCCCTCGATCTGCTCGATCGCATGGGACGCAACCTCAACCACCTCCATCTCGCCGACGGGCACGGTGCGGCGACCGACGAACACCTCATCCCCGGCGACGGTGGACAACCATGTGCCGAGGTGTGCCGCCGGATCGCGGCGAGCGACTTCGCCGGTGCCGTGGTGCTGGAGGTCACCACCGGCAGCGCCCGGACCAAGCCCGAGCGCGGTGCACTCCTGGCCCGTTCGCTAGATTTTGCGCGGCAGCATCTCAAACGGGAGCTGCACCCCGAGAGCGCCGGCCGGCGCAACAACTGACGCCGGAGATCGTCGCGTTGCGGTCTTCGCCGGCGTCGGGGTCGGCACGACGAAAGCGGGACCATGACCAGCAAGATCACCGAGGTGCAGATCCTGACCGAGGTGGACCGCGGTGGTCCCGACGCCATCACGCTGCGCGCGCACATCGACGAGACCTTCACCATCGGACCCAAGGTGCACGGCGGCACCCTGCAGATGGTCGTGGCGAAGGCGGCGCGCACCGCACTCACCGCCCTCACCCCGTCCGACGATCTGAAACTCGCGGATGCGTCCGCCGCGATGATCCCGGTCGCCATCGCCAGTGACTACCTGACCGCCCCGGACGCCGCGGACATCGATTTCACGATCACCGTGCGCAAACGCGGCCGGACCGTGACGGTCCTGCACGTCGACGCGGTCCAGCAGGGTCGTACGGTCGTCTCCTCGTCGGTGACGATGGCGCGTCCCGACTCCGGGACCCCGCACCACTCCGGTCCGAACGTGCTCGACGGCACGCCCGTCGAACCGCCGTCGACCGGCATCCCCCTCGACGGTTCGCCGATCGCCGAGGTCAACCACCTCGGCGCGGCGATCGATCTGGTCCTCGACCCGGAGACGTTCCCGATCGTCCGCGGTGAGACCGGTGACCCGCTCGTGCGCGGGTGGATCCGTCCGAAGGACGTCGATCCCGACGAGTACTTCTCGGTCCTCGTCTGCGACATCTCGCCGCCGGTGGTCATGAATCTCGCGTTGTTCGGTTGGGCGCCGACCGTGCAGCTGACCACCTATGTCCGACGGCATCCGGCGCCCGGGTGGCTGCGCTTCGCCGCGACGAGTACCGAGGTCGGGCCCGGAATGTTCGAGGAGGATCATCTCGTGGTGGACTCGACCGGGACGGTTGTCGCCCAGTCCCGTCCATTGGCACTCATTCCCGCAGGAAGGTAGACATTCGTGACCGAACGCATCGCCATCATCGGTGGAGGCAAGATCGGGGAGGCGCTCCTGGCCGGCCTGATCGGCGCCGGAACCCCGACGAAGGATCTCGTCGTCGCGGAGAAACTCGAATCCCGGGCGTCCGAGATCGCCGACGAGTACGGGGTCCTGGTCACCGACGTGAAGACGGCCGCCGAATCCGCGCACTACGTCTTCCTGGCCATCAAGCCGGACGACGTCGACTCGGTGCTCCGCATCCTCGCCTCGGCCGAGGACAACGCCGAGAGCGAACGCGTCACCGTGACCCTGGTGGCCGGCATCCCGCTGGAGCGCTACGAAAGCGCCCTGCAGGCCGGTTCGCCGGTCATCCGTGTCATGCCCAACACCCCGATGCTGGTCAACGAGGCCATGTCCGCGGTCGCTGCCGGCCGCTACGTCGGCGAGGAGCAACTCCAGGCGGTCGTCAGACTCCTCAAGACCGTGGGTCGGGTGGCCGTGGTACCGGAGAAGCAGATGGACGCGGTCACCGCCGTGTCCGGGTCCGGACCCGCCTACGTCTTCCTGCTCGCCGAGGCGATGATCGACGCCGGTGTCGGGCTCGGACTCACCCGCGCCCAGGCGTCCGAGATGGCCATCCAGACCATCCGCGGTGCGGGGGTCCTGCTCAGCGATTCGGGTATGTCACCCGTCGACCTGCGGGCCGCGGTGACCTCTCCGGGCGGGACCACCGCCGAGGCGATCCGCGAGTTCGAGGCGAACGGTCTACGGCATGCCGTCTACCAGGCGACTCGCGCGTGCGCGGCCGCCAGCGCACGAGGCGGACGTCGAGTGGAAGTCGAGGGTTTGGCGTCGGGACACGCGGTTTCCGACACCCCATGAGTAGTGGTCGGGACGCAGCTAAACCCCAGCATGTTGGGGTCGAGTCACAGAAATCTCAGGAATCACGGTCCCTCACGTCGCTTTTTTCACATCTGCCACGCTAAGCTGCTTTAAGCACGTGCGTGTCTGATGTCCGCAGGAGGGGAAGCCTGCGGCCGCGACGCGTGCACCGGAGGTATGAGTGATCAATGGCACCTGCAGACACTCCTGGTGACAGGACGGCCTCGGTGAGCAACGCGACCTCTGGGTCGCAATTCCTCACCGTCGCCGAGGTTGCGTCGCTGATGCGCGTTTCGAAGATGACCGTCTACCGTCTCGTCCACAACGGCGAATTGCCTGCGGTTCGGGTCGGACGCTCGTTCCGTGTGCACGCGAAAGCGGTGCACGACTACCTGGAGACGTCGTACTTCGACGCCGGATAGGTTCGGTCTCGGCTGACGCGCCGATCAGCAGTTTCACACAGCACTCCCGAGGGTGGCCCCGTCGCCGACCCGGGAGTGTTGTGTCTGGAGCGGGTGTTCGCCGGTGCCGGCAGCCGGTTTCGCGCCGTCATTTCGGACACCGCGATTTCCTGATCCGACACACGGCCCGGTAGGCTCAGTGGTCGCGTACCTGGATGTGCCGGTGAGCTCCTCGACCCGGGTCGTCGACGCCAGTCGACGATCACTGACGAAGCCGATCGAGTGCAGGCCAGGGTCGGTCAAGTACATCAGTGTCAATCGTGAGGAAGCGCCCCGATGGGTTCAGTGATCAAGAAGCGCCGCAAGCGCATGTCGAAGAAGAAGCACCGCAAGCTGCTGCGTCGAACCCGGGTGCAGCGCCGCAAACTCGGCAAATAAGCACTCGCATGGCACCAGGACCCGCCTCGGCGGGTCCTTTTGCTGTTGCGGACCCGCCTCGGCGGGTCCTGGTGGTGTCCGGGGCTGTTGCCGCTGGGGTCATTTGTCACACGAATGATGTGGTTTCGGGGTCGTTCGTCACCGATGACGCCGATCTCCGCCCCTCGGCGGGCTGAAACGGGTTGATGCCGTTAGCCTCGACGCCATGGCCGAATCCTCCGCAGTGCTACCTCGGGTCGTCCTGGTCACGGGAGCGTCGACTTTCCTGGGCGGGTATCTGGTCGCGCGGCTCGCAGCCAATCCACAGATCGAACGTGTGCTGGCCGTCGACTCCCGGGTCCCGCGCAAGGACCTGCTGCGCCGGATGGGGCGGGCGGAGTTCCTGCGCCTGGACATCCGGCGTCCCACGATCGCGAAGGCCCTGGCGTCGTATGGGGTCGACACGGTGGTGCACGCCGCGACGTCGATCGCCGACACCGCGCCGCACTCGGCGGCGATCAAGGAGTTCAACGTTCTCGGCGCGATGCAGGTCTGCGCGGCCTGTCAGCGGACGCCGTCGGTGAAGCGTCTCGTGCTGCGGTCCACGGCGATGGTCTACGGAGCCAGTGCACACGACCCGTCGCACTTCTCGGAGGAGACCCGCGCGCGCCGCGAGCCCACGCGCGGCTACGGCCGCGACCTCCTGGACGTGGAGGGCTACGTGCGCGGTCTCGGGCGCCGGCGCCAGGACATCGACATCACGATCGTGCGTCCGCAGGCGATGTTGGGTCCGCGGATCACCACGCGTATGGGTTCGTATCTGTCGGCGCCGGTGGTGCCGACGGTCCTCGGCTACCAGCCGCGTCTGCAGTTCCTGCACGAGGAGGATGCGCTCGCGGCGATGGAGCATGTCACCCTGGCGGGCAAGCCGGGCACGTTCAATCTCGCGGGCGAGGGCGTGGTGACGCTGACGCAGGCGATCCGGCGACTCGGGCACATCGAACTACCGGTCCCGAGCGGTCTCCTCGCGCCGATCTCCGGCGTCTTCCAGGATCTGCGTTCGGCGAAGCTGCGTTCGTCGCAGACCGAATTCCTGACCTATGGCCGGGTGCTGGACACCACCAGGATGCGCACCGAACTGGGTTTCGTGCCGCGGTACACGACCATGGAAACCCTCGATGACTTCGTCGAACGCAGCGGCGTGACACCGGTGATCGGGTCCGACGCGTGGCGTGCGTTCGAGCAGCGAGTCGTGTCTGCCGCACATCAACTCCAGTGAGATGCGAGACGAGATTTGTACGACGAGTTCCGGTCAAGGTGCGCAACGTCACTGCTACCTCTAGACTGGGTCATCAGACCCACACTGCGCGCAGGGGCAGCCACTCCACCGCGGGCGAGGGTGAGGACTTCGGGAACATGCGGGCGATCACGCGGGGAAGATCGTGGCCGTTCCCAGGTTCCCGTTTCATGTCATCGACAACGCGACGCTGCGTCTGTAGATCCGAAGGAATGGCCTGTGACGGAACGATTGCCAGTAGTCCAGGCAGCCCCGGTTCAAACCGTCGAGCGGGGGTTCGCCGACACACGGACGATCCTAGGAACAGGAACAAGGGGTGAGCGCCTTGGCAGGTAGCGGAGCGACAGATGCACGTACCGCGAAAGTCATACAGCTCTATGCGTCACCGTCGGGACCAGACGCCACCGCGGATCGCCGCGGTGCACGTGATTCCGGCCGTCGCCGACATCCGAGCCAGCAGACGCCCGAGCGGCGTGTGAAACACGGTGTCACGCAGGGAGATCCGACGGGCCTCGGTCATCCCAACACCGATGGGTTCGGACGTCCGCCCGCGCGGGTGACCCCGATCAGCAGCGAGATCGCCCTGTCGGACGAGGCGCTCGGTGTCGAACACCGAGGGCCGTCGAAGTCGAGCCCGCTGTTCAGTCTCGGTGGCATTCGGAACGCCGTCGCCGACACCTTGACCTCCACCGCCGGCTTCATCCGCGAGCGGATGACAGGCGAGTACGAGGTCGACGAGTTCGGATTCGATCCCCATTTCACCGAATCGGTGTGGTTTCCGGCAGTCCGGCAGGTCTATGAGAAGTGGTTCCGCGTCGAAGTGACCGGCATCGAGAACCTGCCCCTCGAGGGCGGTGCGCTCCTCGTCGCCAACCACGCCGGCACCATCCCGGTCGACGCGATCATCACCTCGCTCGCCGTCCGCGACAACCATCCCGACCATCGGTACCTGCGTGTCCTCGCCGCCGACATGGCCTTCGACTCGCCGGGCATCAGTGAGGTCGCGCGCCGGATCGGTGCGACGCTCGCCTGCAACAGCGACGCCGACCGGTTGCTGCGTGCCGGGGAGCTCACCGCTGTCTGGCCGGAGGGGTTCAAGGGCATCGGCAAGCTCTACAAGGACCGCTACAAGCTGCAGCGGTTCGGCCGGGGCGGCTTCGTGACCACCGCACTGCGCAACGCGGCGCCCATCATCCCGGTGTCGATCGTGGGCTCGGAGGAGATCTATCCGATGCTCGCCGACCTCAAGCCGCTCGCCAAGGTGCTCGGCCTTCCGTACTTCCCGATCACGCCGCTGTTCCCGTTGCTGGGCCCGCTGGGCATGGTGCCGTTGCCGTCGAAGTGGCACATCCACTTCGGCCGCCCGATCGAGACCGGTTCCTACGACGAATCGTCGGCCGACGACCCGATGGTGGTCTTCGACCTCACCGACCATGTCCGCGAGGAGATCCAGCAGACCCTGTTCCGGATGCTGAGCCGGCGGGGGAGTGTCTACTTCGGCTGACGGGATCCCCGTGTGCCTGATACTCATGAGGCATGCGCGCAGTCGTGTGTCGAGCCGGTGAGCTGACCGTCCAAGACGTCCCCATGCCCGTACCGGAGACCGGACAGGTGCTCCTGCGGGTCCTGCGGGCGGGGATCTGCGGGTCTGACCTCCATGCCCGCGTGCACTGCGACGCGACCGCGGACGTGTCCGACGAGGTCGGCTATGACGCGTTCATGCGCTCGGACCAGTCGGTGGTGTTGGGCCACGAGTTCGCCGGCGAGGTGGTGTCCTACGGGCCCGGATGCCGCAAGCGGTGGGCGCCGGGGACGCCGGTGGTGTCGGTGCCGATGATCCGGCACGGCGACGAGGCGCATCTGACCGGGCTGACGGCGTCGGCTCCGGGCGCCTATGCGCAGTTCGTGCTGGTGTCCGAGGACATGACCTTCGAGATTCCCCACGGCCTGTCGGTCGAACACGCGGCCCTCACCGAACCTCTGGCCGTCGCCCATCACGCGGTCCGCCGGGGCGAGGTCGGCCGGCGCGACGTGGCAGTGGTGATCGGCTGCGGACCCATCGGGCTCGCGGTCGTCGCGATGCTCAAGGCGTCGGGCGTGCGCACCGTGATCGCGAGCGATCTGTCCGCGGGGCGCCGGGCCCTGGCCGGGCGCGTCGGCGCCGACATCGTCGTCGATCCGGCCGTGGAGTCACCGTTCGATCGGTGTGCGCGCGAGGGCAGGTACGTCACCGCGGCGCAGGACCTGCTCGGCACCGCGTTCGATGCGATGCACACTCTGCGTCGAATCCCGTTGGCGCCGTGGGACTCCCTGTTCCGAATCGCCGATCGGCTCGGCGCGACGCCGAAGGGGCCGGTGATCTTCGAATGCGTGGGTACTCCGGGCATGATCGAGCACGTCGTGTCGAATGCCCCGTTCCGCTCACGTGTCGTCGTGGTCGGTGTGTGCATGGAACCGGACACGTTCCGCCCGGCGATGGCGCTCAACAAGGAGATCGAGCTGCGGTTCGTGTTCGTCTACGATCCGGCCGAATTCCACGAGACCCTGCAGATGATCGCCGAGGGGAAGGTCGACGTCGGGCCGATGATCACCGCGACCGTCGGGCTCGAGGGGGTGGCGCCCGCGTTCGACGCGCTCGGCGCGGCCGCTCACCACGCGAAGGTGCTGATCGACCCGATGAGTGAGATCGACTCGCTCTGAGGAGGTTTCAGAGGGTGAGGTCGAGCGCGGCGCGGACGATCGAGTCGGTGTCGATGCCGTGGAGGCGGTACACGTCCTCGAGCGAGCCGACCTGACCGAATCGGCTGACGCCGAGTGCCGCGCCCGGCACGTTGTTGACACCCGTCAGGAAGGCGAGCGTGTGCGGGTGCCCGTCGAGGACGGTGACCATCGGCGCCGCGCGGCCGGCCGGGAACACCTGGTCGAGAATCCACGACGGTCCGTCGGCGAGTCCGCGGCGGGCCTGCAGTGCCTCGAAGATCAGTCCGGGACTCGTCACGCACACGACGTCGGCGGCCACACCCTGTTCACCCAGTCGGTCGGCGGCGGCGAGGGTCTCGGTGATCACCGCCCCCATCCCGACCAGTGTGACCTGTGGGGATTCGCTGCGGCGCAACAGGTATCCGCCGGCGACCACCTGGCGTCGACGACGTTCGCGGGCCGCCGCGTCGGTGGGGACCGCGGCGAGTCGCTGATCGACCGGACGGGTGGACAGGCGCAGATACGACGAGGTCCCGTCCGGACGTCCGAGCTTTCCGATGCACGACAACAGCGTCCATTCGACGTCGACCGCGAAGGCGGGTTCGTAGCTGACGCAGCCGGGTTGCTCCAGGCCGATCGATGGCGTCGTGATCGATTGGTGCGCTCCGCCTTCCGCGGCCAGGGTGACGCCGGACGGCGTGCCCACCAGGATCGACTGCCCGCCGGCGTAGATCCCGTACGACCAGGGCTCGAGGGTGCGTTCCACGAACGGGTCGTAGAGCACGCCGATCGGGAACAGCGGTTCGCCCCAACGACTCCAGGTGGCGCCGAGCTCGCCGATCAGGCCCGCCAGATTCGTCTCGGCGATACCGAGTTCCATGTGCTGGCCGGTCGGGCGTTCCCGCCAGTGCATGATCGTCTCCGCGTCGTCGGCGAACCAGTCGCGCCGCTCGTCGGGCGACCACACCCCGACCTTGTTCAACCAGCCGGCCAGGTTGGTCGTCGAGCTGACGTCGGGGCTCACCGTGACGACCCGGGCCGACGCCTCGGGAGCCTCCCGGGACAGGGCCAACAGCGTACGGCCCAGTGCCGCTTGCGTCGTCGACGTTCCCGACGGTGTCTTGCCGGTGTCGACCGGAACGGCGGGCGGTGTGGTGAGCGGAACGGGCTGGCGCCGGAGTCGCTCGGCGACCTGTGCGCACAACCGGGCCTCGTCGGTGCCCTCGTCGAACCGGCCCCACGGGTGCGCCGGATCCAGACCCAGCGATGCCGCCAGCTCGTCGTACTGTTCGACGGTGAGCAGTGAGGAATGGTTCTGCGGGTGGCCTTCGATCGGGAGGCCGTTGCCCTTGATGGTGTAGGCGAGGATGACCGTCGGACGGGTGTCGTCGATCTGAGCGTAGGCGCCCATCAGGGCATCGAGGTCGTGTCCGCCGAGATTGCGGATCGCCTTCAGGAGCGTCTCGTCGTCGACGTCGGCGATCAGCGTCGCGACGGCATTCGCGTCGGGACCCGACCCGGGCAGACGTACACGGACCTCGTCGGCGTCGCATCGCAACAGCCGCTGATACTCCGGATTAGGCATGTCGAGGATGCGTGAGCGCAGCGCCGTCCCACCCGGGGGGTCGAACAGTTCCTCCAGCAGCCGACCGAATTTCACCATGATCACCTGCCAACCGGCGGCGGCGAACATGGCCTCGAGTCGCCCGGCGGCGATGTTGGGGACCACCCGGTCCAGCGACTGGCGGTTGAGGTCGACGATCCAGACGATCTCGCCGAGCTCGGCCACCGAGGGGTCGAGGATCGCCTCCCAGACCGCACCCTCGTCGAGTTCGGCATCACCGACGAGCGAGTACTGCCGGGCGAGCACGGTGGGTGAACGGCGGTCGGCGGCAACCGCATCGGGGCCACCGATCGTCGTGTCGAGATAGCGGCGGGCCACTGCGCCCCAGATCGGTGCGGTCGCACCGATTCCCACCGATCCGGTCGAATAGTCCACCGCATCGGGATCTTTGGTTCGGCTCGGATACGACTGCAGTCCACCGAACTCCCGCAGCGTCGTCAGGTACGACTCGTCGAGCCCGCCGAGCAGATAGTTGATGCCGTGCAGGACCGGTGACGCATGCGGTTTGACCGAGACCCGGTCGCCCGGTCGCAACTGGGAGAACCACAGCGACGTCATGATCGACACCATCGAGGCGCACGACGCCTGGTGGCCACCGACCTTGAGTCCCGACGGATTCGGCCGAACCCGGTTGGCGTGGTGGATCATCGACGTCGCGAGCCACAACACGCGCTGCTCGATCGTGCGGAGCGTGTCGGGTGTCCCGGTCTCGGCTGTGCTGCTACGGAGATCGGTCAGGGTCTCGTCGGTCATGGGTGGGTCCTCTCCGGGATGGGGGTCTCTCCGGGTGCGGTCACCGGCGCCGCGACGAGGCTCGGTCAGCGGTGTCGGAGCAACCGTGCGGCGGCCGCGGCACCGCCACCGGCGGCTCCCAGCACGATGGCGGTACCGGCACCGTACTTCGCCGCCTTGCGTGCTGTCCGGAAGTCGTACATCTCCCATCCGCGGACCTTGGCGACGTCGCGCAGGTCGGTGTCGGGGTTGATGGCGACGGCCTTGCCCACCAGCGACAGCATCGGGACGTCGTTGTGTGAATCCGAGTAAGCGGTACAGCGTTTGAGGTTCAGGCCCTCGCGGATGGCCAGTGCGCGCACCGCGTGGGCCTTGCCGGGCCCGTGCAGGATGTCGCCGACGAGGCGTCCGGTGAACACGCCGTCGACGCTCTCGGCGACCGTGCCCAGCGCACCGGTGAGGCCGAGCCGGCCGGCGATGGTCTGCGCGAGCTCGACGGGTGTCGCGGTGACCAGCCACACCTGCTGGCCGGCGTCGAGATGGCGCTGTGCGAGAGCGCGTGTGCCGGGCCAGATCTTGTCGGCGATGTAGTCGTCGAAGATCTCCTCGCCGAGTTCGACGAGCTCGGAGGTCTGTCGGCCGGCGATGAACGACAGCGCCTTCTCCCGGCCCTCGGCGACGTCGCGGGCGTTCTCCTTGCCGGTGATCCGGAACTTCGCCTGGGTCCACGCGAATTCCATGATGTCGCTGTACGTGAAGTACTTCCGTGCGGCGAGACCGCGGGCGAAGTGCACGATCGACGCGCCTTGGACGAGGGTGTTGTCGACGTCGAAGAAGGCGGCCGCGGTCAGGTCCCGCGGGGTCTCGGTGGGCTCGACGTCGGACGGTTCGCGCAGCCGGAGCGAATCGACGGCGGCCTTCGCGCTCGCCTCGCCGGCGAGGGTCTGGCGGAGCTCGTGCGCGGTCTGGCGGAATCGGCCGGTGGCCGCGCTGGCACGCTGCGAGATCCACGTGGTGACCCGGTTGGACTCGTCGTCGGTGAGGTCGTGGAGTTCGGCGTCCTCGTCGAAGTCGTCGTCGAAATCGATGCGCGCGGCCTGCGACTCCCAGTCGTCACCGGTGTCGAGCGGGGTGGCGGCGAAGCTCTCGTCACCCGGGGCGTCCGGTCCGGTGGGGTCGTGCGCAGGACCATCTGGTGTGTTGTCGGGTTGCTCGTCTTCCGGGCTCGGGGTCTTGCCCACTGCCCACCTCCCACGCTTGGCGCCAGCACTGCCTGCGCGGACCAGCCTAGCCGGACCGCCCCTCGTCGCCGGTGGGTGACCGGGCCGCATCGTCGGCGATAGGCAGCGCTGGGAGAATGGTCGGCATGACCGTCGAACTGCTGACCCGTGAGGGATGCCAGATGTGTGCGACTGCTCGTCGCGATCTGACGCGGATCTGTGGCGAGCTCGGAGTGGAGTTCACCGAGGTCGACGTCGACCGCGCCGCGGCCGACGGCCGCCCCGAGATCCGTGCGGAATTCGGGGACCGGCTGCCGGTGGTGTTGCTCGACGGCGACGAGCACAGCTACTGGGAGGTCGACGAGCCCCGACTACGCGCCGACCTCACCCGTCAGGGCTGAACCGGCCGGTCCGGCGACGATCCGCCATCGCGTAGAAACGATGATGTCTAACACAGCCCGGCGAATCATGAGGGTCCATGTGAAGAGTTTCACAGGGGGTTGTATCCTCGATGGGTCGTGGTGTGTGAAGGGGAGTGGAGGTGAGCGTGGGCGCCGATCGTCAGAAGCCGGGCGACGCCGAGCCTCCCGCGTCCGCACTGCCACCGCCGGCCCCGGAGGTCGCAACGGACATTCCGGCGCCCACAGTGGCCCGGCTGGCCACCTATCTGCACGTCCTGCGCTCGTTCAGTCAGCGCGGCATCCTGGTGGCCTCCAGCGGGGAACTGGCCACCGCGGCCGGCGTGAACCCGGCCATCCTCCGCAAGGACCTCTCCTACGTCGCCGCGAACGGTGTGCGCGGCGTCGGATATGACGTCGGTCGTCTCACCGCACGGATCTCGATGACCTTGCACACGGACAGCATCCACACGGTCGCCCTCGCCGGTGCGGGGCAGCTCGGACGTGCCCTGCTCGCCCACACCGGCTTCGGTCGTGGGTTCCGCGTGGCGGCGATGTTCGACGCCGATCCGGCCCTCGCGGGCACATCGTTCGAGGTCGGCGGGCCGCGGATCGCCCCGCTCACCGAGATCGCGTCGGTCTGCGCCGAGGTCGAGCCCGCGGTGGAGATCGGTGTCGTGGCCACCGCCGACGAGGACGCCCGAAGTGCCTTCGATGCCTTCGTCGGCGCCGGGATCCGGCAGGTGCTCAACGTCACCCCGGTGGCCCTGACGACGGAGGCGGATGTCGTCGTCAGACAAGTTGATCTAGCCTTGGAACTACAGGTGTTGGCGTTCCAGGCATCCCGTGGCACGACACAGGCCCCACGGAACGACCTCAAGATCTCCTCACGCAGCGACGTCGGTGCGCCTCGCGAGGTGAAGGCGGCCGATGGGCGCCGCGGAAACGCAATGGGTGAAGAAACGGTGACAGCGTGAGTGTTCTGTTGTTCGGGGTGTCGCACCGCAGTGCGCCGGTCGAGGTGCTCGAGCGGTTGGCGGTCTCCGACCACGACCGTCCGAAGCTGGTCGACGAGCTGCTCTCGTCACGGGCGATCTCCGAGGCCATGGTCGTGTCGACGTGCAACCGCGTCGAGATCTACGCGGTCGTCGACGCGTTCCACCCGGCTCTCGAGGCGGTCGGCGAGGTCCTCGGCGACCACTCGGGCATGACCGTCAACGACATGACCCGGCACGCCTACGTGCGTTACTCCGAGGCCGCTGTCGAGCACCTCTTCACGGTGGCTGCGGGCCTGGACTCGCTCGTCGTCGGCGAGCAGCAGATCCTCGGCCAGATCCGCAACGCCTACCTGAGCGCGGACGCCAACGACTCGGCCGGACGTGTCCTGCACGAACTGGCCCAGCAGGCGCTGCGGGTGGGCAAGCGGGTGCACACCGAGACCGGCATCGACCGTGCCGGCGCGTCGGTGGTGTCGGTGGCCCTGCATCGCGCCAAGTCGCTGCTGACCGATCCCGCGACCGGGGCGCACCGCCTGCGCACCGCGGTGGTCGTCGGTGCGGGCGCCATGGGTGGTCTCGCGACCGCCCAGCTGGCCCGTGAGGGCGTCACCGAGATGTCCGTGGTGAACCGCACGGTCGAGAATGCGCGCCACCTGGCCGACAACATCGCCGCCAACCACGGCATCACCGTGCACGGCGTGGGCCTCGACCAGTTGCCGGCCGCCATGGCCGCCGCCGACGTCGTGGTGAGCTGTACCGGTTCGGTCGGCTCCGTGGTCAGTGTGGGTGCCGTGCATTCGGCTCTCGCCGAGCGAAACCTCCGCGGGGATACCACGCCGATGGTGATCTGCGACCTCGGGCTGCCACGCAACGTCGATCCGGCCGCGGCCCGCCTGCCCGGTGTGCACGTCGTCGACATCGAGGGTCTGCGCGGCGACTCGGAGACCCAGGCCGCCGAGAACGACACGCTCGCGGCCCGGTCGATCGTCGCCGCCGAGCTCGCCGACTACCTGACCCATCAGCGTCAGGCCGAGGTCACGCCGACCGTCGCAGCGCTCCGTCAGCGCGCCGCCGACGTCGTCGAGGCCGAGATCCTGCGTCTCGAGACCCGGCTCCCGAACCTCGAGAACAATCAGCGCGACGAGGTCGCCAAGACCGTCCGACGCGTCGTCGACAAGCTCCTGCACGCACCGACGGTGCGTGTGAAGCAGCTGGCGTCGACTCCCAACGGTGACCACTACGCGGAGGCGCTGCGCGAATTGTTCGAGCTCAAACCAGGTGCTGCAGAGTCGGTCTCGGCGCCCGATCGGCTGGGGACCACGGACTCGGCCGGCGAGCAGGGTGACCGATGAGCGAAACTCGAACCGCGCCGATCCGGGTCGGTACGCGGGGTTCCCTGCTGGCCACCACCCAGGCCCAGACCATCGCCGACGGGCTGACCGACGCCGGGCACCCGGCCGAGCTGGTGATCATCAAGACCGCCGGTGACGCGTCGGCCGCACCGGTCGCCGAGATCGGCGTCGGGGTCTTCACCACCGCCATCCGCGTCGCACTCCGCAACGACGAGGTCGACGTCGCGGTGCACTCCTACAAGGACCTCCCGACCGCTCCCGAGGACGACCTCACGATCGCGGCCGTCCCGACCCGCGTGGACCCGCGAGATGCGCTGGTCAGCCGGGACGGGCTGGTGCTCGGGGAGCTACCGCCGGGGTCGGTGGTCGGCACCTCGGCGCCCCGCCGGGCGGCACAGCTTAAAGCATTGGGTCTCGGTTTGGAAATCCGCCCCCTAAGAGGCAACCTAGATTCTCGGTTGGGCAAAGTCGCCAGCGGCGAACTCGACGCAGTCGTGGTCGCCCGCGCCGGCCTCGTGCGGATCGGACGGACCGAAGTGGTCTCCGAAGCGCTCGATCCGGTCGTCATGCTGCCGGCTCCGGCGCAGGGTGCTCTCGCTGTGGAGTGCCGCTCAGACGATGCCGAACTGGTGAGAATACTCGCCGAGTTGGACGACCCGTCCACCCGGGCGGCCATCGAGGCCGAACGGTCGGTGCTCGCGGCTCTCGAAGCCGGATGTACCGCACCGGTCGGAGCGATCGCCGAGGTGGTCGAGTCGATCGACGAGGACGGGCGCATCTTCGCCGAACTGTCGCTGCGTGCGGCGGTGGCGGCCGAGGACGGATCCGATGTGATCCGCGCTTCGGTGGTGGGCCCGGTCGATCGGGCCGTCCAACTGGGTAATGATCTCGCCGCCGAACTGCTGGAGCTGGGAGCGGGCGAACTCGTCAACTCTCCCTAGCAGAGAACGAACTGCAGCCCTCCACGCGAGGGCAGGAGAGTGCGAACCCATGAGCCGTACGAAGAAGGCAAATCCCGGACGGATCCTGTTCGTGGGGTCGGGTCCAGGTGATCCCGATCTGCTCACCGTGCGGGCGCGCACCGTGATCATCAATGCGACCACGGCCTACATCGATCCCGATGTGCCGGCTGCCGTGGTGTCGCTGATCGGCAGCGCACACCGCGAAGAACCCGCACCGAACACCCGCCGGTCGGCCAAGAAGGCAGACAAGGCGGACGAGAAAGCCGATACCGACGCCGCCGGCACCGCGTCGTCCGACGGCACCACCGCCGCGGCCGCACCCGAGGCCGGCCAGTCCGACGAGGAGTCGGTGGTTCGTCCGGCGCTGGGCGACCCGACCGAGGTCGCCAAGACCCTCGTGGCCGCCGCTCGCAACGGTGACGACGTGGTCCGCGTCGTCGCCGGCGATCCGCTGACCACCGATTCGGTGCTCGCCGAGGTCAACGCCGTGGCCCGGCACTCGGTCACCTTCGAGGTGCTGCCCGGCCTGCCCGCCGCCTCGGTCGTCCCGAGCTACGCCGGCATGCCGCTGGGTTCGACCCACACCGAGGCCGACGTGCGCGGCGAGGTCGACTGGGCCGCCCTGGCCGCCGCCCCGGGCCCGCTGGTCCTGCACGCCACCTCCGGCCACCTGGCCGAGACGGCGAGCGCGCTGACCGAGCACGGGATGGCGCCGCAGACCCCTGCGGCCATCACCATCAACGGCACCACCTGCGCTCAGCGCACCATCGAGGCCACCCTCGCCACCCTCAACGAGCAGGGCAACGCACTGACCGGACCGCTGGTCGTGACCGTCGGCAAGGTCGTCGGTTCGCGTGGCAAGCTCTCGTGGTGGGAGTCGCGTTCCCTCTACGGCTGGACCGTGTTGGTGCCGCGCACCAAGGATCAGGCCGGTGACATGAGCGACCGCCTCGTCAGCCACGGCGCCATGCCCAAGGAAGTGCCCACGATCGCAGTCGAGCCGCCGCGCAGTCCCGCGCAGATGGAGCGCGCGGTCAAGGGACTCGTCGACGGTCGCTACCAGTGGGTGGTGTTCACCTCCACCAACTCGGTCCGCGCCGTGTGGGAGAAGTTCGCCGAGTTCGGACTCGACGCCCGTGCGTTCTCCGGTGTGAAGATCGCCTGCGTCGGCGAGGCCACCGCGGACAAGGTGCGTTCCTTCGGTATCAACCCCGAACTCGTGCCGTCGGGTGAGCAGAGCTCGCTGGGCCTGCTCGAAGAGTTCCCGCCCTACGACGACGTGTTCGATCCGGTCAACCGAATCCTGTTGCCGCGCGCCGACATCGCCACCGAGACCCTCTCCGAGGGGCTGCGCGACCGCGGCTGGGAGATCGACGACGTGACCGCGTACCGCACCGTGCGCGCCGCACCGCCGCCCGCCGAGACCCGCGAGATGATCAAGACTGGCGGCTTCGACGCGGTCTGCTTCACCTCGAGCTCGACGGTCCGCAACCTCGTCGGCATCGCCGGAAAGCCGCACGCGCGCACCATCGTTGCGTGCATCGGCCCCAAGACCGCCGAGACCGCAACGGAATTCGGTCTGCGCGTGGACGTCCAGCCGGAGAACGCCTCGGTCCTCGAACTGGTCGACGCGCTCGCCGAGCACGCCGCCCGGCTCCGTGCCGAGGGCGCACTGCCCCCGCCGCGCAAGAAGTCCCGTCGATCGCGTTCGTGACCGCCCTGCTCCCTGAGGTGTGAGGAGCGATAGCCGCCGGGCTGAGTGAGCGACGAAGGAGTGAATCGAAGTCGACGAGCCTCGAAGGGCCCGGGAGACGAAGGAGACGACATGCCGCCCGTGATCCGTCCCCGCCGGTTGCGCACCACGCCGGCGATGCGTCGGCTGGTCGCCGAGACCACCCTCGCGCCAAGGCAACTCGTATTGCCGATGTTCGTCGCCGACGGCATCGACGAGCCGAAGCCGATCTCGTCGATGCCCGGCGTCGTGCAGCACACGTTGGACTCGCTGCGCGCCGCCGCGGCGGAGGCGGTCGAGGCCGGCGTCGGCGGTCTGATGCTGTTCGGCGTGCCCCGTCCGGAGGACAAGGACGCGGCCGGCTCGTGTGCCGACGCCGAGGACGGAGTCCTCAACCGGGCACTGCGCGCGCTGACCGACGACCTCGGTGACTCGACGGTCCTCATGGCCGACACCTGCCTCGACGAGTTCACCGACCACGGGCACTGCGGCGTGCTCGACGGCCGTGGACGCGTCGACAACGACGTGACCCTCGACCGCTACGTGTCGATGTCGCTGGCGCAGGCCCGCGCCGGGGCCCAGCTCCTCGGGCCGAGCGGGATGATGGACGGCCAGGTCGCCACCATCCGCGACGCACTCGACGCCGAGGGCTTCACCGACACCGGGATCCTGGCCTATTCCGCCAAGTACGCGTCGGCCTTCTACGGGCCGTTCCGGGAGGCGGTCGGCTCGTCGTTGCAGGGCGACCGACGCACCTATCAGCAGGACGCGGCCAATCGGATCGAGTCGCTGCGGGAGGTGCGCCTCGATCTCGAGGAGGGCGCCGACATGGTGATGGTCAAGCCCGCGATGAGCTATCTCGACATCGTGCTCGATGTCGCCGAGATGAGCGACGTCCCCGTCGCCGCCTATCAGATCAGCGGTGAGTACGCGATGATCACGGCCGCCGCGGAGCGGGGCTGGATCGACCGCGACGCCGCGATCCTGGAGTCGCTGACCTCGATCCGCCGTGCCGGAGCGTCGGTCATCCTGACCTACTGGGCCACCGAGGTCGCGAACCGGCTGTCCTGACCCTTCCGCACGGGACCTCGCCGGACGTGTGCGCGGGCCGGTGACGCGTCCCACTAGGCTGGTGCCATGTCCGCACCGTTCGACCCGATGCGCGCCTCGTCAGAGTCCGACGCGGAGCTGCGCCCGAGGATCCCGGATTCGATCTCGATCGCCGTCGAACTGTGGGCGGTGGTCGTCGTCGGACAGGTCGTCGCGCTGTTCGCGCAGACGGGCACCTTCGTCGACCTCGTCCGTGATCAGGTCCGCGACAACCCGCCGAACGGCGTCTCCGAGGACCAGCTGCAGTTCATGACGTCGTCGGGTTTCGTCATCGGGATCCTCGTCGCGATGTCGGTGTTCCTGACCGCGATCACCGCGCTGGTCGTGTGGTTCACGCGCAAGGGTTACAACTGGGCCCGCATCGTGCTGGGTGCGATGGGTGTCTACATCGTCGTCAACCTGGTCTTCTCCCTGTTCGGCGACACCGACCCGGCGTGGGCGATGGTGCCCCTGGTCATCAGCGGCGTCGCCGCACTCGGCGCGACCGTGCTGTTGATGCGCGCCGACTCCGAGAAGTACTGCCGGCGCATGGCGGAAGAGCGCAAGCCCCGGCCGGTGCCGCCGCCCGCACCGCCGTATCCGTACGGCCAGAACCCCTACGGCCAGAACCCGTACGGCCAGTACCCCTACGGCCAGAACCCGTACGGCCAGAACCCGTCACAGCCGGGGACGCAGCCCGGTGACACACCGTATGGTGACAGTTCACCCGAGGCCGCCGCCCGCGGCGGGTCATCCGAGGCCGGCGGCGCCGGAACACCCGACCTCCGCAAGCCCGAGAGCCCAAACCCCGAGAACACCGACTCCGACAGCGAAGGACCGAAGAAGCAGTGACAAGTCCCGACCCGGCGAAGCGTCCGAAACTCGTCGTCTGGGCCTACCGGTGCTGGGTGGTGTCGGGAGCGCTCCTGGCCCTTCTCGGTGTCCTCGTCGTGGTGCTGTCCGCGGTCGACGACTCCGGGTCGATGGCCTCGGCGATGCTCGGCATACTCGTCCTGCTCGTCGGTGTCGCCTACATCCTGCTCGGCAGCAAGGCGTTCACCGGTGATGCTCGGTGGCGGTCGTCCCTGTCGGCGCTGACGCTCGTCGTCGTTGCCATGCTGCTGTTCCTCAGCGTCGGCCTCGGATCGCCGGTGTTCGCCCTGGCACTGCTGGCCGCCATCATCGGTCTCTTCGGGTCGCTGCTGGCCTACCGGCCGGACTCGGAGACCTGGTACACGGGCAAGGCGCCCGAACCCAAGAAGCAGCGCACACAGCGCAAGAAGAAGCCGTGACCGACGAGGCGCCAGACCCGGTCGACGGAACCGAACCCGGCGAATCCGATCCGGGAACGGATCCGGGTGAGGTCCTGTTCTACGAACCCGGCGGGAGCAGGTGGGTGGTCCTCATCGGTCCCGCGCTCGTCCTCGCGGTCCTCGTCATGGAGATCGTCGGACCTGGACAGGTGCACTGGCCGGTCCTGATCATCTTCCTCGTGATCCTGTTCGGTTTCTCGCTCGTCCAGGTGACCGCGGCGCGACGACACGTCAGCGTCGAACTCACGGAGACGACGCTGCGTCAGGGCGCGGTGACGACCCCGCTCGCCGACATCGAGGAGATCTACCCGCCCAACAACTCGCCGACGCCCGAGGACTGGGAGAGTGCTCCGGCGCTCGGTGAACTCCACGGTGTGCCGCGACGCCGGAAAGGTGTGGGGGTGCGGCTGACCTCCGGGAAACTCGCGCAGGCCTGGGCCCGGGACGTCGAGGTGTTCCGCAGTGAACTCGCGCAGGCCCACGCCGCCGTGCGGATGGGGCTACCGCCCTCTGGCCGGAAAGCGGACGCCGGCGAGCCCGAGTCCGGAAGATCCGAGGAGAAGGATCAGGACACCACCGAGTGACGTCCCTTCCGGCTGTCGCGGTAGGCGCGTCGACGCAGGTCACCCAGCCATGACGGCGCGAACTCGACCCCGTCGGGACGGTGGAGGATCGGATCGAAGTCGATGTCGAGCCCGGTCAGCACGTGGTCGAGTTCGATCCGGGCCAGGGGAACGAATCGCCTGCACCCGGCTTCGAGGATGATCACGACCGGCCGCTTGGTGCGCAGGCACGCGGCGAGATTCTCGACATCCAGACCGGACGGCCCGGTCGGCTCGATGATGCGGGCACGAATCCAGTACAGCTCGCCGTCGTATCGGTAGGGCGTGAGGCTCGAGACGGCGGTCGGGGCCCAGTGCGTGG
This sequence comes from Gordonia sp. GONU, assembly GCF_024733855.1. NCBI lineage: Bacteria > Bacillati > Actinomycetota > Actinomycetes > Mycobacteriales > Gordoniaceae > Gordonia > Gordonia sp. GONU. Next base: position 185,051 of record NZ_JANRHB010000005.1, read on the forward strand.
CCGGGAGCGGGACGGGGAGGCGGCCGGACAGCGGTGCCGGTCCGGCCAGCAACAGGTCCCATGCGCCGGACGCGGCGTGGCCGGTGCCCTTCGCCGGCGTCGGGGCGTCGGCCGGGACGTTCGTCGGGGCCGAGGCGGGGAACCGCACGGCCACGCCGACGATGTCGGGCAGGCCGCCCGGGGTGCCGATTCCCTTCGACAGACGGACCGTGACCGGCCCGGAGCGGAAGGGCAGCGGGTGGTCCCCGGAGACCGACGCCTGGCCCCCGCACAGCAGACCGTCGGGATGGAACACCCGCGCGTGCCGCAGCGCACCGAGCCAGCGGAACGGCGTCGTGATGAGGTCGGGCAGGTCGGTCATGGCACCTCCGTAGATCGGGCGACACCGCCGTCGGCACGGCAGGCCGCGAACGCTCGGGGAGTCCGCGGGCTGCCGCACCGGCGACGGGTCTCTATCCGGTCGGATCGGGATCGACGACGTCCTTGATCTTGCCCATGACACCCTTCTCAGTGCCGAACTTCGGCTTCTGCGGGGTCCCCATGGCGCCATCGTAGGTCGCATAGAGCTTCGGATCCGGCGGCGGGCCGGATTGGCGGTCGCCGAGGGGCTGCGGATCGGCGAGGAACTTGAACTCGTGCTTCCCGTCAGGGGTGGGACCGCTCGCCCAGCCGCCCTTGTCCGAGTCCGCACCGTCCGACTGATGCCACAGCGTGCTCGCGTGCTCGCTGAACTCCTCGTCGAACAGGTCGTCGGGGGCGATGGTGCCCTCGAGGCCGTCCGCCTTGAGTTCCTCGATGGCCTTCAGCCACAGGTTCTGGTGATAGGTGTCGCGGGCCAGGTTGAACCGCAGCATGTCCTTCACGCCCGGGTCGTCGGTCATGTGCCACAGTCGCGCGGTCTGGACGCGACCCTGCGCCTCGGCCGTGACGTTCGCGTGGAAGTCGGCGAGCAGGTTGCCGCTGTGCACGATGTAGCCCGCGTTCCACGGCACGCCGTTGCTGTCGGCGAGGCGCGGGCCGCCACCGGAGAAGACGGCCTGGGTGGGATCGCTGCCGCCGAGGACCGCGGCGACCACAGGATCGCCGAGGGCGTTGGCGGTGGAGTCGGTCACCGGAGCGCCCTCGAGGAGGCGGGCGACCATCGTGGCGATCATCTCCACGTGACCGATCTCCTCGGTCGCGATGTCCATGATCAGGTCTTTGTACTTGCCCTTCATGCGGCAGTTCCAGCCCTGCATGAGGTACTGCATCGTCACGGTCATCTCGCCGAAGGCGCCGCCGAGCAGCTCCTGCAGCTTGCGCGCGTAAACGGGGTCGGGCTTCTCGGGTTTGACGTCGAACTGCATGTAATCGGTGTGGCGGAACATGATTCCCCTGACAGTCGTGTTGGGTGGGCGGCGAGCCAGCGAGAGGCGTCGACGACGACGGGCTTTCTGCGGGCAGTGTTGATCGCAGTGGCCGCGCGAAGCAGCGAACCCCTGTCGGCGACGAGTGTGCTCTGTTCCCAGGACGATTCGCGTCCACGTCCTGGGCCGAGTCGACCCAGCGGCGCAGTGCGAGACCGTCCGGGTCACGTCGCGGCGGGTGTTTTCACAGCGGCGTCGGGAGCAGTGTGCCCGGGTTGTGACAATTCAAACCCGAACATCGAAGAAACCGCGCCCGGCCTGTGCGGGTACAGGCCGGACGCGGTGGGGTCGGATCGATGCAGGGTCGCGCAGGTGGTCGGGTCAGCCGTTCTCGAGCATCGGCGCACGCAGCAGTTCCTCGGGAACGCCGAACGCGTCGACCAGCGAACGTGCGTGCGGGCGCAGTTCCTGACACAGCTCGTTCACGCCGCGCCGGACCGCCTTGGCCCGCTCCACCGAGATGTGCCGGTGCATCATGAACCAGGCCAGGTCGGCTTCGAGCGCGGAGTACACGAACAGGTCGCACACCTTGCCCAACAGTTCTGCAGCAGAACGGGAATCACAGTTCTCGATCGCCTCGACGAACGCTTCGAGCACTACCCGCTCGATGTGCGCGTGCCCGACCTTCAGCAGGTGGTCCTGCGCGTTGTTGAAGACGTCGAAGGCGTCGTTCTCGTCGTCGAGCGCACGTCGCAACCGCTGTGCACACGTGCGCACCAGGTGGTCCTCGCGGTTGCGGAACAACCGGATCTGCGTGCTCCGGTCGGTGAGCGCCGACTTCTCGGTGTCCTCGTCGGAGCTGTCGAGCAGCGTCTGCACCACCTGGCGGACGGCGGTCTTCTCGGCGACCACGTCGCGCGCCATCCCGGCGATGAAACGGACCCATCCGCCCGCCGAAAGGCCCTGCACGTCATCGGAATACGACGACAGCAGTTCCTTGGCGATGAGCTGCATCATGATCGTGTTGTCACCCTCGAAGGTGGTGAACACGTCGATGTCGCCGCGGATGATCGAAAGCTGGTTCTCGTCCAGGTATCCTGCGCCGCCGCAGGCCTCGCGGCTGACGTTGATCGAATGTGAGGCGTGCCAGGTCGCGTAGGCCTTGAGGCCTGCGGCCTGTCCTTCCAACTGGCGTTGCCGGCCGGCGTCGGAATCGTCCGGCGCCACCGACTGGACCTCGTGCAGTTCGGCCACGATCTCGTTCTGGGTGAATGCGATGGCGTACGACTTCGCGATGAGCGGCAACAGCTTTCGCTGGTGGCCCAGGTAGTCCAGAACGGTGATCTCGTCGGTGGCGTCGGGCGCCTCGAACTGCTTGCGGATCAGGCCGTAACGGGTGGCGAGGGTCAATGCCTTGCGGCCCGCGGCACCCGCGGTTGCGGCCACGCTCACGCGCCCACGGATGAGGGTGCCGAGCATCGTGAAGAAGCGACGGTTGGTGTTATCGATCGGCGAGCTGTAGCTGCCGTCCTCGGCCACGTCGGCGTAGCGGTTGAGCAGGTTCTCCGCCGGGACCCGCACGTTGTCGAACATGATGCGGCCGTTGTCGACACCGTCGAGACCGCCCTTGTGGCCGCAGTCGCTGGTGGTGATGCCGGGCAGATCGTTGCCGTCCTCGTCGCGGATCGGCACGACGAAGCAGTGCACGCCCCGTCCCTCGGGCTCCTCGTCGGGACCGCCGGTGATCAACTGGGCGAAGACCGCGGCGAAGCGGGCGTGTTCGGCCGCCCCACCGATGTAGTCCTTGCGCGACGACGGGGTGGGGGAGTGGATGACGAATTCGCGGGTGTCGCGGTCGTAGGTGGCCGTGGTCTCGATGGCCTGCACGTTGGAGCCGTGACCGGTCTCGGTCATCGCGAAGCAGCCCAGGACGTCCATGTTGATGATGCCCGGGACGTACTTGTCGTGGTGGCGCTTGGTGCCCAGGTTCTCCACGGCACCGCCGAACAGCCCCCACTGCACGCCGGCCTTCACCATCAGCGACAGGTCGGCATATCCGAGCATCTCGATGGCGGTGATCGAGGCGCCGATGTCGCCGGTGCCGCCGTGGTCGGACGCGAAGCCGGCCGCAGCAAAGCCCTGCGACGCGAGTTCGCGCATCACCTCGAGGGTGTGGGCACGCGATTCGCCGAGGGTGCGGGAGGAGTCGGGCAGCAGATCGGCTCGGTTGGAGTTCTCGCGGACCGTTTCCCTGGTGGCACGCCAGCGTCCGTCGAGGACGAACCGGAGGTTGTCGACGAGCAACGCCCGTTCGTCGGCCGACAGTTCGTCGTCGGCGGAGACTTCGGCCGGGGCGACCGGATCATCGACGGTTGGTTCCTTGGCGATCGGAGTGGGTCGCGACGGGGTGAGACTCTCAGTGGGAGTTGCCATGGATCCACCGTACGTAGTGCGCAGGGCTCCGTCCCATATTTTGTGGTGCCCGCTACGGGCCCGGTGCGTGCACCAATCCGGTCACGGTGTCGGGCTCGAACCCCATCTTCGGAGGGTGCAGGCGTTTCGATGTGATCAGTACCCTAGATCGCCGTCGCACGTATGGGCCGTCACAACCTCGGGCCCGGTCACACGGTCGCGAGAAAACGGAGGAACGATGTCGGTCTCCACGCCCGATGCATTTGCGACGGGCGCTGGCCCGTCGACCACGGAATGGGGCGGGGCCAACCGCTCCGAACTGAGCCCGCTGCGCTTCCTGGAACGTTCGGCGGCGGTCTTCCCCGACCGCGCGGCGATCCTCTACGGGCAGCGTCGACTCACCTACGCCGAGTTCGCCGACCACGTGCAGCGCCTCGCTCGCGTCCTCGCCACGAAGATCCACTCGGGGGACCGCGTGGCCTACCTGGCCCCCAACATCCCCGAGATGCTGATCGCGCACTACGCGGTGCCGCTCGCCGGGGGCGTCCTCGTCGCACTCAACTCGCGGCTCGCCGGACCCGAGCTGGTCTACATCCTCCAGCACTCCGGGGCCAAGGCCCTCTACTTCGACGCGGAGTTCCGCGACACCGTCTCCGCGATCATCGGTCAGGTGCCCGAGGTCGAGACGGTCGTCGAGATCGCCGACCCCGAGTTCGGTGTGACCCCCGGTCCCGTCGTCGACGCCGGCATCGACGGCCTCGTCTCCTACGACGACCACCTGACCGCCGCCGACGACCTCGATCCGGCGCCGATCGCCTGGACGGTCGACGATGAAAACGCGATCATCTCGATCAACTACACGTCGGGAACCACCGGTAAACCCAAGGGCGTCATGTACACCCACCGGGGTGCCTACCTGAACTCCTTCGGGGAGACCTTCCACAACCAGTTCACCGGGTCGTCGCGCTACCTGTGGACGTTGCCGATGTTCCACTGCAACGGCTGGTGCACGCCGTGGGCGGTGACCCACGCCGGTGCCACCCACGTCTGTCTGCGCGCGGTGCGGGCGGACGCCATCTGGGATGCCATCGACGACCTCGGCGTCACGCACATGTGCGGTGCGCCGACGGTCTGCACCACCATCGTCGGCTCGCCGCGTGCCCACCGTCTGGACCGTCCGCTGCACATCACCACCGCCGGTGCGCCACCGTCGCCGACCGTGATCGGCGCCCTCGAGGCGATCGGCGTGACCGTGGTCCACGTGTACGGCCTCACCGAGGTGTACGGCCCGTACACCATCTGTGAGTACCAAGATTCCTGGAGCGCACTGGAACCCGGCGATCGAGCGGCCAAACTCTCCCGTCAGGGCGTGGGCATGGTGCAGGCCGAGACCGCGCGTGTGGTGGTCGCCGACCAGGTGCCGCTGGTCGACGTCCCCGCCGACGGCGAGACCATGGGTGAGATCGTCCTGCGCGGCAACAACGTGATGGCCGGATACTTCCGCGACGCGGACGAGACCCGAAAGGCCTTCGCGGGCGGCTGGTTCCACACCGGCGACCTCGGCGTGATGCATCCCGACGGGTACATCCAGCTGCGCGACCGCGCCAAGGACATCATCATCTCCGGCGGGGAGAACATCTCGACCATCGAGGTCGAGCAGGCGCTGGTGAGTCACGACGCCGTCGTCGACGTCGCGGTGATCGGTGTACCGGACGAGAAGTGGGGAGAGCGGCCGCGTGCCTACGTCCTGTTGCAGCCGGGTGCGACGCTGACCGGCGAGGAGCTCATCGAGCACGGTCGTCGACTGCTCGCCGGCTACAAGGTGCCGCGCGACATCGTCTTCGCGAACGAACTGCCGCGCACTCCCACCGGCAAGGTCCTGAAGGGCGAGCTACGTGCACAAGCCCGCGCCGAGTGACCCCGCGCCCGTGTGGGCGCTCATGTGGTGATACTTGACCCATGTCAGTTGCCGATGTGGACAGCGCGGGCTTCCGCATGCTCGTCGTCGCCGAGTCGATCCGGCTGTTCAGCGAACACGGCTACGAGTCGACGACGGTCGAGCAGATCGCGTCGGCCGCCGGGATGTCCCGTCGCACCTTCTTCCGGCAGTTCGGGTCCAAGGAGGACGTGATCTTCGCCGACCACGAGTCCCTGCTGGGTCAGGTCGACGACACCCTGGCGGGCTACGACGGCGACCCGTGGTCGGCGGTGTGCGCCGCCGCCGAGGTCGTCTTCAGCCACTTCCGCCGCGACCGCGACCTGGCCGTCCGCCGAGCCCAGGTGGTGCAGGAGGTCCCGGCGCTGCGTGACCGCGAGCTCGTCACCACCTACCGCTACCAGGGCGCCTTCGAGGAGTTCCTGCGTCGTCGTCTGCCCGACGAGCCGCCGGTGCGCATCGTCGCCTACGTCGCGGCGATCACCGGCACGCACAACTACCTGCTCCGGCAGATGATCCGCGGGGACGCCGACGCGACGCTCGACCGTCTGCGGCGTGAGCTCGCCCGGGTCGCGGTGGCACTCGGTGCCGATGTAGACCGGCCTGACCCCCCGTCCGGAGACGACGGGTCGCATCAGGTCACCGTGGTGACCTATCCGGCGGGCACGGCGCCCGACGAAGTGGCTCGTCGCGTGGCCGCTGAACTGCGGAAATCCTGACCCGCTCAGGCAGGCTCGGGACAACGCCGGACGCGTCGAGGACAATTGGTGACGTGAGTCGCATTTCGCTCGTGCCGTGGCGCGTTGACATGGCACTGAGTGCCGTGTTGCACTGGTAACTAATCATCAAATTGGCACCCCGTGCCGTGAGGAGTTGTCATGGGTTTCGGAAATCCCGACTTCGACGTCTTCCAGCTTCCGGAAGAGCACGTCGCCCTGCGTGAGGCCATCCGCGCGCTCTCCGAGAAGGAGATCGAGCCGCACGCGGCCGACGTCGACGAGAACTCGCGTTTCCCACAGGAAGCCCTCGACGCGCTCGTGGCGTCGGGCTTCAACGCCATCCACGTCCCCGACGAGTTCGGCGGCCAGGGCGGCGACTCGATCGCGGCCTGCATCGTCATCGAAGAGGTCGCCCGCGTGTGCGCCTCGTCGTCGCTGATCCCCGCCGTCAACAAGCTCGGCACCATGGGCCTGATCCTCAAGGGCTCGGACGAGCTGAAGCAGCAGGTGCTGCCCGGCATCGCCTCCGGCGAGGCCATGGCCTCGTACGCGCTGAGTGAGCGCGAGGCCGGTTCCGACGCCGCCGGCATGAAGACCCGCGCCCGCAAGGACGGCAACAACTGGGTCATCAACGGCTCCAAGTGCTGGATCACCAACGGCGGCAAGTCCACCTGGTACACCGTCATGGCCGTCACCGACCCCGAGAAGGGTGCCAACGGCATCTCGGCGTTCATGGTCCACAAGGACGATCCCGGCTTCACCGTCGGCCCGCTGGAGAAGAAGCTCGGCATCAAGGGTTCGCCCACCGCCGAGCTCTACTTCGAGGACTGCACCATCCCGCTCGACCGCATCATCGGCGACGAGGGCACCGGCTTCAAGACCGCGCTGCAGACCCTCGACCACACCCGTCCGACCATCGGCGCACAGGCCGTCGGCATCGCGCAGGGTGCGCTCGACAAGGCCATCGAATACGTCAAGGATCGCAAGCAGTTCGGCAAGCCGATCAGCTCGTTCCAGGGTGTCGAGTTCATGATCGCCGACATGGCGATGAAGGTCGAGGCCGCGCGCCTCATGGTCTACACCTCGGCCGCTCGCGCCGAGCGCGACGAGAAGAACCTCGGTTTCATCAGCGCCGCGTCGAAGTGCTTCGCCTCCGACGTCGCCATGGAGGTCACCACCGACGCCGTCCAGCTCTTCGGCGGCGCCGGCTACACCCGCGACTTCCCGGTCGAGCGCATGATGCGCGACGCCAAGATCACCCAGATCTACGAGGGCACCAACCAGATCCAGCGCGTCGTCATGAGCCGCGCGCTGCTGCGCTGATCGCCCACGCCGCTGGTTGAGCCGGTGACGAGCGCAGCGAGGGCTGCGTCGAAACCAACGAGATTCGCCCCGCCGGTTCTGCCGGCGGGGCGAATGTCATCGTGGCGCTCGGCACCGTTGCCACTCGCCGAACTTTGGCCGCAACCACGGCCATTGCTGTGGTGGATCGACACCGTCGGCTACTGGATACCCGCGGTGATCACGCCACCCACTACTCCGCCTCGTCCGGAAGTTCCTCGATCTCAGCGATTTCGAACTGAGTAGAGTCCTCCGCTGCGCCGTGGCCTACATCTCGCGGCACAGCCTTACCCATCGCATTCTCCACGAGGTCGCACAATCGGCGGCGGCGCTCGACGAAATAGTTGTCGAAGTCATCGGCACGCAGCGACTCGGCCGGTATTAAGTGGGCCTCCACCAGCCCATCAAGCCTCACCCCGTCGATCTGCGCCTTCTTTTCAATCTGCGCGAGATAGACCGAGGGCGCCGCGCCGCCAATCGTGCGGTTGGTCACTGCGGAGATCGCTGTCTTGTTCACGATGCTCTCTCGCCGCTCGTCGTCGATCTTGTGGTTCTCACACCACTTCTTCGGGAAGATGTGGTGAACGTCGACTGCCAGGTTCGCGTATTGCACCTTGTCGAGCGCCTTGTCTTCCATCCAGTCGCGGGCCTCGTTGCCGAGCAGTAGAGCGTAGATACCTTTGTACGCTGCGGCATTTCGCGTCCGCAGCGAATGGAGTCGGGACTCAACAAACGTCGCGTCGTTCACGGTGTTGGGCGTCGCAGCACCGGCATCGCCACGAGCCCAGTCCGGCACCTGCTCGAGATCACGCACGAATCGCGTTTCGATTGCCCCTCCGTACAACTCACCGAGAATTCCGCACCAGAACCACCTGACCAACTTCTCGCGGGGACCGAGAAGCTCGGCGTCGTGACCCATCGCGACTCGAATGGCAGCGAGCGGTACCAACTGCTTGGGATACGGCAGGAACTTGGTGTCAAAAACGTGGCGGTCCGCCAGAAAGTCCGACGCCCAGATGAACGCTTCACGGAGCGGACCCACCCACTCCAGATAGTCGTCGAGCGTCAGTTTCAGAACATCTTCGCGCTTCGCTGATATGGCGGGCGGACGCGGGCCCGAGTAGGCGAGATTTCGTTTAAGGGTGGTCAGGAGGGTGACGGCCTGCAGAAAGTCGGTGTTCTCCAAACCGGCGAGCACGGGATACGCAGCGAACTTCGCCTGTGTTTCCTTCCAGTCATCATTGAGGCGAAAGTCCGTGCCGTGCGATTCGTAGTACAAGGGGTCGCCGGCGAACGTTGCTGTCAACAACTCGAACACGTTGAGCGGGAGCCCGCCGACGTTGACCTTCTCGAACACCGTCGCCACCGCACCCTTACTGGTGTTCTTGTCCAGTTCGATCGCCGGGATGTTATAGGTACCCGTCGGTTTGATGACGTCGTTGTTGAACGCCTTCGCGAGGTCGCGGTCGTCCAAGTCGAACAGCCACGACATGGCGTCGCCGAAGATCAGATTCACCGGAAACATACCCGCGGCCCGCTGTTTCTCAGGTGTAGAAACGTCACGAACAACGTCTTTTCCAAAGTTGGTGCGTTCGATCCCGTCACCAGGCAGCGACAGCACTGCTTCGTCGATGCGGTCCTCGCCCTGGACAGCGAGGTGCATGTCGATGAAGTACCGCCGATCCATGCGTTTGCCCCGGCTGTCCATGGTGTGCACGACGCCATCGGTGGTCAGTGCCTGAGTGAGGGAGGTCAGTCGCTGTTGCCCGTCCAGCAACAGCGACTCTGCCTGCGTACCAAGAGGCACGTTGGTTCCCTCAATTAGGCGAGGCTTGAAGCGGATCTGATCGTTTCCCGTGTTGAGCAGCATCACTACTCCCAGGGGGTGACCACGCAGGACGGTAACGAGAAGCTGGCGAATTCGCTCGTCCTCCCACTTGTAACCGCGTTGGAAATCGGGCAGTTGAATCTTCCCCGACTCCGCCCACTTCAGATACTCACTGAGCTCATAGAGCGGTGTTTGGAACCCCATCAGGATGCCTCCTCCTCGTTGAAGTCAGCTGCCGTTGTGCCGATCTCACGGTGCGTGCTCCACTCGCAACCGACGGTAGATCGCCGGAACCAACTCCGACACCAGCTTGTCCCGGATCACCGAATTGTTCAGGATCTGCGCGGACAGATCTGAGTGGGCATCCATGGCCTCGATCACTGCGCCGTTGAACTCGATGTCGATGTCCGGACTGGCCTCGAACTGCGCCTGAGAGTTGTTGCGAGCCTGGGTCTTCAGATTCTCACTCTCTTCCAACTTGTCCCGCAGATGGGTAACGACGCTGCGGACATCAGCGTCGGAATGGTCACCCTCGAACAGGTCGTTGATCGTGGCAATGACTTCGTCGAGCTCGACAAGCTCGGGGTCGTGGACAGAGCCACTACCTCCACCCTCACCGGCCGGCGGAAGCTCTGCGCCCCCTTCGAGCCGGCCGCTGGTTGTGCTCTGCTTGTTCTGTCGTAGGTACTCGAAGTCCACCCCGGACAAGTCGATGGCATGCTGGACGTTCTCGCGCCGGATGACCGGGGCGAGGTAGCGCAGGTAGATGGACAGTTTCTCCAGGTCGGGGTCTTCGTAGTCGAACAATTGGGACAAGAAGTCGTACTGGCGGTTGAAGGTCCCCACATCCTTGCGGAACATGTCCAACCCGTCCAAGGCCGCCGTGTCACCCTTGTTGTTGGCCTCGCGCTCGCGGTCCCGGAATCGGTGTTGGGCAGGTGTCACCCACTTGGTCAACGCGTTATTTCCCTTGTTGGCAACGAAATCCGCAGCGCAACCGTTGACCTCGGCCCACTGATAGATGCCAGTCGCGTCGAGCTTCGCCATGGTGGCGTGCACGATGTTCGGGTCGGTGACATCGGCCAGCGTGGTGGCCTTGAAGTACGGCTCGAACGCGTCGACGACGTCCTCGGCGGCGTTGGCGAAGTCGATCACAAACGTCTGATCTTTGCCGGGGGCGGTGCGGTTGAGACGCGACAGCGTTTGTACCGCCTGCACCCCCGAGAGCCGCTTGTCCACATACATCGCCACCAGCAGCGGCTGATCGAAACCGGTCTGGAACTTGTTGGCCACCAACATGACCTGATACTCATCGGTCGCGAACGCATCCCGGAGGTCGCGTCCCTTCAGCCCCGGGTTCATGGTGGTTTCGGTGACCTTGTCCAGGCCGTGGACGTCATCGGTGATGTCGCCGGAGAACGCCACCAATGCCGCGACATCGGTGTAGCCCTTATTGGCAACATAGCTGTCGAAAGCCAACTTGTAGCGCACCGCCGCCATGCGTGAGCTCGTCACCACCATCGCCTTGGCCTTACCATCGAGCCGCCATCCGACATTGGCCCGGAAGTGTTCGACGATGATCTGCACCTTCTGCGCAATGTTCGTCGGATGCAGCCGCACCCAATTCATCACCGACTTGATGGCATCGCGCTTGTCCACCAGTTGCGAATCCGCACCCGGGTCAGCGTCGACGACGACCGTCCCGCCGGCATCGGTGTCCTCGGTTGAGTAGCTGCGCCCGTTGTGCGACAACCGAAACGCTGTCTTGTACGGGGTGTAGTTGCGCAGCACATCCAGGATGAAACCCTCCTCGATGGCCTGCTGCATCGAGTACAGGTGAAACGGCTCCGGTGGAACATCCGCCGACGGCCGACGCCCGAACAGTTCCAGCGTCTTGGCCTTCGGCGTCGCCGTGAACGCGAAGAACGAGATGTTCGTCGCCACCGCGCGTGCGGTCATCTCTGCAGCCAGTACATCTTCGGTGTCGACGCTCCCGCCGTCCTCGATGTCCTCAAGCTCGGTCGCCGTCAGTACTTTCTTCAATTGCTTCGACGCATCACCGGCCTGTGAGGAGTGCGCCTCATCAGCGATCACCGCGAACGAGCGTCCCTCCAGTCCCTCTCCGGTCCGAATGATGTCCAACGCATACGGGAAGGTCTGGATGGTGACGATGATGATCTTCGTCCCTGACTCCAATGCTTGAGCCAACTTGCCCGACTTCGACCCACTCAACGCATCGATGTGGGCCACCATCCCCGAGGTGTCATCGATTTGCCGGATCGCTTCCTGCAACTGGGAATCGAGCACCGTCCGGTCGGTGATCACCAGCACCGCATCGAACACTGGTCTGTTCGCATCGTCATGCAACACCGACAGCCGATGGGTCAACCAGGAGATCGAGTTCGTCTTACCCGACCCCGCAGAATGCTGAATCAGATACTTGTTGCCCGGACCCTCCGCCTTGGCGGCTGCGATCAACTTGGTGACCGCATCCCACTGGTGGAAGCGAGGAAACAGCATCGTCTCCTTACGCCGCTTCCGATTGGTCGCCGGGTCGATCTTCTCCTCGATGTGCAGATGCATGAACCGCCCGAGGATATCCAGCCAGGTGTTCCGCTCCCAGATCTGCTCCCACAAATACGACGCCGGTGAACCATCCGGGTTGAGCGGATTGCCGGCATGTCCGTCATTGCCTCGGTTGAACGGCAGGAAGACCGTATCGTCACCGGCCAGCTTGGTGGTCATCTGCACCTCGCTGTTGGATACCGCGAAATGCACCACCGTCCGCCGGCCGAACTCCAGCAAGGGCTCGCCCTTCGGCAGCCGATCCTTCTTGTACTGACGTACCGCATCAGTAATGCTCTGCGTGAAGTCGGTCTTCAGCTCGACGGTTGCCACCGGAATCCCGTTCACGAACAACATCAGATCGATCGCATTAGTGTTCCGCGACGAGTAGTGCACCTGCCGCATCACCCGAAGCCGCACCGCGGCATAGCGTTTCGCGGTCGTCTCATTCAATGTCGTGTTCGGCTTGAACTGACACATCAGAAACTTGGCGTTGAGATCTTTGAATCCGCCACGCAACACGTTCAACGTGCCACCACCGGCCTTCAAATCCGCACCCAGCCGTTTGGTCAACGTCGCCAGCACCTTGGACTCGGCATCTGCGCGTGCCTTGCCCGTCAGTTCCGGCTTGACCCGCTTCGCCAACTCCTCAGGTTGGGTGTCGGCCAACCAACCGAACACATCCTCCGGGAACAAGGCCAGCGACTTGTCGTAACCCGCATCGTTCGGCGAGTACAACCAGCCTTGATTGGCCAAGTACTCACAGATCTCATTTTCTAGGGTGACCTCGTGATGCTGCGGCATGTCAAACCATCTCCCGCACATCGATCTTTCCAGTTACGGCGTCGGTGATCAGTGCAGAACGGTACTCGCAAAGTCGGTCGATCACGTTAGTCGCCTGCTCCGACAGCAAACTGATCTGAACATCACGCTCCGTTAGGAAGTCAACGATTGCGCGCTGTTCGTCTACCGGCGGACGCGGGTACTCCATGGCGCCCAGTTTCTCGGCAGTGAAGTGAGGGATGGTGGCCTTGCCACACAGGAGGGAAACGTACCCGGAAGCTGTCGCGGCCTCAAGAACGTATGCAAGAAACTCGGGCAAGTCTCGATAACGCGGCCTCACACGGTTCAAGGACTTCTGGAACCCCCAACCCGGAAGATCCTGATCGAGTACGACGCATCGGCCTATTGAACCGCCTTCGACTACGAGGACATCTCCTCGGCGAAGATTCAACTCAACCACCTCGGCAGGCGAAAACCAACAGAACATCGGATCTTCCATCATGAGGCCGTTAGATGTCAGGTTGCCAGCTTTGAGGTGGGGGAGAAACGCGTCGCCCTGGCGCATCTGTTCACCCTGATACATCTTGCCCAGCACGACGTCGAAGTAGTACTTGACCTTGCCGACGACCCAGTGGGGGGGAACCTCACCTGGCCATGATTCGCCTACTGCCGCAACCGAGGCGTTCATTCCTCGTGTAACCGCGAGGGTGATGGTGGCGATGCGGTCTTCCTGCAAGGTTGCGATCAACTGCTTTTGCTTGGCGATCAACGCATCGATCTTTGCCGTTTCGCGGTCAAGGAAGTCCGCTATCGAAGTTGCGTCGCGAAGGGGCCATGGGATGGCGATTGAAAAGTCAGCCAAACTCTCGCCAGAGAGTTCCGCGAACGTCGTACCCTGGCCAAGTGCAATAAGGTCCTCAGTAGCGACGCTCAGTTGATACGCAACGAATCGGGGATCGACCCTGTCTCCAACAAGCGCTTTGCATCCCTGATTCGTTGCCGCGTCAGTCGACGTAACCGCGACGTAACCAATCGGCGCACGACAGGAAACCAATACAGATCCAGCTGGCAACAGCTCAGCGGAGCACGAAGCGAGTCCCTCAGGAGTGATCTGTCTCGCCGATGTCTCTACCGTAAGGTTACTTGCGCGACTCAAATCAGCTGGCGTAAACCACGGCACTGAACCAGAGTCCCAGTAAGCAGCTTGGTCAGAGCGAGGTGTCGCACCGCCAACGACCCTGAATAGTCGCCGGATGCTTATGCCACTCCAGCCTGCCGGAAGGTCCGCGCCAAGGCGGCGGGCACTCACGCACCCACCTCCTTCAACATCTCTTGGATCTCGCCGACGAGTTGGCGGAGGTCCTTCTGGATGTCTTCGAGGGGGCGAGGCGGGATGTAGCGGTAGAAGTGGCGAGTGAAGGGGATTTCGTAGCCGGTCTTTGTCTTATCGTGATCGATCCAGGCGTCGGGGACGTGTGGGAGGACTTCGCGTTCGAAGTAGTCGTCGATGTCTTCGGTGAGTGGGACGTTCTCGGTGTCGCGGAGGGAGGGGTCGGGTTCGGGGTTGCCGTGGCGGTCGGTGATGACGTCGGCGGCGTCGGAGTGTTCGCCGATCGTGGACCAGATCGCTTTGAGGATGGGGGCTCCGGGTTTGACGAAGCCGTTGTCGTGCAGTGCTTCTTTGAGGTCGGTGGCGAAGGCATCGCGGTTGGTCCATTCCCAATCCGAGAGATACGCGAGCGCCTTCCGGATGGCTTCCTTCTCGTCGGTGCCGAGTTTCGTGATCGCTTTGACCGCGAGGACGGCGTCGATCTTCGCGTCGTCGATACCGAAGCCGAGCTGCAGTGGTCGTTCGACGGTGATGGTCCGATAGCCGAAGTCGTCGTTGGCGAACACCTTCGACAGCGACGCAGTCTCGTCGGAACCCGGGTCGTCAACATGATCGGAGTAGAGTCGGACGATCCGCTGGATGTCGTTCTCGCGCAGGAACTTGCGTTTGGAGCCCAGCGATTTGCGCATCTTGCCGAACATGTCTACGGCGTTGACGAGTTGGACAGTTCCTTGGCGTTCGGCGGGTTTGTTGTTGTCGAGGATCCAGATGTAGGTGGAGATGCCGGTGTTGTAGAACATGTCGGTTGGCAGGGCGATGATCGTGTCGAGCAGGTCGTTTTCGATGATCCACTGGCGGATGTTCGACTCGCCTGATCCGGCGCCGCCGGTGAACAGGGGCGAGCCGTTGAGGACGATCGCCAGGCGGGAGCCGCCGTCGCCCTTCTGGTTGACCGGTTCCATCTTGGAGATCAGGTGCATCAGGAACAGCAGGGACCCGTCGGAGACGCGCGGGAGGCCGGGCCCGAAGCGGCCGGCGAAGCCGCGGACGCGGTGCTCCTCGTCGACGGCGCGCTGTTGGGTTTTCCAGTCCACGCCGAACGGCGGGTTGGACAGCAGGTAGTCGAAGTGGCGGCCGCGGAAGTTGTCGTCGGTGAGGGTGTCGCCCAGGTAGATGTTGTCGACGTCCTGGCCCTTGATGATCATGTCGGATTTACACATGGCGTAGGAGCGGGAGTTGATCTCTTGCCCGAAAAGGACGGGGCGGGCCTTGTGGTTCATCTCCAACAGGTGGTCATACGCGGTGGACAGCATGCCACCGGTGCCTGCGGCGGGGTCGTAGATAGTGCGTACGGTGCCCGGTTTGGTCAGGGCGTCGTCGGCGGTGGCGAACAGCAGGTCGACCATGAGGGCGATCACCTCGCGCGGGGTGAAGTGGTCACCGGCGGCGGCGTTGTTGGATTCGGCGAACTTGCGGATGAGTTCTTCGAAGATCAAGCCCATCTCGTAGCCGCTGACCACCTTGGGGTGCAGGTCGACGCCCGCGAACTCCTTGACGATCAGGTAGAGGCGGTCGGACTTGCTGAGACGTTCGATGAGGTCTTCCATGCCGAAGCCCTCGAACACGTCGCTGATGTTCGGGGAGAAGTGATTGATGTAGTCGGCCAGGTTGTCGGCGATGCCCTCAGCATCCGAGGTCAGCGCCCGGAAGTCCCAGCGGGACGTGTTGTAGAACGGCAGCTTGAACTTGGATTTCAGCACGATATCCGGGTCGACCTTCGACTTCGCCAGCTTCTTGTGCTCAGCCAACACCTCATCCTTGGTCGGCTCGAGGATGCAGTCCAACCTGCGGAGAATGGTGAATGGCAGGATCACGTCGCCGTACTGGTTCGGTTGGAACGGTCCTCGCAGCAGCTCAGCGATCTTCCAGATCAGGTTGGCATTCGTCGTCGCCATCGTCTCCCACGTTCTCTCGTCAACACCGTGCACATCAACCTATCCACCCGTCGGGTAGCGCGCTGATCCCTATCAGATAAACTCCGACATAACTTCCGGGACCCCCGGCCGATGGCCACGAGAGCCGTGTCACACCCACCCGGCATGATGGCCCCATGCCCACCGTGATGGACCGACTGGCGGCAGCGGTCTCCGATGCCAAGGCCGGCTCACCGCTGCAGCGGGTGACCGTCATCGTTCCGAACCACGGATCGGGTCGTGACGTCCTGCATCACCTGGCCCGGACCGGGGCGGTGGCCAACACAGACGTCCTCACGCTCCCGGAAGCCGTGGCCAAGCTGTCCGCACCCGCTCTCGCACCCCGGCAGCCGCTCCCGTACCCGCTGCTCGAAGCCTCGATCCAGCGAGTTCTCGCGGACGCACCGGGGGTCTTCGCCGACGTCGCCGACAAACCCATCACCGCACAAGCTCTCGCGAGCGCAGCCTGGGAACTCACCGGTGTTGCCGAGCCGTCCATGGAATCGCCGACGCCGCTCGTCGCCGACCTGTTGCGCATCCACCGTGCTGCCATCGAAGGCCTCACCAGCACCTATTGCCTACAGCATGAGGCGCACACGACCGCCGCCGAGAGGCTTGACGAGCTCGGGGCGGTGATCGTCCATCAGCCGGCCGCTCACACGCCCGCCGAGCAAGCCCTTCTCCGTGAGCTCCAGCGCCGCGGCGAGACCATCGACGCGGACACCCACGTCTCACCCACCCAGGTCATCCACACCTCCGACGCCGACGACGAGATCCGCGCTGTCGTCCGGTTGGTCCGCAAGCACCTCGCCAGCGGGGTCCCCGGTCACCGCATCGGCATCTTCTACGGCACCGACGACCCCTACCTGCCGCTGCTCCACGAGCACCTCACCGCCGGCCACATCGCGTTCACCGGACCCGAATGCCACACCCTCGTCGACCGACCCACCGGTCGCGCTTTGCTCGGGTTGCTGGCACTCGACCACGACGTCATGCCTCGCCGGGAACTGTTCACCCTCCTCGCCGAAGGCGCACTCCGACGCCCCGAACTCGATGACACGCCGATCTCGCAGCCCCAACTCGAACGCCTCACGCGCGTCGACGAACCTATCGTCGGCGGCGTCGACTGGGAGCGCCTCACCCGCGTCGGTGCGCACGAGAAACACCACGCCAGGGCCGCGGCCGTCCACTCCTTCGTCCGTCGGCTGCAGGCCGACCTGCGCGCTCTCGTCGACGCGCCGGACTGGGCGACCGTCGCCGAACATCTGGACACCCTGCTCGACACCTACTTTCGCACGCCGAAACGCGACACCGCGGCCGCAGACCTCGCCGCGATCCGTGCCGACTGCGCGGGAATCGCTCTGATGGACGGCATCGCACCGCAACCCACCGCGGCTCGGGTGTTCGACACGGTCTCGATCCGGCTGAACGCGCACCGAGGCATGCACGGCACATCGGGTGCAGGAGTGACGGTCGCACCGATCTCCTCGGGCGTCGGTCGCGACCTCGACGTCTGCGTCGTCGTCGGTGCTGCCGAAGGCACCGTTCCCACACCCCGCCGCGACGACCCGCTTCTCCCGCCGGAACTGATCGGCATCACCGCCCGCGATCACATGGAACGCCAACGTCTCGCCTTCGCCGGTGCGGTGAGTGCCGGCCGCGCGGAACGGGTCGTCACCTTCCCGCGCGGCAGCCTGCGCGGCGGCGCCGAGAAGGTGCCGTCCCGCTGGCTGCTGCCGGCGCTGGCCGACCTCGCCGGGTGTGACGTCGACGTTGTCAACTGGCAACGCGCGACCGAGAATTCGCCGCAGATCGTCGCAGTCGACTCCTTCGACGTCGCCGCCCAACGCGCCGACGAGCGCATCGGCGCCTCCGCGGCCTCCGACACCGAGTGGCGTCTCCGCGAACTTGCCGCCGTCCCCGCGGACAATCGTCGCGGCGCGCTCGACGATCCGATCATCAACCGTGGCATGCACATGCGCAGCGACCGCCTCAACGGCCGCTTCACCCGGTTCAACGGCAACCTGTCGTCGGTCAGCGAACTCATCACCACCTTCGATCAGCCGGTGTCGCCGACCGGCCTCGAACTGTGGGTGCAGAGCCCCTATCAGTACTTCCTCGAACACATCCTGCGCCTGCGTGCCCTCGACGACCCCGACGAGATCGCCCAGATCGACGCATTGACGCGGGGGACCCTGATCCACACCATCCTCGAGCGGTACGTCCGCGAGACGATGGACGGCGCGCAGCTCGACCTCGCCCGCCTACGGATCGTCGCCGCAGAAGTTCTCGACGAGGCGCAGGCCAACAGTCCGGGCTGGCTCGAACAGCTGTGGGCCAAGGACCGCGGCACCATCATGCGCGACCTGGACGAATGGTTCACCCACGACCACGCCGACGCCGCCGACGGCTGGCAGCCGACGCACGCAGAGGCGGACTTCGGTCTCGACGCGCACGGCAGTCACGAGGTCTCGCTGGAACTGGGCGAAAACAGGATTCGCTTCCGCGGGCAGATCGACCGCATCGACCGCCACCACGGTGGACGCATCCGCGTCACCGACTACAAGACCGGCAAGGCCGACAAATACAAGGACCTCGCTGAGAGCACACCCACCAACTCGGGTCTGCAATTCCAGCTCCCCGTCTACGGACTGTTCGCCCGCACCTTCGGCGCCGACGTCGAAGCCCGGTACTGGTTCATCACCAGCAAAGGCAAGTTCGCCTCGGTCGGCTACCCCGTCACCGACGACGTCGTCGCCACCCTCATCGACGACATGACGCTCGTGCACAAGTCGATCCGGGCCGGCTACTTCCCGCCCAAGATCGAAGACACCCACTGGGACTTGCCCGTCATCGACCTCCTCGGACGGGCCGGGCTGCGACGCGCCTGGGCCGCACTGGAACACGTCGACGAACTGTCCGACTACGTGCAGAAGTACGGAGGCTGAGATGACCGCAGCACAACTCGCCGACCAGGCCGCGCGCGATCGCATCACCACCGATACCGGCGCCACCCTGTTCGTCGAAGCCGGCGCCGGCAGCGGCAAGACCCATTCGCTGGTCGGCCGCATCTGTCACCTCGTGCTGCACGACGGCATCGAACTCGATGCCATCGCCGCCATCACCTTCACCGAGAAAGCCGCGGCCGAACTCCGTGAACGCGTGCGTGTCGAGCTCGCCACACACGACACCGACCGTGCGCGAGCCGCTCTCGAACAGATCGACACCGCAGCCATCGGCACGCTGCACGCGTTCGCAGCGCGCATCATCGGCGAGCATCCCCTCGAAGCCGGAGTGCCACCACGCATCGCGGTCGTCGACGCCATGGGCTCCCAGCTGTCCTTCGAACGCCGCTGGCGCCGCATGCGCACCCGACTGTTCACCGACGACGCCCCACCCATGCTGGTCGACGCCATGGGCATCGTGATGGCCGCCGGCGCATCACTCGACCAGATGCGCACACTCGCCGATGCGCTGGACCGCAACTGGGATCGCCTCACCCTCGACGACAACCCCCAGGGCATCGCACCCGCCGACATCGACCGCATCCTGTGGGAGACCGACGCCATCATCGACAAGCTCGACGATTGTCTCGATCCGGAGGACAAACTCGCGGTCAAACTCGAGGAACTCCGCGAATGGCGGATCCTGGTTGCCGCCGAGCGTGATTCCTTCGGATGGGTCCCGATGGTGGACCTGTGCCCGAAGCTCGGCAACGTGGGTCGGGGGTCCGCGTGGCGCGGTGGTGTGGCGCAGTGCAAAGAGATCAAAGCCGCCGCCAAGGCGCTGCGCGAGGAGATCTGCTCCGACGTGGTCGGCACCTACGTCGACGGCGCGGTGCGCGTGGTGGTCCGCCACCTGTCGGAGATCGTCCTCGACGAGGCGCGCGACCGGCAGCGCAGCGGACAGCTCGAATTCCACGACCTGCTCGTCCTGGCCCGCGACGTACTCGGGAAGCCGGAGGTCGCCGCGGCCGCCCATCAGCGCTACCAGCGCGTCCTCCTCGACGAGTTCCAGGACACCGATCCGCTGCAACTCACGCTGGCACAACGCATCGTCGCCGGCCGAGACGAAGCGGGTCGGCTCTTCACCGTCGGCGACCCGAAACAATCCATCTACCGTTTCCGCCGCGCCGACATCGCGGCATACATGTCCGCGCGGGATCGCACTCCGCCGGCCGACGTCGTACAGCTGACCACCAACTTCCGGTCCACGCGACCCGTCCTCGACTGGGTCAACGCCGTTTTCGGCCGGCTCATCGTCGCCGAGCATCACGTGCAGCCCGAGTACACGCCGCTCGACCCGGCCCCGGGCCGACCCCGCTGGGACCTCTCCTGGGGGCCGAAGCCGTTCGTCTTCCCCGACACCGAGGAACCCGTCGACGACGAGGACGCGCTTTCGCCCGCCGAAGCCCTCCGCGCACGCGAGTCGCGCGACGTCGCGAGGATCATCGCCACCGCTGTCGAGAACGGCTGGCGCAAGGAGACATTCGACGGCGATGCGTACCAGCATGTCCCATTGCGCTGGAAGGACATCTGCATCCTCATCCCGTCGCGGGCGGTACTGCCGTTCCTGGAGAAGAGCCTTGACGCCGCGGGCATCGAGTTCCGTTCGGAGGCATCGAGTCTGGTGTACTCGACGCAAGAGGTGCACGACCTCCTCGTCACCTGTCGCGCACTTGCGAACACCGCCGACGAGGCCGCCCTCGTCGCCGCCCTGCGTACCCCGCTGTTCGGCTGCGGCGACGACGACCTGCTCCGCTGGAAGGCCGCCGACGGCCGATGGAGCATCTACGCCGATGCGCCCACCGAGGAACTGGTCGGATCGCCGGTGGCGGCCGCATGTGCATACCTGAAGGCTCTGTCTTCGGAACTGGGGGACCTGAACCCGGGCGCACTGCTGAGCCGCCTGGCCATCGATCGTCGGGTGTTCGAGGTGTCCATGGACTCGCCCCGTCACCGCGACGTCTGGCGGCGGCTCCGCTTCGTCATCGACCAGGCCCGCGCCTGGTACGCCGAAGATCGTGGGTCGCTGCGCGACTACATCGACTGGGCCGCCACCCAGGCCGACGAGAACGCGCGTGTCGCCGAGACCGTACTCCCCGAGATCGGTGTCGACGCCGTGCGCATCATGACCATCCACGCCGCCAAGGGATTGCAGTTCCCGATGGTCGTCGTCGCCGGCATGAGCGGCGGATTCCGCACACAGCCCGAGCCGCTGCTTTGGGACGAAGACGAGAAGCTGCAGGCATGTGCGTCGAAGAACGTGACCTCGAAAGGTTACGCGGCAGCAGCAAAGACCGAGAAGGCGCACGGCGAGGCGGAGAAGAAGCGCCTGCTGTACGTCGCCTGCACGCGCGCCGAGAGTCACCTCGCGGTCTCCGGATACGTCGGGAAGAACGCATCCTGGGGAGCCGCGCTCGCACCCGCGCTGGAGGGCCTGCCCAACGACGTTCCGGAGCTCGTCGAACCGGTCAGGCGCGACGACGAAGCGATCGCCCAGCACGAACGACAGGCCTGGATCGACTGGTCGGCAGAGACCGCCGCGATCGAGGCCGCCTCGACGATCCGCGTCTCCTACTCGGCGACGCGGATCGTCCACGGCATAGATGACGCCGAAACAGTTGTGCTGCAGGGGTACCGGGATTCTGGACGGCTGACAGCGCCGGTAGCCGAACAGATTCCGGTCGGCACCGCGAGCCCCGACAGCGGCGCGACGCTGGGTACCGCCCTGCACGCGCTCCTCGAACAGGTCACCCTGGGTACCGCCGTCGACGACGGATTCGACGAGACCGCTCGGCGCGCGGCCGCACTCGCCGGCGTCGTCGACGTGGATCATTTCGTGGCGCTGGCTCGGTCGGCGTTGCAGTCGGCACCTGTTCAGCGGGCTGCCGTCCGCGAGCACTGGCAGGAAATGCAGCTCGCCGGTTCCGGGCCCGACGGAGTCACCGTGGTCGAGGGCATCGCGGACCTGGTGTATCGCGACGACGACGGTTCGTTGGTCATCGTCGACTACAAGACCGACGTCGGGGTTTCCGCCGACACCCTCGAGGCGTACTGGGCGCAACTCGCGATCTACGCCGATCTGCTGCGAAATGCGACTGGGGAGACAGTGTCTCGGTTGCAACTGGTGTTCTGCCGGCCGGGACAAGCGGCGGTCGTGGAACGTGCTCTGCGCCCGGCGGAACGATGAAGATTTATATGTCGCCAGTCCACGGCTGCCGGGTCTCCCACGTATGGGGCTCCGCAGACCTCACCGTCGTCGGGTCGACCAGGTAGATACGCCCGTCCTGCCCGACGAGCTCGTGGTGGATCGCGTCGCCCCAGGCTGCAGAGTGGGGTCCCGGCCCTCGCGGCGCATACCGCCCGATGACGACCCGACCGGGCTCGCCCGTGCGTGAGTAAGGTCGGTAGACCCCGTCGGGGATCGGCGCGATGCGGGCTCGAACCACCACATCGTCGTCGAATTCGGCAGGCAACGGCTGGTAACCATCGTCGTCATCGGTCCACTCGTACTCGCACGCACCGCAGCGATATTCGAACGTCACCGGGTCGGATCTATCGCACCCGGCCAGGAGGGTTCCTGGTCCCGGTGGTCCCGCAGGGAAGCCCCGGATCACCTGGTAGGTGCGCATCGCCGAACAGCGAGGGCACAACGGACGGAAACCGAACATGAGGCCGTCGGAGCTCGGCGCGAGTGGGCGATGAAGCAGGTCGTGGCAGGTGCGGCACACGACGATCGAGCCGTAACCGAAGAACTCCAACTCCTGGATATCGACGAGCACGTGATTCTCGAGGACCGGTGCCTCGTCCGCCCACTCCCCGCAGCATGC
Source organism: Gordonia sp. GONU (assembly GCF_024733855.1). Classification (NCBI taxonomy): domain Bacteria; kingdom Bacillati; phylum Actinomycetota; class Actinomycetes; order Mycobacteriales; family Gordoniaceae; genus Gordonia; species Gordonia sp. GONU. Next base: position 208,116 of record NZ_JANRHB010000005.1, read on the forward strand.
ACACCGGGAGTACGGTTCGACAGGTTCAGACCGAGCGACACATCCCCGTTCGTCCAACTCGCGCCACGGTGTCGGAGACTCCTCCTCCGCCGAAATCGCCGCGATCAACCGTTCGCCCGTCGCCGTGTCGAGGGTTGCCGGGGCGCTCGGTAGGGGAGTGCCGAGCCGGCGTTCGACAGCAGTCAGCGAGAGTTCGAACGGTCCCAGATACTGGTCGTACGAGTCCGGACCCGTGGAGTCGTGGTGGGTTTCCTCCACCACGACGACGGCCGACGCCGGGCTGTCCGCCGTCACGATGACAAACAGATCTCCCGCGGCCCAGCGCGCGGGAAACGTGAACCCGAGATCGTCGAGGCCCAGATCGTCGTCGGGGTTGTAGTAGAAATCGACGGCCTGCCGCCACGGCGCCACGCCGACGAGGTGGACGCGTCGCTCTTCGGATTGTCCTCGGACGGGCATCAGCCGAGGTTCTTGCGCGCGTACTCCCACACGGCGTGATCCAGCGCGGTGGCGCTGACATCACGCATCGTCGCGACTGTGGCTAGAAGTTCACGGGCTTCCTCAGTCCGCACGGGTCGCGCCAGCGCCCTCTCCACGAAGCGGACAATCCACGTGTCTGCCTTGACATCAGCCTCACCGAGTAACATCCCGAAGTATGACCACGTCACCGATCCGCAGCCCTTGACTGATAGGTAAGCGTTCTTCTGCTCTTTCGAATTGGTGAAGTCACTCGCGTGACGAAGTCCAACGGCAGTGAGTGCTTTCGCGGCGTCGATGACGATCTCGCCCTTGAGGCGCCCGCTCGCTTGCGCCGCGTTGTTAACCGTATTCACGAAATCTGCGGGATCAGCGTCGGCGAGCGCCTCCAAGTCGTCGATCTTCCCGGTGCGTCCATCTCGTTCACGCCACCGCTTGACGACTCCACGCACGCCGGTCTCCGGACCCCCATATCGTGCCCGGATCGAGAACACCGCGTCGATCAAGGCGGCCTCAATCTCTCCTGGCCACCCACCAGGCCACTCTTGAAAGTCCTCGCTCACCGCAGCGTCGATGTATGCGTCCAGCGTAGGTACGTCATTCACGCCGTCCTCCTGGTGCTCATGTCGTATCGATGACGGTCAGGCGCTCTCCCGCGCAACAGGTTGGGAATCAATCGCTTACAGATGAAACCCACGTCTTAGTGGCAACCCGGAAGCCGAGACGAGAGGTGAAGTCCGGGAAGGCCTCGGTTACGCGCCTGTACATCGAACGCGGCGGTTTGGTGCCGAATGCCATGTCGGATAGATAGCCAAAGAGAATCATCTCGAAGGCGGCTGCTTCCACGAAGTCGACGTCTTGGGTGTAGCCGACTACAGCGTCAGCACCCGTCGTCCTGCAGAACTTCTTCAGAGAGTCTTCGGAGCTCTCCAGCGCGCCGCATGAGGACAGGAATATCACGCGGTCCCGGCATCGGTCCTCCAGTTTCAGCCCCAAGGTATCGAGGCCGAGTGGGTCCCCGCTGATGTCCAACATCTCGGGTTTTCCATGGAAGCCCAGATAGAGGAAGCGGTAGGCGTCCAGTGCCCTGCTGTCCCAGTTGTCAAGGTGACGCCAAAGCTCTGCGTGTGTGTTCACGTTGCGGTGGCGGAGCGTCAGGTATCCCAAGCGGTCGAGCATCTCCAGAGCAGGCTCGATCGTCATCCTGTCGGTGGGGTCAGCTGCGTTCCAGTCACCTTCGAGACAGAAGACCCCGTGAGGCATATTGTTGGCCATTGCACCCCTGTCGGACCGTAGATCGTGATCGCCCTAGCGTTACCCAGAAGACGGTCAAAGAAACGCTTGGTGTCAGAACGTCGGTGATTGCTCCACGCCGCCCTCGCGACCGCCACCTAGCTCATCCATTCGACGGGCCACTGAGCAGCAACCGCTTTGGACAACGGACAAGAAGTTCTTGATGGCGTTCCCGGTGTCCGCTGATTCGTGTCTGCCGGGCGTGTGGATGTTCTAGGAGCCGAGTGCCGACGAGAGACTTCCGAAGTCGAGACCCGGTGCGGGCGGTGTGTACGAGGGCTTGTTGGGTGCCAGGTACGGCTTACCGGTGGACTTGCCGCGGACCATCACGAGGTTACGATCGTCAAAGCCGTTGCAGCCCCACCAGGCTGAGTAATTCCCTGCCGGCACGTCCGCCACGGTGTAGACGACTGTGCTGCGTGGTGCGACCTTCGCGTACGGCGTACTGAAGTCGGTAAAGCCGTTGAGGCGTCCGCCGCAACTGGTCACCTCGTCTAGGTGATTTGTAATCCGGAAGACGACTGTGTTGTCGGCTGGAGAGGTGATGGTCGCCGTGGGTAGTGGTTTTGCGGCCGAGGCTGGGGCCACAGCCACGGCGAGCGCAGCTCCGAGTGCGGCCAGTCCGAGCCCCGCGCGTATCTTTCGCATTGCATACCGTCCTTGACTGATCAAAAGTGATGTTGTGGATCGAGTTTGCGCGTCGCCTACTTGGTTCGTCGGCGAGAGGCGCAGAGTTCAACTGGTCGGACTAAAGTCGACGGTCAACGCCTTTGTCTGAATTCTGTGCCTGACTATTCCGAGTTGTTCGTCACCCCCGGACTCTTCGTGATCCGCGTCGAAGGTGTGCAATTGCAAGAGCTCTGCGGAGATCTCGAGCGCGGCCTACTCAGAGATTCTGGCTGATGAGAAGAAGGAAACCGCGACCGCGTTATGGCGCGGGCGGTGGCCCACTTCGCCTCGATCGGTGTCACCACGGTGCGGGTGGTTCACCCGCCGACCGCGTACCCAACCTGGCGGGTCAGTACAACTACCCCGGCACCAGCTCGATCTCAGCGGGTCCGATGAAGAATCGGGTTCGCGCTCGTCCGCGCGCTCTCGGCCGAGCTTCGCGGGCCGGCCGACCTGCTCGCGAATCCCCTTGTCGGACCACAGTTGGCCAGCGCGATCAGTAGTGCGTCCATCCTTGCGGTGTCGTCGGAAGAGGCCGGGACCGGTCTGCGGCCGCGCACGGTGAAGGGTACTCGATGCCCTGCACGACGATCCTGCTCGCGACTGGCGTTTGGCCGACATGGCCGAGATCGTCGGGTCGAGTCTCCGGAGACTGCGGGAGGGGTTCGCCGAGCATGTCGGCACCACGCCCACCCAGGCACTCCGCGACATCCGTCTGAGTCGGGCACGAGCCGACCTGCTCTCGCGGATGACGCCAGCACTGTCGCCGAAGTCGCTGCATGTTGGGGCTTTCCAGCGAGAGCCGGTTCGCTACCACCTAGCGGACGAGGTATGGGATCGGGCCCTCGGAGCATCGGCGCCGGTGAGCTGCCACGCCTCCCGGTGAGAATCTCGTTCCCGCGGAGACTGGGCACCCTCGTCGACGGATCCCCGAGGCGTATCGAAGTCAGGCGTGACCCGCCCACTCACTGGTTCTGTGTCAGAACGGCGGTGGGTTGTTGGTGTCCCATTCGGCTTGTTGCCGACGATGGGTGTCGGTGCGGTGTGCGCGCTCGTCGGTGAGTCGTTGCCGCGCCGGATGGTCGGGTGGCTGGGTTTTCAACGACGCGAACAGGTCTCGCCCGGTGTACGGGTTGCCCAGGTAGGTGTGGCCGGTGGGGGCTTCGAACCACACGGAGAGGTACTCGTCCTGGGAGTCGCGCCACCTGCCAAAGGTTTTGATGCGGTGGTGGAACCGGCACAACGGTTTGAGGTTGTGTTGGAGGGTCTTTCCGCCGCGATCGGGGTGGCGGTGGTCGTATGGATGGGTGTGGTCGAGGTCGACGGTCCACACCGGTTGGTTGCAGCCGGGGAAGGTGCAACACAATTCGCCGGCGCGGATCAGTGCCTGCAGCTTCTTGCTCGGCAGGTACGTGCTGGCGGCTGCCGCGGCCCGGGCGTCGGCGTCGGCTGGGTCTGTGCGCACCCCGGTGGTGATGAAGGTGTGAACCGCGTCGGCGAAGAGTCGGCGCATGGTGTGGGCGTCGATCAGCCCGTAGCCGTCGAGCATGCCGGGATCGTTGTCGAGACCGATCAGCGTCGTCAGGTTGCCCACGATGTGATAGGTCGGTCGTGGTGCGCGGCAGGTGGCGCAGGTGCATGTGCAGTCGCCGGTCGGCTCCGATGCTGCGACAGCGCCGCCGGGTTCGGTTGCGGCGGTGTCGGTCACGTCCGGTACAGCAACGGGGGTGGGCTCGGGTTCGGGTGTTGCCGCGTCGGCGGGTTCGGCGGGTTCAGGGGTGTCGAGGTTCTGCTCGGCTGGTGGGGGTGTGCAGTCGGTGCACCGGCAGTCGAGGGTTTGCGTGCCGTGGGCGAGGGCGATGAGGGCGTCGGCGCGGCGCTGGGCCAGGGTGCGCGGATCAGTGACGTGCACACCTTTGGCCATGGCCGTCAGTTGGGCATTGAGGGCGGCGGCGTCGGTGTGGGGGAAATGTCCGGTGATGCGCGACTGGCCGGGTTGGTGGCGGTCGGGCCGGATGTTGATTCCGCGGTCTCGTTCGGCCTGGTCGTTGCGGCGCTTGACCGCATCAGGCGCATGCCTGTGCACAATCTGGTCGACCAGTGCGGTGAACCGGGTGGTGGACATGGGGTCGCGGGCGAGGATCGCCTCGGCCAATGCGGCGTCCACGATCGGCATGGTGGCCTCGTCGACGAAGTCGGTGCGTTTGAGTGCGATCATGAACCGGCGCAGATCGATTCGTCCGCAGGCCAGTGTGGTGCCGGTCAGGGGGAGTCGGTACCGCATGGCGTCGCCGGTGCGGATGAGGTCGCGGGCTTCCGCAGCGGTGATGGTCAGCGCGGCACCGAGTTCGGCGGTGGCTTGTTCGAACCCGTTGGGCCCGAATTGTTCATACGGGTCCGCACCGGAAACTACCTGGGCTGTCTTGTCGAGGAGGTCGTCGACAGATCGTGCTTGTCCGGAGTGGATCTCACTGCGGCGCAGTAGGTACTCTTCTTCGCGTTGTTCGTGCAGCAGGCTGGCGGCGATCAGTGTGCGGCAGGTGTTGGCGGCGTTCATCGATGCCGAGTACGCAGCCGTGCTGACCAGAGCTTCGGCCGAGAGTCCGTCCAGGGGTTCGAACACGTCGAACTCCGCGTCGGGGAGATCCCCGCCGGGGTCGATGGTGCCGAACTCGAATGCCATGACAACACCATACGAAAGGGGTCTGACAAGACCTGTCGGCACGACTCCGGCGGATCGTCAGGAGCGAGAACTACTTTCGGTAGTAGACGTGGGTCAGCGGTGTCGGATGGCGCGTCGCGCGATCTCGATGGCCGTCGGGCTCAGCGTCACCCCTCGGAGTCCCCGTTCCGGGGGCGAGACGGCTTCGAAGAACTCGTAGATTCCGTTGTCGAGGTGGTAGAGGTCGTACTTCTGGATCGGGCGCCCGTCCGTGCCCTGCCAGCGATACACGGTGAGCAGCGCGCCGATCGTCTCGAGTGGCATGTGGTCGCCGGGTTCGGAGGCGGCGGCGAAGAAGAGCATCAGCAGACTGGCGTCCTCGGTGAACCGATCCATCTTCTGGTTCAGCAGCCGGTCGGCGAGATGGTCGGCCAGCGACTGCGGATCGTCGGCGAGGCTCGTCCCCAACCGTGTCGGCAGGAGACGGCCTTTGTGCTTGCGTAACAACCCCATCCGAAGCAGGGACTCACGAAAATGCAGCACTGGCGCGCTCTGGACTTCTCGATTCTTGGCACCGATGAAGTACTTCATCGTCGGCAACACCTTCGACGCCGCGATCACGTCGGCCGGTTTCAGGTAACCAGCCGACGTGAGTGGAAAGCCCTCATCGCGCGCGCGGCGCAGGAACCACAGGTAGGGGAGCAGGTCGGCTTCGAGCTGGTCGTCCGTCGCAATCGTCGACGAGGCTGCCAACCGCGCTGCGCTCGTCGTCAGCTCTCCGGACCCGTCGAGAGGTTGGATCTGGTACAGCAGGATGCCGAGCCGTGCATCGATTCCGGAATCGGCAAGCGAGTGAATGGGGTCGCTGAGTGCGGCGTTCACCTCGTCGATGTCGAAATGTGCGGGATCGTCCACGACCTCGGCGAGCGACTCCGCGTCGGTGATGCCGCCGCAGTCCTCCGGCGGCGCAGCGCGCCGACCGTCGACGCACCGGGCCCACGGCGAGTCCTCCGACGCTTCGTGGATGCTCTCGAGCTTCAACGTCAGTTCCCAGCTGTCGCCGTAGTCATAGACGTAGCGCAGGACGTCGCCTGGTTCGTGGAGCGTCTCGTCGAGCCGGACCTCGGCGACGGGGGTGCCCACCTCCTCGCCTTCCTGAGCGTCGAACGGGCAGAGGAAGAATTCACTCCTGCGGTCGAATGGGCTGCCGCCGCCCAGCGCGAAACGATAGAGGTGGTAGTCCAGCCAACCGAACGCCGCTTGAATGATCCGGTGCACGTCCTCGAGAGAAACATCCGACCGGACGTCGAGGCGGCGCCAGATGGGAGGTCGCGCGTCGTCGAGATCTACGCGGATCCGGAACACCACTGTCTCGGCGAGCGGCTCCTTGCGGTGACGAATCGACGCTGGCCGCGCGAACCTGTCCGCGGCAGCCCTGCCGAGCTGATCCTGCAGAGTGAGGAGTTCGTTCGGTTGGAGGCCCGCAAGCATCGACTCGAACTGGCGACGCAGTTCTTCGGCATCGAGCGGTTCATGGCTAGGATCTCGCACGCTGCCCAGCGTAGAGCAGCTCCATCTCCGCGGGGTCCGCTTCCCTCCCGCTAACCGGATCTGATGAGCGGGAGGGAAACGGCCGGGCGGGAGGGAAGCCGCCCCGCGGGGAAGTGATTACGCGTACGCCGGCCGGAACACCAGCCTCGCGCCCTGGGCCCGGGCGGCGTCGCGGAAGTTCTTCATGGCGCGTTCCATGTGAAAGCCATTGGTGACGATGAGCGCGCCGGTCCCGCCCATCCGTTTCAGCATCGCCACCGTGTTCTGGGCATTCTGCACGGTCGAGGTCGACGCGACCTCGTTGACCATCTGCCACGGCGGGATTCCGCGTCGGATCAGTCCGATGTTCATGAACTGGGCCTCGGCGATGGGTAGCCAGTGGGTGTCACCGCCGGAGGCGATGATCCGGTTGAACGGATGCTTCTTCGCGAGATTCGCTGCGACGTTCAATCGCTGGGTCATGATCTGGGGTGTCTGCCCGAACTGGCCGAACTTCGCGCCCAGGACGACGATGTAGCGGGTCGGCGGACTCTCCCACAGGAACACGCTGTTCGGGGTGCCGAGTTCAGAACTGCCGAAGTCGACGCTGCCGAAATCCAAACTGGTGGCGGCTGATTCGATCTTCGCGGTGCCTTGGTCCCCGGTGGTGGTGACGGCAACACCGGCCGTCGCAACCGCCGCCGTCACGGCGATCGCGGACATTGTTCTTCTCAGACGCATGCCCTTGGAGTGTACGGACGGGTACGGTCGTGCAGGTGTCAGAACGGTAACACCTGCATCACCAGTCACACACGTAACAGGTCAAGTAGCCGCCGAACAACCTCTCGACCGCCGGGTCACGTGAGCGCGATGTACTTCACCGAGAGATACTCGTCGATGCCCTCGCTGCCGCCCTCGCGGCCGATGCCCGACTGTTTGATCCCACCGAACGGTGCTGCCGCGTCAGAGATCACGCCACGGTTCACCCCGACCATGCCCGAGTCGAGGCGGCTCGCGACGCGCATGCAGCGTTCCAGGTCGCGACTGTAGAAGTACGACGCCAGGCCGTACTCGGTGGAGTTGGCGGCGGCGATCGCGTCGTTCTCGTCGTCGAAGGTGCTGATCACCGCGACCGGGCCGAAGATCTCCTCGCGGGTCACCGGGGCGTACGGGTCGACGTTGTCGAGAACCGTTGCCGGATAGAAGAAACCGCGACCGTCGGGACGTTCCCCGCCCAGCCGTACGCGGGCGCCGTCGTTCACGGCCTGCTCGACGGCGGCCGCGACCTTGTCCCGCTGGTCGGCGTTGACGAGCGGTCCGAGTGTCACGCCCTCCTTGTAGCCGGGGCCCATCGTGACGTCCGACATCTTCTCCACGAGTTTCGAGGTGAACTCCTCGGCCACACCGGATTGCACGAGGAAACGGTTGGCCGCGGTGCAGGCTTCGCCGCCGTTGCGCATCTTGGCCGCGAACGCACCCTCGACCGCGGCGTCGACATCGGCGTCGTCGAACACCAGGAACGGTGCGTTGCCGCCGAGTTCCATCGAGGTGCGCTGCACCCGTTCGGCGGCCTGCCCGAGCAGATTGCGGCCCACCGGCGTCGAGCCGGTGAAGCTGATCTTGCGAATCCGGTCGTCGGTGATCAGAGCGGTGGACACCTCGCCGCTCGAACTCGTCGGAAGGACCGACAGCACGCCGGGCGGCAGTCCCGCCTCGGCGAAGGCCTCGGCCAGGGCCAGCATCGTCAGCGGCGTCTCCCGCGGGGGTTTGACGATCATGACGTTGCCGGCAGCCAGCGCCGGACCGATCTTGCGCGTGCCCATCGCGAGCGGGAAGTTCCACGGCGTGATCGCCAGACACGGCCCGACCGGCTGATGCGCGACGAGGATGCGTCCGTTACCGGCCGGGGCCTGCGTGAACCGGCCGCCTATCCGGACCGCCTCCTCGGCGAACCAGCGCAGGAACTCGTTGCCGTACTTCGTCTCCGCGCGGCTGTCGGGGAGGGCGCGGCCGAGTTCCAGGGTCATCAGCATCGCGATGTCGTCGGCCCGGTCGGTGAGCAACTCGAAGGTGCGTCGCAGGATCTCGCCCCGCTCGCGGGCGGGGGTCGCGGCCCAGTCCTCGGCCGCCGCGACTGCGTGATCGAGGGCGGAGCGGGCATCCTCGACGCCGGCGTCGGCCACCGATGTCAGCGACTCCTCGGTGGCCGGGTCGTACACCTCGAAGGTGGCGCCGTCGGCGGCCGGCGTCGAGCGGCCGTTGATCCACAGGCCGGTCGGCACCCCGTCGAGGATCGCCTGGGGGTCGAGTACATCCCTCTCACTGACATCGTTGGAGCTCATGCGGTCTCACATCCTCGTCCGTTCGGGTTGCAATCTGGCGTTCGCGCGCCGATTTTCACGCTACCGGCCGCGCGGTGGTTGCCGACCGCCTTCGCGCGGACGCACGATGGCTGGGTGGACCCACGAAACAGGCGCCGGTGGTTCGGCACCGCGATCCGCGGCCTCGGACTACTCGCGGTGACAGCGACCCTGGCGACCGGATGCTCGGGCGACGACGCCGCGGGCACGACCGGTCCGACGTCGACGCCCGCCGCGACACAAACAGGCGATCCCGGCGGCACTCGGTACGTCAACCTCGGCGACAGTTTCGGAGCGGGCACCGGTGTCCGGCCGCTGGTGGAGGATTCGCCGATCTACTGCCAGCGCTCGGCGAAGAACTTCGCGCACATCGTTGCCGCCGAGGAGGGTCTCGACCTGACCGACGTCAGCTGCGCCGGCGCCGAGACCGCCGATTTCCGGACGGCCCAGTTCGAGGGCGTGCCGCCGCAGCTCGACGCCCTACACGCGGACTCCGACATCGTCACGGTGATGATCGGCGGCAACGACAAGGCGACCTACGGGCGGGCGATCGACCTCTGCAGCAAGGCGGCGGACACGAACCCGCTCGGTGCGCCCTGCACCGATCGGTACGGGCAGTCCCTCATCGAGCCGATCGCCGAGGACATCTACCCGGCGCTTCGTGCGGCGCTGCGCGACGTGAAGGCCAAGGCCCCGGAGGCGAAGGTCTACCTCGTCGGCTATCCGTGGTTGATGCCGCCGACCGTCGGCTGCTACCCGGAGATGAAGCTCGCCGTCGGCGACGTCCCGATGATGCGCGACCTCCAGACCTCGCTCAACGACTACGGTCGACGCGCCGCCGAGGACGAGGGCGTCCGGTTCGTCGACATGCTGCCGACGTCCGTGGGGCACGACGCCTGTGCCGGGAGCCAACGATGGATCGAGCCGATGACGACCCGCGGGCCGGGAGCGGTCCATCCGAACGAGCGGGGCCAGGAGGCGATCGCCGAACAGGTCCGCAAGGCGCTCGCGAACTGATGAAAACGAACCCGTGTGACGCTCCTGCGTGACCCGGAGCACCCTCTCACCAGCGGCGATTTGGGTCACTCGGTGCCATTTGGAACACTGTAGGCCGTGACCCCTTCCGCTGATGGCCCCATCGTCGAGCATGCAGACACTTCCGCCGCGCTGTTCGCCCGCGCTGCCGAGGTCATCCCGGGCGGCGTCAACTCTCCGGTCCGCGCCTTCTCCGCGGTCGGCGGGACCCCGCGCTTCATCGCGAGCGCCCAAGGGTGCCGCCTGACCGACGCCGACGGCGCGACCTACGTCGACCTCGTCAGCTCGTGGGGTCCGATGATCCTCGGTCACGCCCATCCCGCCGTCGTCGAGGCCGTACAGCGCGCAGCCTCCGGTGGCCTGTCGTTCGGTGCGCCCACCGAGGGCGAGATCGAACTGGCCGAGGAGATCATCGGCCGCGTCGACCCCGTGCAGCGGGTGCGACTGGTGAACTCGGGCACCGAGGCCACCATGTCGGCGATCCGGCTCGCACGCGGATTCACCGGCCGCTCCAAGATCATCAAGTTCGCCGGCTGCTACCACGGCCACGTCGACGCGTTGCTCGCCGCCGCCGGTTCGGGTGTGGCAACGCTGGGCCTGCCGACCAGCCCGGGTGTCACCGGTGCGTCGGCACACGACACCCTCGTGCTCCCGTACAACGACCTCAAGGCCGTCGCGAAGGCCTTCGAGGAGTTCGGCGACGACATCGCCGCGGTCATCACCGAGGCCGCCGCCGGCAACATGGGTGCGGTCGCGCCGGTCGACGGCTTCAACGCCGGCCTGCGCGAACTCACCAGCCGCCACGGCGCCCTGCTGATCATGGACGAGGTGATGACCGGCTTCCGCGTGAGCCCGAGCGGCTGGTACGGCCTCGAAGGCGTCGCGGGCGACCTCTACACCTTCGGCAAGGTGATGAGCGGTGGCCTGCCCGCGGCGGCGTTCGGCGGTCGCGCCGACGTCATGGAACGCCTCGCGCCGACCGGCCCGGTCTATCAGGCGGGCACCCTGTCGGGTAATCCGGTCGCGGTGGCCGCCGGCCTCGCGACCCTGCGTCACGCCGACCACGAGGTCTACAACAAGCTCGACGCCAACGCCGACCGTCTCGCCGGGCTGCTCACCGAGGCGCTCACCGCAGCCGGTGTGGGCCATCGCGTGCAGAAGGCGGGCAACCTGCTGAGTGTGTTCTTCACTACCGCCCCGGAGATCCCGATCTTCGACTACGCGAGCGTGAATGCCACGCAGACCTGGCGATTCGCCCCGTTCTTCCACGCTCTGCTCGAACGAGGGGTGTACGCACCGCCGAGTGCCTTCGAGGCGTGGTTTGTGTCCGCCGCACTCGACGAGGATGCTTTCTCGCAGATCGCCGACGCGCTGCCCGCGGCAGCGCAGGCAGCCGCTACCGCAGCCACCCCGGGGGACAACGCCTGATGCACACGATCGTCCACATGATGCGCCACGGAGAGGTCGACAACCCGGAGGGCATCCTCTACGGCCGCCTCCCCGGATTCCGGCTCTCCGGCGCCGGCCGCTCACAGGCGCAGACAGTCGCCGACACGCTCGCCGACCACGACGTCAAGGCCGTCTTCGCCTCGCCGCTGCAGCGCGCGCAGGAGACCGCGACCCCCATCGCCTCGGCCCACGGCCTGTCCATCCAGACCAACGACGACCTCATCGAGGCCGACAACGTCTTCGAGGGACTCAAGGTCTCCGTCGGCGACGGCGCGCTGAGCAAGCCGAGGCACTGGCCCAAGCTGCGTGACCCGTTCACCCCGTCGTGGGGCGAGCCGTACATCCAGCTCGCGCACCGCATGCTGGCGGCGGCCAACCGAGCCCGCGACGCCGCACGCGGCCACGAAGCGGTGTGCGTCAGCCACCAGTTGCCCGTGTACACGCTGCGTCGTTTCCTCGAAGGCCAGCGCCTGTGGCACGACCCGCGCCGCCGGCAGTGCTCGCTGGCCTCGCTGACCAGCCTCATCTACGACGACGACGCCCTCGTCGACATCATCTACTCCGAGCCGGCCGGTGCCTCCGACCCGCTGGCCACCGGGGCGTGAAACAAAGGTAGAGAAGTAGTGCGCAAGTTCCTTCTGCCGGCAGTGCTGTCGGCCCTGATCCTGCTGATCAGCGGCTGCAGCACGGGTGACGACGCGGTCGCGCAGGGGAACACCTTCCAGTTCGTCTCGCCCGGCGGACAGACGGTCATCACCTACGAACCCGCCGATCGCAAACCGATCGCCGGCCTCGAGGGTGAGGATCTGGTCAGCGGTCAGCCGCTGGCGCTGTCCGACGCACGGTTCGCCGACAAGGTCGTGGTGATCAACGTCTGGGGTTCGTGGTGCGGACCCTGCCGCGGAGAGGCCGACGACCTCGAACGTGTCTACGAGGACAATCGTGACGACGGCGTCGAATTCCTGGGCATCAACCTGCGCGACGACCGCGACTCCGCGAAGGACTTCGTGATCGACCGGAAGGTCGGGTTCCCGTCGATCTACGACTTCCCGGGCCTGTCGCTGGCGGCACTGACCACCCCGACCTCGGTGGTCCCGACGACGATCGTCCTCGACCGACAGCATCGGCCCGCCGCGGTCTTCCTCAAGGCCGTCTCCGACAAGGAACTCGACGCGGTCGTCAAGCGAGTCGCCGCGGAACCGGCGGGTTCGGCCTGATGACGTCCTCGACCGTTCTCGCCTCGTCCATCGGCGACACCTTCGCCGACACGGTGACCAGCGGACCGCTCCTGCTTGCACTCGCGGCATGTCTGCTGGCCGGACTCGTCTCCTTCGCCTCGCCGTGCGTGGTGCCGCTCGTCCCCGGCTATCTGTCGTATCTCGCGGGACTGGTCGGCGCCGAGGCCCCGGCGGTGAAGGTGGGGGAGGGCTCCAAGAACGGGCGTTCGAGGGTCGCGCTGGCCGCCGGTCTGTTCGTACTCGGCTTCACCGTCGTCTTCGTCGCGGCCACCGCGACCGTCCTCGGCGTGACCAGTACTTTCGTCCTGAATCGTGAACTGCTGCAACGCATCGGCGGGGTGGTCACCATCGCCATGGGCCTCGTGTTCATCGGCCTCATCCCGGCTCTCCAGCGTGAGGTCCGGTTCGAGCCGGTACGGGTCTCCAACATCGTCGGCGCACCTCTGCTCGGCGCGGTCTTCGCGCTCGGCTGGACGCCGTGCCTCGGCCCGACCCTGGCTTCGGTGATCGCGACGGTCAGCGGTACCGAGGGCGCGACCGCGGCCAAGGGCGTGACCCTGATCGTCGCCTACTGCCTGGGCCTCGGCCTGCCGTTCGTCGTGCTGGCGTTCTCCTCGGCGTGGGCACTGCGCAGCCTCGGCTGGCTGCGCCGCAATGCCCGAACCATCCAGGTCGTCGGCGGCGTCCTGCTCATCGCCGTGGGCGTCGCCCTGCTCACCGGCTGGTGGGACCAGTTCATCGTCTGGGTTCAGGTCCGCTTCGTCACCGACACCCAACTACCGATCTGAGCGTGTTGCAGCCATGACCGACGTCACCGACCGTACCCAGGTGGACACCCCCGAAACCGGCGCGCCGAAGCCGCACTGGACCAAGCGCCGGGTGCTCTGGCCGCTGCGCAATCTGTGGCGGTCGCTGACGTCGATGCGCACCGCGCTGCTGCTGTTGTTCCTGCTCGCCCTGGCCGCCATCCCCGGCGCGCTCCTCCCGCAGCGCGACCTGAACGAGCAGAAGACGCTCGAGTACATCGCCGAACGCGGCACGCTCGGCACCTGGATGGACCGGCTGCAACTGTTCGACGTCTTCTCCAGCGCCTGGTTCACCGCGATCTACGTGCTGCTGTTCGTCTCGCTCGTCGGCTGCCTGACGCCGCGCATGATCGAGCACTTCCACAGCCTGCGCGCCAAACCCGTCGGCACGCCGCGCAACCTGTCACGGTTGCCCCGGCACGTCACGCACACCGTCGACGGCACGCCGGACGAGATCGCCGATCGCATCAACGGCCGGCTCCGCGGCTGGCGGCGCGAGGTCGTCGTCCGCGAACCGAGCAAGGCCTATCCCGAGGGGTGCGTGGAGGTGTCCGCGGAGAAGGGCTACCTCCGCGAGTTCGGCAACCTCGTCTTCCACTTCGCGCTGCTGGCGCTCCTGGTGTCGATCGCGGCCGGCAAGATGTTCGGGTACGAGGGCACGCGAATCCTCGTCGCCGACGGCGAGCAGGGCATGTGCAACACCTCGACCGCCGTCTACGACTCCTTCCGCGCCGGCAATCTGGTCGACGGCACCGACCTGTCGCCGTTCTGCTTCCGCGTCGACGACTTCTCGGCGACCTTCCTGCCCAGCGGACAGCCCGACATGTACGACGCGACGATCCGCTATGCCGAGGGCACCAAGGTCGGTTCCCCGGACACCTGGACCAGCACCTCGGTCCGCGTCAACGAGCCGCTGCGCGTCGCCGGTGACCGGGTCTACGTGCTGGGCAACGGCTTCGCCCCGACGTTCAGCGTGACCTTCCCCAACGGGGAGAAGCGCACCCAGACCGTCCCGTTCGTCCCCGACCAGCTGCAGACGATGCTGTCCTCCGGTGCGGTGCGCTTCGACACCCCGGCCGGGTTGTACCCCGACGCCGACGAACGTCGGAAGAACCAGATCGCGCTCGAAGGCCTGTTCGCACCGAGTGCGCTCTACCACGGGACCCTGCTGACGTCGCTGTCCCCGGAGCCCGACGATCCGGCCGTCGCGATCCGCATCTACAAGGGTGACACCGGCCTCGACACCGGCAAGCCGCAGAACGTCTACTCGCTCGATCAGGACCTGGTCGAACAGGGCCGGCTCCAGCGGCAGGCGCAGGTGAACCTGAGTGTCGGCCAGAGCCACACCATCGCCGACGGAACCACCGTCACCTTCGACGGTTACCAGCGGTGGGTGTCGGTGCAGGTGTCCCATGATCCGGCGCAGCTCTGGGTGCTGGTCAGCGCGATCGTGATGCTCGGCGGGTTGCTGGTGTCGCTGCTCATCCGGCGACGCCGGATCTGGGCGCGGCTGGTCCCGGCGCCGATCAGCACCGGTCCGGGCGGCGCCGACCCCGCCGCCGTTGATCCTCCCGACGGGAAACGACGTACTGTAGTAGAGATTGCCGGGCTGGCCCGTACGGACCAGGCCGGCTGGGGCGATGGTTTCGAGGACCAGGCGACGGCCCTCGTCGCCGACGAGGCGGACGCTTCCACCTCGCGGCGCACGACCCGGCGGCTCTAGGCCACCGGCGAAAGGAACTCTCATGAACAACGGCACCGGTCCGGTGGACGAGACTCTGGCTCGCTATTCCGATCTGCTGTTCGGCACCGCGATCACCGTGTACGTGGTGGCGGCCTTCCTGTTCTTCGGCGCGCTGGCGGCCGTTCGCGGCCGCAAGCTCGAGGAGCGGGAGCTCGTCGCCGCCGGTGCCGGCTCCGCTGCGTCGGGTTCGGCCGGCGCCGGCGACGTCCGGGTGCCGGGTCGTGTCGCCGCTCCGCAGAAGCGGACGTTCGGGGACAAGCTCGGCAACATGGGTCTGCCGGTCGTGTATGTCGGCCTGATCGCCCACATCGCGTCGCTCGTGCTGCGCGCCATGGCGACCGACCGCGTGCCGTGGGGCAACATGTACGAGTTCGTCTCGATGACCTGCGCCGCGGGCGTCGTCGCCGCACTGATCATCCTGCGCAAGCCCGAACACCGGGCTTTGCTGTCGTTCGTTCTGCTCCCGATCGTCCTGCTGATGTTCATCGCCGGTCGCTGGCTGTACACCCAGGCCGCCCCGGTCGTGCCGGCCCTCAAGTCGTACTGGCTGGCCGTCCACGTGTCGATCATCTCGGTGTCCTCGGGCATCCTCATGGTCTCCGGTGTCGCAAGCATCCTGTACCTGATGAAGATGCGCTGGGCGTCGAATCCGGCCGACGACGTCGCGTCCCCGGCCCGGTCCGGATGGGGTGGCGCGCTGCGACGCATCGTCGACCACATCCCGGCCGCAGAGAACCTGGACCGGCTCGCCTACAAGACCGTCGTCGTCGGCTTCCCGCTCTTCGGTCTCGGCGTGATCTGCGGTGCCATCTGGGCCGAGGCCGCCTGGGGCCGGTTCTGGGGCTGGGACCCCAAGGAGACGGTGTCGTTCATCGCGTGGGTGATCTACGCGGCCTACCTGCACGCCCGCGCGACCGCGGGCTGGCGCAACACCGCCGCGGCCTGGATCAACGTCGCCGGCTTCGTGGCGATGCTGTTCAACCTGTTCATCATCAATCTGGTCGTGTCGGGCCTGCACTCCTACGCCGGGCTCTGAACCCTTCGAGACTTGCGTGTCGGGCCTGTACTCCTAGGTAGAGGGGGGTCGACGCGGCGCCTCGCTTCGCTCGGTGCCGGCTCAGCCGGCGGGGGTGGTGTCGGCGGTCTGGGCCTGCTCGTCACTCCCCGGTCCCTCCAACTGCTTCGCGAGAGCCTGCGCCTTCACCAGCTTGAGCAGGTCGATGAGCGCGTCGATCGTCTCTGGGCACAGTGACCCGAGATCGATACCGGCCAGGTGGCTGCCGGTGACCTCGAGCATCTCGACATAGTTCTGCTGCTGTTTGACGCGCTCGAGATCCTCGTCGGGGTTGGAGAGGAAATAGGTGACGCTCACGTCGAAAGCGCGGGAGATGGCCTCGACGGTGCGGAACGACGGCGTACGTGCCTTGCCGGTGCGGAGCTGCGAGATGTACGCGTCCGACAGTGAGTAACCCAACCGGTTCGCCTTCTCGGCGATCTTCTTGCCGGTGTAGCGGACCCCGTTCTCGTCACGGCTGTGCTCGAACAGGTAACCGATCTTGTCGGCGAAGCTCAGGTCGTCATCGGTCGACGCCCCTTGCGGAGATCGTCCGGGGTTCAACGGCGCCTTCTCTCGGATCATCCATCGTGGAGTCGATGATGAGAGGGACATTACCCTACCCTCGGGTATGTTCTGGTGAGACCCTGAATCGCGTCTCAGGATTTCGTATACGAACTTTGGCAGACGACACGTGTCAGAGTTCGTCGGCCTCGCCGCCATTGGTTCCGCGCGTGCGATTATCCAGGTCACGGAGGAAATCGGGGTCGTCGTCGGGGCCGACCGGCCCGCGGGTGCGACGGCGGTGACCGCCGGAAGGGGAGGCCGTGCCGCCGTCGGATTGCGGTCCGAACGCCCGCCACATAAGGAAACCGATGGCGAGCAAACCGAGAACGGCGAACAGATATGTCATGGCAACCTCCCGTCACCAGCGTACGTCAGTTCGCGCGGCGGCCGGTGAGGGTCGCTCGTTGGGTTGACCACCGGGTGGGCAGGGACTGTGGCGCCGCCCGGACTAGTGGGTGCGACGATTGAGGAGCGCCACCACGTCCTCTTCGCGGAACCGTCGGTGGCCGCCCGGGGTGCGGATGGAGCCGAGGATGCCCGAGCTGGCCCAGCGGGCGACTGTTTTGGGATTGACGTTGAACATCGCGGCCACCTGACCCGGGGTCAGGGTGTGCTGGCTGGCGAGTCCCGGGGTGATGTAGGTGGACGCGGTTGTTTCGATGCTGGTCACGTTTCCCCCTGAAACGATGGTGCCCTGTCGGTGCGCCGCGGTTTGGCGAATCGGCCCGGCACTTGATGGACGCGTACTCCATGAATACACGCAAATCGCCCAGGTACTCGAACCGTCAGTGGCAGGTAAAGAGCGGGCAAAGGCCCACGACCTGCAGGTCATCAGAGGGCGACAAGTATCCTGTGGGGGTGAGTGAAGCGCAAGACCCTGCCCCCGATACCCCTCAGCCAAGCGGTCGCCCCGCCACCCTGGCGCTTGCCCTGTTCGGCTACACCGTCGCGCGCATGTTGCTCGTCGTCGTGATCGCGGCCGTCATCTTCTTCGGCGGAAAGCTCGTGGGCGTCGATGTGCCGTTTCTCGTCGCCGCTGTCTTCGGTGTGCTGATCGCGCTCCCGCTGGGCATGTACCTGTTCAAGTCGCTCCGCCTGAAGGTCAACAGCGAGATCTCGGCGATCGAGGCCGATCGTCGGGCACGCCACGACGACCTCCAGTCGCGGCTGCGCGGGGACAAGTGAGGTCGCCGGCCAACGGGACGCTCGCGTGAGGCCGACGCGGGTCGTCGACCATCGGGAAGACCGCGCCTGGGCGCAGAACGCGGTGCGGCTCATCGAGGCCGACGCCCGCCGAAGTGCCGACACGCACCTGCTGCGGGTCCCACTGCCGGCGTGGTCGAGATGGTCCGGACCCGACGGTGAGGCGGGCGTCGACCTGTACCTGAAGGACGAGTCGACGCATCCGACCGGATCGCTCAAGCACCGCCTGGCGCGGTCGCTGTTCCTCTACGCGATCTGCAACGGCTGGGTCACCGAGGGCACGCCCGTGATCGAGGCGTCGTCGGGCTCGACGGCGGTGAGCGAGGCCTACTTCGCCGAGCTGATCGGTGTCCCGTTCATCGCGGTGATGACCTCGAACACGTCGCCGGCGAAGACTGCGCTGATCGAACGTCACGGCGGCCGTTGCCATTTCGTCGAACATCCGGGCGCGGTGTACACCGAGGCATTGCGTCTCGAAGCCGAACTCGGCGGTCACTTCATCGACCAGTTCACGATGGCCGAACGTGCCACGGACTGGCGTGGCAACAACAACATCGCCGAGTCGATCTTCGCGCAGATGGCGGCAGAGGATCACCCGATCCCGACCTGGATCGTCGTGGGCGCCGGCACCGGTGGGACGTCGGCGACGCTCGGTCGCTACATGCGGTACCGGCGGCACGACACTTGGCTCGCCGTCGTCGATCCCGAGAACTCGGTGTTCCTGCCCGCGTACGAGACCGGCGACGGAACGCTGACCGGTGAGGTTGGTTCGCGGATCGAGGGGATCGGTCGACCCCGCGTCGAGCCGTCGTTCATCTCCCAGGTGATCGACCGGATGATCGGCGTCCCCGACGAGGCGTCCATCGCCACCACGCATCGGGTCTCGGACCTGCTGGGACGCCGCGTCGGCGGGTCCACCGGCACCAACATGTGGGGTGCGTTCTCGCTGGTCGCGGAGATGGTCGGCGAACGCCGGGCGGGCAGCATCGTGACACTGCTGTGCGATCCGGGTGACCGCTACGTCAACACCTACTTCGACGAGAACTGGCTCGCCGCACAGTCTTTCGATCTGAACCCGGCGAACGCGATCCTCGACGAGTTCTTCGCGACCGGTCGCTGGACGGCCTGATCCTAAGGCCGTACTAACCCGGTGGGCTACCATCCGGGGGTGCCGACCGAAACCGTGCGTCCACTCGTCGAGGCCGTCGACCTGGTGCGTGAGTACCAGATGGGTGAGGAACGTGTCCGCGCCCTCGACGGACTGAATCTGAACATCGACGGAGGGCAGTTCGCGTCCATCGTCGGCCCCTCCGGCGCGGGCAAGTCCACGCTGCTGCACATCCTCGGCGCTCTCGACACGCCGACATCGGGCCGGATCTCCATCGACGGAGTCGATCTCGGCTCACTCGACGACGCCGCCGCGTCGGCCTTCCGGCGTCATCGCGTCGGATTCGTCTTCCAGTTCTTCAATCTCGTCCCGACCATGTCGGCGTGGGAGAACGTCGCGCTGCCACGACTGCTCGACAACCAGTCGCTGCGCAAGGCGAAGCCGCGCGCCGTCGAACTCCTCGAGCAGGTCGGACTCGGCGACCGGGTCGACCATCGGCCGTCGGAGTTGTCGGGCGGACAGATGCAGCGCGTCGCCATCGCGCGGTCGCTGATCATGGACCCGACGATCCTGCTCGCCGACGAACCCACCGGAAACCTCGACTCCAAGACCGGGGAATCGGTGCTGCAGTTGCTCGCCGACGTCGCGCACGCCGCGCCGGACCGGCTGGTGGTCATGGTGACCCATGACCCGAAGGCAGCCGCGTTCGCCGACACCACGATCACGGTGCGCGACGGAAAGATCGCGGAGTGAGCGACACCCCGCCGGTTGGGCAGCCACGGCGTGTCGAAGCCCTTCTCGCGGGCTTCACCCGTATCCGTTTGCTCAACATTCGGGAGATCCGCACCCACCGGCTGCGGTTGTTCACCTCGCTCGCGGTGGTGATCGTCTCGTCGGCCCTGCTCGTCGCGGTCCTGGGGACCTTCGGTTCGACGTCGGAGTCGGTGCGCGCGTTCAACAATGCGATCTCCGGTTCGGCCGATCTCGAGGTCGCGGCGATCGCCGACAGCGGCGTCGACCAGTCGCTGGCCGGTCAGATCCGCCGCGAGGTCGACGGTGCGAAGGCCGTCGTCCCGATGATCCGCGGGTCGGTTGTGGTCGATGATTCGTCGATCCCGCTCATCGGCTCGGATCAGCGGGTGACCTCGCTGTCGGGGAGTCTGCGTTCCGCCGTCCGACAGGAGAACTCCGGGACGATCGACTTCGACCGGCTGCGATCCGGGGTGTTCGTCGGACCGGGACTCGGTCTCGAGGTCGGTCAGAAGCTGACCGTCAACGGCGTCGACGTCGAGGTCCTGGAAGTGGTCGACAACGAGGAGGCGGCCGGACTCAACAACGGCCGCTTCATGTTCGCCTACCTCGACCTCGCGCAGCGACTCGTCGGTCTGGAGGGTCGGCTCGATTCGATCCTCATCGTCACCGAGCCGGGGATCGACGTCGGGTCGGTGCGATCGCAGGTCGAGGAGATCGTCGGCGGCCGTGCGGTGGTGGTCGATCCGGACTTCCGCGCCAAGCAGGCCGAGGTCGCGAGTTCGGTGACGCGCGACGCGACTCTGCTGGTCTCGCTGGTCTCGCTGGTGATCGCCGCGTTCCTGGTCTTCAACACGATGAACATGGCGGTGGCGTCGCGGCGCGGTTCGCTGGCGATGATCCGGGCATTGGGCGCCAAGCGATCCCACCTGGTCGGCGACATGCTGGGCGAGGCCGCTCTGATGGGTCTGGTCGGCGGCGTCGTCGGTGTCCCGTTCGGAATCCTCGCCGGTCGCGCCGTGATCGCGAGTTTGCCGGATCCGCCGCCCGACACCGTGGGCACGGTCATCAACTATCACCTGCCGCCGTATGCGCCGGTGGTCGCGGTCCTCGCGTGTGTGATCGCCTGTGTCGCAGCCACATCGCTGGCCGCGCGGTCGGTGTTCGCGGTGTCACCGGTGGAGGCGATGGCACCCGTCGAGGTGTCCGACGCCTCGAAGCGTCGCGGGCCGGTGGTCGTGATCGCCGCGATCCTGGGTGTTGCGGGGGTGATCGCGTCCTGGGTCATTGTGGCGACTGTGCCCGGCCGGCCCGCGATTCTCGCCGGCGTCGTATTTCTCGTCGGCGCACTGCTCGTGTGCTTCGCGCTGTCGAATCCGTTGACGTGGCTCGTGGTTCGAGTCGCACGCTGGTTCCGCGGGCCGGGGCAGCTGGCCTCGGTGAACACCGAACGAGCGCCGCGTCGTGCATGGGCGACGCTGATGACGGTCGCGGTGGCGATCGCGGTGGGTATGGGAACCTCCGGCGCGCTGGACAACCTCGTGTCGTCGATGTCGAAATCGCTGGACGGCCTGGGAGATCCGGACTTCTATGTCTCGTCCTCGTCAGCGGCCAGCCTGCCGCTCGGGCCGATCCTGCCGCCGTCGATCCGCGGCGAGGTCGCGAAGGTGCCGGGCGTGACCGAGGTCGTCGGCGGCCAGTGGGCGGCGGTCAACATCGGCGAGAGCCGCGCGAACGTGCAGGGGCTGGAGCCCGGGTCGCGAGCGCCGTTCATGCGGAAGGCGACGCCGGAGGCGGTGTCGCAGGTGCTCGCCGGTGACGGCATCCTGTTGTCGAATGTGCTTGCGCGCGTGCTCGATGTCGGTACCGGTGACACCGTGACGCTGGCGACGCCGACCGGGCCGCATGACGTCGTCGTCCGCGACACCGTCGACTACGTGTCCGTGGACTCCGGGGTGGCCGCCCTGTCGCAGCGGCAGCTGGGGGAGTGGTTCGGTCGCGAAGGCGACACGTATCTGCAGGTGATCACCGCACCCGACGCCGATCCGGAGCAGGTGCAGAAGTCCCTCGAGGCGCTCGTCGCCGATGTGCCGACGACCGGTAACAAACCGATCAGCGTCTACACCGGTGCCGAGGCGCTCGCCGCGACCCAGGCGACGGTCCAGCAGGCGGGTTCGTTCACGGTGGCCATTCAGTGGATCGTGGCCGGTGCCGCGGCCATCGCGTTGCTGAACACGCTGCTGCTGTCGGTGATCGAGCGTCGTCGTGAACTCGGGGTGCTGCGCGCGATGGGTGCATCCCGGAAGTTCATCTCACGCATGGTGCTCGCCGAGGCCGCCGCGGTCGCGGTGGTGGGTGCCCTGGTCGGCGTGATCCTCGGTGCGATGATGCACCTGCTGAGCGACCGAATCCTCAGCGTGACGACATCGTTGACCGTGATCTACTCGCCGCGTCCGTCGGCCGCGTTGTTCGTCGGGATCGCGGTGGCGTTGTGCCTGGTTGGTGCGTTCCTGCCGGCAGTGCGTGCGGCACGGATGAACATCAGCGAGTCGATTCTGAACGAGTAGCGGCGGTACCCTCCCGATTTCTCGAGGCAGTTTGATCCGGCCGGCGGATCAAACTGCCTCAATGTTTTTTTGGGGGGGCGATACCCATGTTGTGTCAACAATTCTTGACGGATGGCGGATGTCAACATAACCTGACACCATGCACGACGACCAGAAGACCGAGACGCCGGACCGCGCTCAGGGCGCTGACCTCGCGGGAGATGCCGCGAGCAGCGACCCGGCGAAGGGCCTGGCGGCGGTTCGGGCGCTGCGCACGCTGGCCGACCGGCTCGAAGAAGTGCAGGTCGCCAATGCTCGCGCCGACGGCTGGAGCTGGCAGTCGATCGCAGAAGTACTGCAGATCAGCCGGCAGGCCGTGCATCAGAAGCACTCACAACGTGAGGTCCGCCAGAGCGGACCTGAAGGAGAGAACAATGTTCGAACGAATCACTCGTGACGACAAGATGCTGCTGGCCTTCGCCACGCAGGAGGCCGCCGACCTCGGACATCGGCGGCTGGGCAACGACCATCTGATCCTGGGCATGCTCTGCAATGCCCGGAGTCCGCTGTTCACCATCCTGGCCGATCAGGGACTCACCCTGGCATCGGCGCGGGAGGTGGTGCGCAAGTATCACGACGAGCACGCCGATGTGGCCGACGCAACGGACACCGACGACGAGTCGGCCCGTCAACGGTATGAGGAAGACCGAGAAGCCCTGCGCAGTATCGGGATCGACCTCGACAAGGTGCGTGAGGCGGTCCGCGGACGCTTCGGCGAGGACCTGTCCGACGGCTGGGGTGACCGCCCCGGACGCAGCGTCGGCCGCAAGGGACGTCCCGACGGAGGTCGTGGACGAGGCCGTGGACACGGCCGCCGGCACGGACACGGACATGGTCATGGTCCGCACCGTGCTCGAGGACCCCGCCCCGATTGCGGCCCAGAAGGTTTCGGCCCAGAAGGTTTCGGCCCAGAAGGTTTCGGCCCAGAAGGTTTCGGCCCGGGTTTCGGACCCGAGGGTCCGGGTGGATTCGGACCCGGCGGCTTCGGTCCGGGTCCGTTCGGGCCGGGCGGACCGTTCGCCGGTGACGAGGGCCCCTGGGAGCCCGGTCGTGGACGCCGCGGACCGCGCGGACGGGGTAGCCGCCCGCGGTTCGCGTCGGAAACCCGATCGGTGTTCTCCCGGGCGGTCGAGATCGCCCGCGAACGCGGCGACCGCCACCTCCGCGGCGAGTACCTGCTGCTCGGCATCATCGACACCGCCGACGACGCGTCGCGGACGCTGATCCAATCGGCCACCACCGCAGACGAACTCAAGGCCGCCGTGTGGGCGAGCCTGCCCGAGGTCGACGCCGAGGTCTGACCGCCCGGTCACCTGCGGTCGGAACGCCGGTTCCGACCGCAGGCAACCGTCGTCTCAGGGCTTCTCGATTGGCGGCCCGGCGGCCTTCCACGCCTGGAAGCCGCCCTCCACGTCGGTCGCGCCGGAGAGGCCGATTCGTTGAAGCGACGCCGCGGACAGACTGGACGCCAAGCCGAAGTTGCAGAGGACGATGACCTGCTGGTCGTTGTCCGGAACCGGAGGAAGCTCGGCGGCCTCCTCTTCGGTGAACAGCGGGCGGTGCGTCGGATCGAGGAACACCTCGACGGCGTTGCGCGGCACGCGGTAGGCGCCGGGGATCACGCCGTCGGCCTCCTGCTCTTCCGAGGTTCGGGTGTCGATGAAGATAACACCCTCGCGGAGTTTCTCCGCAGCCTCTTCCGGTGTGAGGCGGTCGAGGTCCTCCTGTGCGCGGTAGATGAGTTCCAGAGTGCGGCTGGTCGGCTGACTGGACATGGTTGTCTCTCCTGGTTTCAGCGATGAAGCGCGATGATCGATGTGACGGAGTTCAGCGGCTGGGGTCCACCGGCCCGCCTGAAGCGGTGAACCGGTCCGCCGCGAGGTAGCGCTCGCGGAGTCCGCTGTCGAGAAGGTGCGCGGACACCACGTCCACGAAGCTGTCGGGCCCGCACACATAGGCCTCCGTACGACGCAGCTCCGCTCCGATCCCCAGCGCATCAATCGCGTCGATTGCGGCTCGTCCTCCGCGGACCGATCGGACGAGATCGGCGGTGACGACCGGATGATAGGTGAACTCATCGAACTCGTCTGCGAGGCGGATGAATTCGTCGTGGAAGGCGAGGTCGGCAAGTGTACGTCCGGTGTGCACGAGGTCGACGGGTAACCGGTCGCGTCCGAGTAGCGTCTCGACGATCATCGGTCGTATGGGCCCGATACCCGCTCCACCACCGACGAACACCTTCCGGCGATGGGACGTGCGGACGGTGAACGTGCCGTACGGACCACGGATTCGGAGTGGGTCACCCGGGGCGAGTGAGGGCAGCGCGTCACTGAACGCTCCATCCGGCACACGCCTGATCAACAGGTCCAGGGCCGCGGCGGCGCCGGTAGAGGCGACCGAGTACGACCGCCAGCCGGTGTGATTCGGAACCTCGACCTGGATGAACTGCCCCGCAACCGGATTCCAGTTCACCGGCGGCTGGAGCCGAAGCAACGTGAGATCGGGCGTCAGTACACGCACTTCGGCGACCGCGACGATGGTGTCCACCTGGTCGGTGCCGGCGAACTCGGTCTCGGTGATCCCGGTCTCGCTGATGTCGACGGTCGCCACCGCAGAGCGGAGATACGACGAACAGAGCAGGACCTGGCCCTCGTCCCGCGAACGACTGTCGAGTGTGGTCAACGTCGCAGGATCCTGCTCCACCCGCCCGGAAACGACAGGGACGGCACAGGTCCCACACCCGCCGTGATTGCACCCGAACGGTACGTAGCGTCCGGCGCGCAGAATGGCGTCGAGTAACCGCTCTTCAGGATTGACCGAAATGTCCACTCCGAAGGGATCGATGGTGACGGTACCGGCCGTCAGGGCCTCGGTCATGCCGCGAGCGGGTCCTGGACGGTGATCTTCAGATCGCGGATGTGGTCGATGGTCCACAACCGGTCCTCACGCAGGTGTGGTTGCGCGACGAGTGTCTTGCCATCGGGCCGGATGAACCCGAGGTCGAGGATGACGTCGGCGAGATCCCAACCGTGATAGCGACCCCAGAACGTCCCGAAGGACGCATAAGACACCGGGTTCCACGAGAAGTTGACCTCGCAACCGTCGCAGCAGACGGCGAACTTCTGGCCTCCCCACTCGACGATCCGGAACTCGGGGTCCTCGAAACGGGGAACGATGCACGGCAACTGGCACACCTGGCAGAACGGCGGCACAGCCGGGAGTTCCTGCAGCAGAAGGTGACCGCCGGCCGGATCGGACAGCGCGGCGAAGGCCTCCCAGAGCGGCTTGTACACCTGCGACCACCCCGGGTAGTTCGCCTCGAACCAGGCGAAGTCGGATTCGTCCAGCGGATCGATGCGGAAGAAATTGAGCGGCCACAATGCGGCCAGTCCGGTGGCGACGGCATGATGCTGCGAGTCGAGCCCGCGGGCGACGTCGGTGAGCCGTGCGGGTTCCTTGAGGCCGAACGGACCGAACCTCCTGGAGAAGGAGCCGATGAAGTCGTCGACCACCCACTCCTCCCATGCATCCCGATACGCCCACGGTCGTTGCCGCACAAAGTATTCCGATGCGACTCCCACGAGAGTGTCACCGCCCTGGTGCTGGTGCCAGAATGCGCGGTCGAGTGATCCCTGGACGAGTGGGATGTTCTCGGGGATCTCGGCGACTGCGCGCAGCGTGCCGTGCCCGTTTGCCATGTGCCGGACCTCGTCGGATTGGATCGAGAGGTACGCAGACGCGTACGCGTCGTCGCCGTTCGCCGCGGCGACCTGCGGGATGGCCACAGTCAACGGATTGGTGTAGGCCGTCTCCAGTACGACATTGAGTGCGATGACTGCATCGATGGGGTCGTTGACCGAGTTCGGGGCGAACGCGGCGCGCGCCACCGATCCGACCGGATGGCGTGACAGCGCCCGCGACCCGTACTGGAGGCCGTGCGGATCGGGAACAGTCGACGTGTAGTGCCGGCGAAGTGCACCGACCAGTTGGAGATGCCGGGCCTCGTCGAGGGCTTGTGCCGAGTACCCCTGCTGCAGTTCGGGGTTGTTGATCGACGAGATCAACAACCCGGCGCCTTTCATCGCCTGGTACTCGGCCTCCGCGGTCACCGGCAGGACGAGTTTGAGTCCCTCGACCCACCGTGGCTCGATGTTCTCGCTGGTACGAAGCTGTGTCGCCTTGTCCAGCGCGTGGTGGACGCGGTTGTCCTTCTCGACCTCCATGCGCGCATAGTCGCGCATGAGCAGCTTGAACGGGTCGCGACCCCGTTCGGGAATGGTGTACTTCGTAGGAAACACCGCCGCCGGTGGTGCGGTCTGCGAAGTCCAGGTGTAGTCCTTGGTCAGATCGTGGATGCGTGTGGACGGAGCGGTCATCGAATGCGATCTCCTGATTCGGTGTCGACGGGATCGACGGTGTCGTCGGCTCGGAGGATGAGGAAGCCCGTACCCGGCGTGGTCCCGCGCTGGGGTGTGATCTCGCCGAAGTAGCTCGCGACCACGATGAGGACGTCTTCGACCTCGATCGGTCGCGCGAGCCGTGTTGAGAGATCGGTGAGATCGATGACGATCTCATCGGCCGCATCGGCTTTCAGGTACACGCCGCGGTCGGTGATGTTGACCGACGGTTGCGTCAGTTGCAGTTGCTCGACGATGGCGGCTGTCTCGTCACCGGCGATCAGACTGATCCCGACGCCTCGTTGGGCAGGTTTCGGTACGGTGCGAGCACTCATCGATGTCCTCCTGAAGCGGGAAGGGTCCATGCGATCGTGATCGCGCCGTCGGATTCGGCGATCACGTTCTGCCAGGCGCGTTCTGGGTCGACGCCGCCACCCGGTGCGTCGACGAGCAGGACCGTCAGGGCGTCGACGGCGGCCCGCGCGCGCTCGGTCCATTCACTGATCCACCTGCGCAGCAGATCTCGGTTCGCCGGTCCGTGTGTGGGGTCGGCGCCGAGGTGGTCCGTGAGTTCGCGGGTCCAGGTGGCCGCCCTCCTGGTGTCAGCGGTCCATGCGTTCACGATCAGTGGAGTGAATGGGTCGTTGTTCCGTTCCGCCACCGGCAGTAGGTATTCCGATCGGAGGAACTGTCCGACGAGTGGCTCGAGGACCAGGTTGACGGCGACCACCGCCTCGACCCAGTCCTCTGTGGCGAGGAGTAGCTCGACGGTCTCGCGCAGCGGTCGCCAGTGCTCGGTGTTGAGCCACAGATCGTGGACGTCGGCGAAGATATCGGGTGCGCCGGCGTTCTCGACCTCCACACGCAGTGCTGCTGCGTGTTCGACGTGCCGGAGCTTGTCGGCGGACTCGAAGACGAGGGGGAGGGTGATGGTGTCCGACAGGGCGAGTCGCTGCGCGCGGCTGAGGACACGGAAATACGCCCGGTCGACGAACGGTAGGACGATGAGGTCGCGACCGATCCCGTCGTTCAGCCAATCCGGGGCGATCCGGTCGACGGCGTTCTCGGCTCGCAGGCGTGCGGTCTCGGCGACGAGGGTGCTCTCGACCCGGTGCACATCGACGACCCAGTCGACGTAGATGACGCGGTTGGGGTCGCGGAATCCGGACCAGTCACTGGATTTCACCGTCGTGGAGTCTGGACTGAGTGGAGCGCTCCCATCGGGGAACATCAGCGGCCAGCCCTGGACGGCGTCGGTGTCGTCGGGGCCGATCTGCTGATCGACGGTCAGCTCTTCGTATGCGGTCAGATCTGGGGCAGCCATGAATCGTCCTCGGGATGACTGGGAAGGGTGGGCTCGATGCCCATCAGAGAACCCGACGATCTCGGCGGCGGATAGTTTTAAATCAGAACTGTTCTAGTACTGGATTCGAACTGCACGCGACGTACCGTTCCCGTCATGTCCGCTGCTCCTGAGTACTGTCCGGTGTCGATCGGCGTCAATCTCCTGGCCGATCGCTGGAGTCTTCTCATCGTCCGTGAGGTGATGGTCGGTTCTCACAACTTCAACACGATCCTGCGCGGCCTACCAGGCCTGTCGCGTAGCGTTCTCGCCTCACGTCTGCGTCAACTGCAGCGCCTCGGGGTCATCGCGCAGGTTCAGTCGCCCACCGGACTGTCCCACGAGTACCGGCTGACCGAGGCCGGGGAGGATCTCTTGCCAGTGATCGAGGCCATCGGCGGATGGACGGTCAAATGGTGGTTCCCCGAACCACGACCGGATCAGGTAGACAACGCGATGCTGCTGTGGCGTATGCGTTCCGGGGTGCGCCCACGTCATCTCCCCGAGGGTCGCACGACCATTCGTTTCGATTTCACCGACGGCAATGTCCGCCGTGGCTGGCTGGTCCTCACCGGCACTGAGGCGTCGGTGTGCCTGCACGACCCGGGGTACGACGTGACGGTCACGGTGACGGGAAGCGGCACCACTTGGCATGAGGTCTGGTACGGCCATCGCACGCTCGACGACGCGCTGACCACGGGTGCGATCACGCTCGACGGGGTGAGATCGGTGACCCGAGCGTTCCCGAAGTGGTTCGCGCTGAGCATGTTCGCGTCAACGGTCGCGGAGAATGCCGAGAAGCGCGAACTCCCTTCGGCGTGAAGAGAATCAGGTCAGCGCCAACGCCACCGCGGTGACGACGGCCCAGCCGAGCATCGCCTTGCCGGTGGTCCCGATCGACGGGATGAGTCCCGGGCCCTGCGCGCCGGTGCGGACCGGCGTGTACGCCTGCCACAGCAGCGGGAACGTCAGCAGTCCGACTAACGCCCACGGGGTCGCGAAGGCCAGCGCCGCGCTCATCACGAGCGGGGTCAGCAGCAGTACGGCGAACAGGATTCGGGTGCGGGCGTCGCCGAGTCGGACGGCGAGGGTGATCTTGCCGCTCTCGGTGTCGGTGGGGATGTCGCGCAGGTTGTTGACGACCAGCACGCTGCTGGAGACCGCGCCGACGCCCACCGCGCAGGCCAGGCCGACGAGGTCGACCCGGTCCGACGTCACGAACTGCGTTCCGAGGACCGCGACCAGGCCGAAGAACACGAACACCGCGACCTCGCCCCAACCGGCGTAACCGTAGGGGCGTTTGCCGCCGGTGTAGAACCAGGCACCCGCGATGCAGACTGCGCCCACCACGACCAGCCACCAGGCCGTCGCGATCGCCAGGACGAGACCGCACACCGCGCCGATGCCGAAGCAGATGAACGCCGCCGCCTTCACCGAACCCGGTGACGCCAGCCCCGAGCCGACGAGGCGCAACGGACCGACACGGTCGTCGTCGGTGCCGCGCACGCCGTCGGAGTAGTCGTTCGCGAAATTGACGCCGATGATGAACGCCACCGCCACGACCAGCGCGAGTACGGCCTTCCACCACGAGATCCCGCCCCACCCCGAGGTCCCGTGCAGCGCCGCTCCGACACCGGCCACCACCGGGGCCACGGCATTGGGGAGAGTCCGGGGGCGTGCGCCCTGAATCCACTGCGATGCGGTTGCCACGGATCGATCCTGCCACGACACCGGAAGTCCGCCGCCAGGTGTCGCGGATCGTTGCGCCGTCCGCCACGACACGCGACATCTGCATTCGGCCGCATACGGCCGGAACCGCATCCACCTGTGGATACGTCTGAAAAAGGTGCATACTCCACCGAAACTGCGGGCAGTCGCCCTCGAACACGACGGTGTCGTCACCGCTGCCGAAGCACGTGAGCACGGATTGGATCGCTCGGCGGTGTACCGCCGGGTGGCCATCGGCGACTGGGTGCGTGTGGGGCCTCGGCTGTATCGGCTCGCGGACCATCCCGTCACCGATCGGACCACCACACGGATCGCGACGCTCTCGGTCGGTCCGTCGGCGATCCTGTCGGGATCGGTGGCGGCCTGGTGGCACGGCATCGTCGACGACCGGCCCGAGACGATCACCGTCACCGCTCCTCGCGGACGGCACGGTCCACCGGTGAAGGGGGTACGGATTCTCAACCGGTCCCTCGCTGATGCGGATGTCCTCATCCGCGGCGACCTGCGGGTCACGGGGATCGCGCTGTCGGCACTCGAAGGGGGCGTCGAACTCGGTGCCGAGGTCATCGACTCGGTCCTGCAGCAGCGTCGGACCACCGGCTGGACCGTTCTCAACTCCACCTGGGCCGACCTGACGGAACGGGCCGACTACGTCGCGTCGTCGATCCGTCAGGCGCTGAACGTCGCGGCCTGACTGCAGATGTCGCGAATCGTGTTGCAGCCCGCCACCATACGCGACACCTACCGCGAGAAACGACGCCGCAGCGCGCGCCGGTCAGGTTTGCCCGGTCCGCGCAGCGGCAGCTCGTCGACCTCGATGACCTCCCGCGGCGCCGCGTACCGGCCGAGTCGCTCGGCGACCGACCCGCGAATCCGGTTGACGTCGACCGGATCTCCGCGTCGTGCAACGACCACCGCGACGACCTTCTCGCCGAGACGGTCGTCGGGGAGTCCGACGACCACGCATTCGGCGACCGTCGGGTCCTCGGCGATCACCGCCTCGACGACCTGCGGCACCACGGTGAGTCCGCCGGTGAGGATCGCCTCGTCGGCGCGCCCGACGATCGACAGGACACCGTCGTCGAGGCGTCCGAGGTCATCGGTGCGGAACCAGCCGGCCTCGGCGAAAGCGGGATGATCCGGCAGGTTGCGGTACCCGTGCGCCACCGTCGGACCACCGAGGACGACGCGCCCTACACCGTCCGGCGACGGCTCATCGATGCGGATCACCACGCCGTCGAGCGGAACGCCGTCGTAGACGCAACCACCGGCGGTCTCGCTCATCCCGTAGGTGCGGACGATGGGGAGTCCCGCGTCGACGGCGCGGCGCAACAGGGGAGCGGGGGTCGCCGCACCGCCGACGAGCAACCCGTCGGCGGAGCGGAGCGCGGCGGTGGCACGCGGCGAGTCGAGGACCTTGATCAGCTGCGTCGGCACGAGTGACGTGTAGCGGCGCGGCCCGTCGAGCCGGTCCAGAGCATCGGCGAAACCCTCGGCGTCGAAGCCCGCGGCCAGATCGAGCACGGTGGGTGTGAATCCGGAGGCGAAGGCGCGCAACAGGACCTGCAGTCCCGCGATGTGATGCGGGGCGAGGGCGAGGAGCCAGTTGCCCGGGCCGCCGAGGCGATCGGCGGTCGCCCGCGCCGATGCAGACAGCGTCGCCGGAGTGTGTTGTGCACCCTTGGGGACACCGGTCGAACCCGAGGTGGAGACCACCAGCGAGACCTCGTCGGCGATCGGCTCACCCACGGCGAGGGCGGCCCGGAGAAGCGCTGTCTCCCGGGCGTCGTCGGAGGTGGGCACGATCGCGGTCGAACCGTCGAGCACGGCGAGCAGGTCATCGCGCCGGGCGACGACCTCTGGTCGGGCGGGGAGTCGAAGGGCACGAAGTGTTTTCCGGGCCGCTCCCGGTTTCGGATCCGAGTTGTCCGGGCTGGGGGCGTCGAACGGCCAGCCGCATGACTCCAGGCGACGGCGCACGCGAGCGATGTCGTCCTCGTGTGCCAGTTCGTGGGTGACCTTGGTGATCGCGACCGCGGTGTCGATCCTGGAGATCGGCTCGGGCGGCGGCGACTGCCGGATCAGCCGCGACGACACCTCCTGCACCTCGTCCTCGCTGAGCTGGCGACGCAGGAGGGCGACGAGTGGGATGTAGTCGCCCTGCGGCACCCCGTCGGGATATCCGGCACGCAGCCATTCGATGATGCGGTAGAGCAACGGTGGATGATCCACACTCCTCACCCCCTCTCCTGCCCGGGACGCGGATGCGCCTCTCGATGCGATCACGCGTGCTGCACCACAGCACGCGTGATTGTAGGTCTCGGCGCAGACGCCGGCACTTCTCGTCTGCCGACGGTCACCCGGTCAGGGCCGGCTGGACACGAGCGGCCAGCCGACGGTGGCGAGACGGCCCGCGACCTGGTCGACCTCCTCAGGCGTGGGTGGTTCGCTGATGACCCGCTCGATGGCCGCGGCGATCTGCTCCTCGGTCACCGGCTCCCGGGGTCCGTACTCCTTGACGAGTTGGACCGCCACGGCGGTGACCTCCTCGTCGGTCAGCACACGCGTGAGAAGCGCCATCAGAGGCGGGAAGTCGGTGCGCGAGACACCTTGGGGATAGCCCTTGCGAATCCAGTTGATCACGGATTCGAAGAGGGGGATTTCAGTGGTCATGGTTGATCGCGTCTCCGGCTCTTGCACGTCTGTGGCCACGGTTTACCCAGGTGGGCGTCACTTGTAACCAAATGGGAAGAGCTTGATGCCCGTATGGAAGTAGATGGTCTGGCGGGTGATCCAGAGCAGCGCGGTGATGATGACGAGCGCGACGACGGCGAAGATCACATAGCTGAGCACACGCATCGCTGGGCTGCCCGTGACGACCGACCCGTCGACGACGTCGTCGGAACCCTGCTCATGCAATCGCAGGCCGACCGCGAACAAGGCGGGCAGCCCGGCGCCGAAGAGCAGGCCGATGAACAGCACCTTGCCGATCGCCTCGACGATGTCCATCTCAGCTGGATCCTTTCGTGTGCGCGCGTGGTGGTCGGTGGAGCCGGTCGTCAGGCGGACCGAGCGGGGGTGTCGGGGGTCGTCCCGGGATCGGTCGGCAGATCGGCGGGCAGCACCGATCCGGTGGTCTCGTCCCAGTCGTCGTTGACGTTGCCGGCGTCGACCTTGTTCTGCTGGGCGCGCCAGTACATGTAGGCGGACCCGGCGACAAGCAGACCGAAGATCGCGACCGCTCCCGCCACATCGCCGAGTAGGTGAGCGATGTAGAACGACGCCGCGCCGACGAGTCCGGCAGCAGGCAGGGTGGTGAGCCATGCGACAGCCATCCGGCCGGCGACAGCCCAGCGGACCTGCGCGCCGCGCTTGCCGATGCCGGAGCCGAGGATCGAACCGGTGGCGACCTGCGTGGTGGACAGCGCCATCCCGGCCGCGCTGGAGGTCAGGATGATCGCGGCCGACGAGGCCTCGGCGGCCATGCCCTGCGGGGAGCTGATCTCCACCAGGCCTTTTCCGAGGGTGCGGATGATGCGCCAGCCACCGAGGTAGGTTCCGATCGCGATGGCGGCGGCGCAACTCGCCACGACCCAGAGCGGCAGGCCGTGACTCACGGTCGAGGCGTCGAGGTGTCCGGTGACGATCAGGGCCATCGCGATCACACCCATGGTCTTCTGGGCGTCTCCGGTGCCGTGCGCGAGGGAGACCAGTGAGGCGCTGGCGATCTGGCCGTACCGGAAGCCCTGTTCCTTGCGGCTCTCGGCGAGATGACGCGTGATGGTGAAGACGAGCCAGGTCCCGCACGCGGCGACGACACAGGCGATCACCGGGGCGAGCAGAGCGGGCACGATGATCTTGCCGAACACACCGTGCCAGTTCACGCCGGACAGGCCGATGGCCGCGATCCCGGAACCGATGAGCCCGCCGAACAGAGCGTGCGAGGAACTCGACGGGAGGCCGAAGAGCCAGGTGAAGAGGTTCCAGAGGATGCCGCCGATGAGTCCGGCGAAGATGATCAACAGCGCGGTCGCGGGAGTGAGGCCGGCGACGACCTCGCCGGCGTCGGCTCCGGAGGTCTGCTGGATGTTCAGGACGTCTTTGGTGATGGTGGCGGCGACCTCGACCGAGAGGAACGCGCCGACGAGATTGAGGATCGCGGAGAGTCCGACGGCGACTTTCGGTTTCAGTGCGCCGGTGGCGATCGAGGTTGCCATGGCGTTGCCGGTGTCATGGAAGCCGTTGGTGAAATCGAAGCCGAGGGCCGTGATCACCAACAGCACCAGGATCAGCATTTCGCCGCTCATGCTTTTCATGATGAGGGCTCGGCTTCGAATTTCCTAAACGTTCCGGCACTGTTCGGTCGGGATTCACCGTGTCGTCGGCGTGTCGGCTACGTCATCGCAGTTCCGCGCAGGTGTGACGCGTATCGCTTTCGGTTGCGAACGAACGCTCGGCGACCATGGTCGAACCGGCGGTCGCTGTGGAAGAATCCGACGCCATGACATCGATGAAGCTGGGCATGCCGATCAACTACGCAGGCGACTTCCGGGAGACCATCAACAATCTCGCCGACTTCGAGGCCGCAGGCGTGGAACGGATCGCGGTCCCGGAGGCCTACAGCTTCGACGCGGTCTCCCAGCTCGGCTTCATCGCCGCGAAGACCGAGAAGATGGAACTGCAGACCGCGATCCTGCCGATGTACTCGCGGACCCCGACCAATCTCGCGATGACCGCGGCCGGTCTGGACTACATCAGCGGCGGCCGTGCGGTGCTCGGCATCGGTGCCTCCGGACCGCAGGTCATCGAGGGCTTCCACGGCGTGAAGTACGACTACCCGCTGGGCCGGGCCCGTGAGCACGCCGAGATCTGCCGCATGGTGTGGCGTCGCGAGAAGCTCAACTACCAGGGCAAGCACTACACTCTGCCGCTCGACGAGGCGCACGGCGGTTCCGGTCTCGGCAAGTCGCTCAAGATCATCAACCACCCGGTCCGCGACAACATCCCGCTCCTGCTGGCCGCCATCGGCCCCAAGAACATCGAGCTGGCCGCGGAGATGTTCGACGAGCTGCAGCCGATCCTGTTCCACCCGGAGCACATCGACGCCGCGTTCGGCGAGTCCCTCGCCGCCGGCAAGGCCAAGCGTGACCCGTCGCTGGGTGACCTGGGTATCGTCGTACAGGCCACCGCCCGGATCTCCGACGACCCGGAGCAGATCAGCAACTCGAAGGAGCTCGTCCGCCATCATGCCGCGCTCTACATCGGCGGCATGGGTGCCCGCGGCAAGAACTTCTACAACCAGCTGGCCATCCGGTACGGCTATGCCGACGAGGCGAAGCTCATCCAGGACCTCTATCTCGACGGCAAGAAGGTCGAGGCTGCGGCGGCCGTTCCCGACGAGCTCGTGAGCGGCATGTCGCTCATCGGTTCCAAGGCCGAGGTCGCCGAGCGCGTGGCCGCGTTCCGTGAGGCGGGAGTCACCTGCATCCTCGCCTCACCCACCGCGCCGACCCACTCCGAGCGGGTCGCCGAGGTCGCGGCGCTGCGCGACATCTTCAACGGCTGATCCTCGCGCGCCGAACCGGGCGCGCATTTCTGTTCGACGCCGATCTGGCGCGAAGAGAGTGGGCGCCCGGATTCCGCGGCGAATGCGGAACGTCGGTATTCTGCGCCGGCCGTCGAAGCGCTCTCGATTCGAGGGCCGGCTCCGGCGGCCGTCGAAGTGTCCGTGGCGCGAGGTCTTTCGTGTGGACGACAGATGCCTGCCCGATTTTCGCAACAGTTCGCGACGCATACGAGACAGTGAATTGAGCGAAATGGCCAAATCCATTTCCTGCTGTTCCGTGATTGTCTACGGATGAATTCGGCGTTATTCAACCGGTCGCCGATTCGATACGGATGCCCCCGAGTTGTGAGGCGTCAAGCCGTCCCATAGGCTCTTGGGTATCCGCGCGGCGCAGAACGGCATTCGTCCAGGACGCACTGGTGTGACCGTTGTCATTCCGGTGGTCGTAAGCTCGGACAATGCCACCGGAGAACGAAATCGGCGATGACGTCCCGGGTCGGGCGGTCGCTGGAGAAGACGGTGCCGACGGAACCGGAGAGCCGGTGTGGTTACGGCCGGTTCTGGCGTACAGGTGACAGCAGTCGGACGTGACGAGGACGGCGCATGGTGAGTGGTGAGGCAGGGCGTTGAACTTCACCGTGTTGAATTTCGGCATGTTGAATCCGTTGGCGATGAATTGTGTCGCGACGCCGCTGTTTCCCGGAATCACGCCCATTCGCTCCACGTCTTTCTCGCGATTCGGGTACTTCTTCGAGGAGTCCCGATTTGCTGATTTGTTTTCGTGCATTCATCGAGACGGGATCTCGGTGATGGCGCCGCTTCGCAGGCCGGGGGGATCAGACGGTCGGCACGCGCCATGAGTTCCGGGTCCCACGGACCTGGTGAGCGCCGGACGGGCCGACGATGAGCGCCCCGAACCCGCCGCCGGTGGCCCCGACTGTCGGAATCGCGCGACGATTCCGGCTCAGTGCTGCGCAACAAGCGCTGTGGTTCGCCCAACAGGCGGCCATGGACGTGCCGATCAACGTCGCGCAGTACGTGGAGATCGACGGACCCATCGACATCGACCTCTTCCTGCGCGTCACCGGGGACGTGGTGCGTCGCGCCCAGTTCCTCCAGGTGAGGTTCGAGGACACCGACGACGGGTTGGTGGGTGTGTACGACCCGTCGTTGCACTACTGGGCCGACGTGATCGATCTCCGGGACCGTCCCGACCCGCGTGCCGCCGCCGAGGCGATCATGCGCGAGGACTGTGCGCGACCACTGGACCCTCGGGTGGATCGCACCGCTCGCGGCTGCCTGTTCCGTCTCGCCGAGCAGAAGTTCATCGTGTACAACCGCGGTCATCACCTGCTCACGGATGGCATGGGCGGCAAGGACCGCATGGTCGAGGCCATCGCCGCCTACCATGCCGCGGTCACCGGCGGCACACCTCCGCCCGCGAAGCCGGTGGACCTCGATCTGCCCGCGCGTGCCGACGACGAGTACCGCGCATCGCGTCGCTTCGACACCGACCGCGCCTACTGGCGTCAGTCCATGGCAGGAGTGGGGATCCCCGCGACGCTCGCGCATCGACGCGGCCGGCCCGAGGCACTCTCGCGACGAATCGCGACGCCGCTGGACACGGAGACGATGGATCTTCTCCGCCGCGCGGCCGAGGCGAACTCGACGATCCTGCCGAATGTCATCGTCGCCGCGTTCTCGGCCTACCTGTGCCGGGCAGCCGCCGAGGGCGACGAGGTGATCTTCCAGTTCCCGGTCGCCGCCCGCACCATCGCGGCGCTCCGGTCGACACCGCTGCCGGTGGCCAACATCGTTCCCCTCCGTACCGGGGTCGCGGGGCATGGGTCGGTCGCCGAAGCGTTGTCCGGCAGCCAGGCGGCGCTCCTCGGTGCACTGCGGCATCAGCGTTATCGTGGCGAGGACATCTGGGCCGACGTCGCCGCCGACGAGACCAGCGGCAGGGTCCGGCGGGCCGCGGCGCAGGAGCGGTCGGGCCCGATGCTCAACCTGATGCTCTTCCAGCGCGAATTCCCCTGTGGGGAGGCGCACGGCACCTTCAACATCCTGACCGTCGGCCCCGCGGAGGACCTGGCCGTCAACATCGTGCCGGTCGCCGGTGAGGACCGGGACTCGGTGCTCATGATCGGCGTCGAGGCCAACCCCAACCGCTACGACGAGGCCGAGGTGGCCGAGCATCATCGGCAGTTCGTCGCCATGCTGCGCACCTTCGCCGACGCCCTGCTGCAGGCACCCGACACCCGCATCGACGATCTCCCGCTGGCGAACCCGATGACGGTGGTCCGCGGCGCGATCCCCGAACCCGGGCCGGCGACCGTCCCGGAGGCGCTCGCGACCGCGGCCGCGCGTCACGCGCATTCGCCGGTGTTCGACGAGCCGCGTACCCGTCCACTCACCTTCAGACAATTGCACTTGCGCGCAACGGATCTCGCTGCCCGCCTCCGAACTGTCGGCGTGGTTCCGGGATCCACGGTGGCCCTTGCGTTGCCGCCGGGCGTCGACCGGCTGACCGCGTGGTGGGCGGTCGGGGTGAGCGGTGCCGCGGTCCTCCTGCTCGATCCGCTCGCCCCGCCGGCGGCCATCGCGTCGTTGCCGGAGGCCACTCGTCCCGAGGTCGTCATCGCCGCGCGGTCCGAGGATGCCCCGGCATCCGAGTCCGCGCCGCGCGTGCTGACCCTCGCCGAACTCGGTGGGCTCGAGGCTTCCGGGGGGCCGGCCCGCAGGCCCGCGCCGAATGACATCGCCGCACATCTCGCGATCACCGGAGCGACTTCTGAGCTCACCACCCTCGCGGTGCCCCAACGTGCGCTGGCCGCCCTGATCGCGACCGGCGTGTTCGACGCCGCCGCAACCGATCTCGAACACGGTCGGCTGTTCTTCGGCGCCCCCTCGGCGTCGTCGGCGGCCCACCTCGAGATCATCGCGGCAGCCGCGCACGGTCTGCGGCTCGTCGTGCCCGGCGCGGACGCCGCGCCCGCCACGCACGTGATCGCGACACCGGGAGATGTTCCGCGCCTGAGCGTGCAGGGACCGGTGACCTCGCTCGTGGTGGCGGGGGAGGACATCGCACCGGCCGCCCTGGTGCGCCTGGCCTTCGGCCGCGAGGTATCGGCGCCGTATTGTCCGCGCGGTGCATTCGGCCCGGTGACGGTCAACCGCCGGATCGCCCCCGATGCCGCCGTCGACCACCGTCTGCCCAGTGGGACACCGCGTCCCGGTGCCGGACTCGCCGTCCTGGACCCGTCGCTGCGTCCGGTTCCGGCCGGGGTGACGGGTGATGTCTACGTGACCGGCCCGCAGGTGGCCACGGTCATCGCCGGAGATCCGGTGCACACCGCATTCACCTTCGTGGCGTGCCCCTGGGAGCGGGGAGCACGCATGCTCCACACCGGCGACCGCGGTCACTTCGATCCGGGCACCGGCGCGTTGGTGATCGACCATCACGAATACGACGTGGTGACCCTCGACGGGGTGCGCATCGACCTCGCCGCGCTCGACCGGGCGGCCGGGCAGGTCGCCGGCGTCGGGTACGCGGTCTCGGTGGTGGCGGCGGGCGGCCTCGATGTGGGCGTCGTGTGCGACTCCGACGAGGTCGACCGGCAACGCGTTCGGGCCGCGGTCCGGCGACGCGTCGACGACGAGGTGCCGGCATCGACCCGGCCCCGTCGTGTGGTCGTCCTCGACGAGTTGCCCACCGACGTCACCGGCAACCTCGACCGGCGTGCGGCAGCCGAATCGATCACGGCCGCACCCGAGGCGCAGGCGGCGTATCGTCCGCCGTCGACGGCGGACGAGGTGGCGGTGGCCGAAGCGGTGACCGAGGTACTCGGCGTGCCGCGTCCGTCGATGGACGACGAACTCGTCCGATTGGGCGCCACCTCACTGGGATTCATGCAGCTCGCCACCCACCTCGGCAGCGCCCTGCGCGTGGTGGTCAACATGCGCGACCTCGCCTCGGTGACGACACTTGCCGAGCTCGCCGCGGTCATCGAGGCCGCTGTCCCGAGGCGGACGACGTCCACCGACGGCGTCGTCGCCTATCGGCCGACCCGTGCCCAGCAGGAGATCTGGCTGCTCAACCGCGCCGACCCTCATGCGACGGTGTACCACCTGCCCGTGCGGCTCACGCTCGCCGAACAGATCTCCGCCGACGCCGCACGGATGGCGCTGATCGACGTGGCCACCCGGCACGAGGCCCTACGGACCGTGTACCCGGAGGTCGACGGGGAGCCCGTCGCGCAGGTTCGCGACCAGGACGAATCGGCTGCTGCCGCACCGGTCACCAGCGCGACCCTGGACGCCCCCGGCGTCGACCACGCGGTCTCGGCGCCGTTCGACCTGCGGACCGAGGTTCCCTGGCGAGCGGTGCTCGACGAGACCGGCGGAGCCGTCGAACTGGTTCTCGTCGCCCACCACATCGCCGTCGACGAGTGGTCGCTGCACATCGTGCTGGAGGATTTCGCCCACGCGGTGCGTGCGCGTGCCGCCGGCGCAGGACCCGTCTGGGAGACCGAGGCCGTCTCGTTCAGTGCGGTCCTGGATGCGCGGGCCGCCGGTTCGACGACCGCGTCAACGCCTGCGGCGGAGGTCTTCTGGACCCGGTTCCGGCGGGATGCACCGGATCGGCTCGCCTTACCCGAACCCGCGGCGAGCACTGCGGCGGGGTCCGGGCTCACCGCCGGACCGGCGGTCCACACGTGCCGGCGGATCGGGCGCGCGGTCGCCGATGCCGCGGCCGCGCGAGCGCGAGAGTGCGGCACCACCGTCAACACGCTTCTGTGCGTGGCCCTCTCGGCAACCCTCGGCGAGTTCACCGACTCCGACGACATCGTGATGTCGATGCCGGTGTCCGGGCGGTTCACCAGCGAGGAACTCCGCCCGGTCGGCATGTTCGTCGAGACGGTGCCGGTACGGGTGACCGGTGCCCGCGAGACCTCGGTCGCCGATGCGCTCGCGGCCGTCGGGGGAGACCTCGGCACCGCCGTCGCGCTGGCCGACGCCGCGCCGACCGGACTGTCCGACGTCATCTTCGCGTATCACGCGACCGCGCCCGATCTCATCGCATCGGCGGTGTTCACCGACGGCGCGACGCTGCGTACCCGCGACGCCCGAACCGCGTTGGAGTTCACCGTGATCGACGACGGGGACGGGCTGTCCGTCACGCTGACGATCGCCGAGAACCGCGTGGACGTACCGGCGGCCGCGCGACTTCTCGACAGGTTCGTGGAGGCCGTCGCGGCCCTGGGCGCCGCGGCGCCGGATCAGACCGTCGCCGAGTGTCTGTCGCCTGGCCCGGTCACCGAGCCGGGCAGCAACCGGACCACCGGCGTCGCTCCCGTCGGCATCGATCCCATTCGGGCGCTCCTGCGCCACGCCGACACACACCCCGAGGCGACCGCGGTCATCGTCGGCGACGAGACGCTCGACTACCGCGGTCTCGTCGACCGGGCGCGTGCCCTCGCGACGCGCCTCGAGTCGTTCGGCGTGCGGCCCGGCGATCGCGTCGCGCTGCTCATGGATCGTCGCGCCGACACCGTGGTGGCGATCGTCGCGACCCTGCTGGCCGACGCGGTCTACGTCCCGATCGACCCCGACCACCCGCAGGCGCGGATCGACCTGATCCTGGCCGGGACCGCCCCGGCCGCGGTCATCGACAGCCGCCTCGAGGTGACGGAAGGTCTGGGTCGTCAACGCGCGCAGCCGATGCCGGGTGCCGCCTATGTCATCCACACCTCCGGCTCCACCGGCCTGCCGAAAGCCGTGGTGGTGACCCGGCGGAACGTGGCCGCACTGCTGGGGGCAGGACTCGATCTCGTCGAGGCCTCCCCACGGGACGTCTGGGCCTGGGTGCACTCCTACGCGTTCGACTTCTCGGTCTGGGAGATCCTCGGTGCGCTCGCCTCCGGCGGCAGCGTCGTCGTGGTGGACCGTGCGACCGTGCGGGATCCCCGAGCTCTCGCCGAGACGATCGAACGGCACGGGATCACCATCCTCTCGCAGACCCCGACCGCGTTCAGCGGAATCGTCGACCTGGCGACAACTCCCGCCCCGCCGGAACTGCCGTCACTGCGGGCCGTCGTTTTCGGTGGCGAGACCCTCGCACCGAAGACGTTGCGCGCGTGGGCCGCCGAACATCCAGGTACCCGACTGGTCAACATGTACGGCATCACCGAGACGACCGTCGTCCTCACCGCCGCCGACGTCGACCTCGACGACGAGCGCAGCATCATCGGCACGCCGTTCGACGGCGTCGGATGGATGGTCCTCGATCGGTGCCTGCGACCGGTGCCGACCGGCGCGGCCGGCGAGCTGTATCTCGTCGGCGAGCAGGTCGCGCTCGGCTACCTCAACGCTCTCGGCCTGACCGCAACACGGTTCGTCGCAGATCCGTCGGGGACCGGCCGGCGGATGTACCGGACCGGCGACCGGGTCCGTGAGGTGGGGCCGGGCCGACTCGCCTACCTCGGCCGCAATGACGACCAGGTCCAGATCCGTGGCCACCGTGTGGAACTCGGCGAGATCGTCTCCACCCTCCGTGCGATGCCCGGCATCGGCGATGCGCGCGTCCTGGTACGGCCGGGCCGTCGTGCAGGCGACGAACAGTTGCTGGCCTTCGTGACCGAGGACGGCCTCGCCGACTTCGACGTCCTCG
This sequence comes from Gordonia sp. GONU, assembly GCF_024733855.1. Lineage (NCBI taxonomy): Bacteria > Bacillati > Actinomycetota > Actinomycetes > Mycobacteriales > Gordoniaceae > Gordonia > Gordonia sp. GONU. The sequence goes on from NZ_JANRHB010000005.1 coordinate 250,373, forward strand.
ACGACCTCGACGAGGCGTCGATCCTGGCCGGCTGCGCCACCCGATTGCCGGGGCACGCCGTGCCGTCCCGGGTCGCGATCGTCGACGGCTGGCCGATGACCCGGACCGGAAAGATCGACCGCGACAAGCTCTTCGCGGTCATCAGCGACACCGCTCCGCCGGTCGGACGGGCACTCGGCCCGATCGAGGAGACGGTGGCGTCGGCGATCCGCGCGGTCGTCGGCGAGGACGCGGGTCACCTCGGCGCCGACACGAACTTCTTCGCCGCCGGCGGTACGTCGCTCTCGGCGGCACGCCTGGCCGCCACGCTCGCCGGGATGGGGTACCGCGTCGAGGTGGCCGACATCTTCGAGTACCCCACCGTCGCGGAGCTCGCTGCCCGGCTCGCCACACCGGGGACGTCGACCGCCCCGCCGCGGGTGTCCCTGTTGTCGGACGACCGCGCGATCCCTGGAGATCTCCCGCTCACGCCCGAGCAGATGGACGTGTGGTTGCGATGGCGGACCGAACCGGAGTTCACCGGCTACCTCCTGCCACTGGCGTTGCCGATCGACGCGACACCCGGGGACCTACGTCGTGCGCTGGCCGCGATCGTGACCCGGCACGACGCACTGTGCACCGGATTCCCGATGCGCGGCGGGGTCCCGGTGCAACATCGGTGGGACGACGCCGACGTCCTCGACCACCTCGAACGGCAACTCGGTCCCGATGCCCCGGAAGTGTCCGCGTGGGACGCCTCGGTGTCGGACTTTTCTGGGCCGGACATCTCTGGGCCGGACATCGCCGGCCCGGATGCGACCACCGTCCTCGCGTCGATGGCCACGCCCATCGACCTCGCCTCCGCGCTTCCCTGGCGGGTCCGGATCGTCCGGATCGACGGGGCCACCTGGCTTCTCGGCGTGATCCACCACATCGCCGCCGATGGTGAGTCCTTCGCGATCCTCGCCGGCGAACTCGACACCGCACTCGCCGGTGCGACACTGCCGACGAGCGGAACGGACTATCGGCGGTACTCCGTCTGGCGGGACGAGACGCTCGAGTCGAGGCGGGCAGAGCTCACCGCGTTCTGGCGGGACGCGTTCGCCCGGCCGGTGGAACAGCTCCGGCTCCCCGAGGTGAACCTGCAGGCGGAAACCGTTGCGCCGGCGGCGGAGACGATCGTGCACCGCGCTCACGCGCGTCTCGACGCGACCGTCACCGCGTCGCTCGACGCGCTGACCGTCGCCCGGGCGTCGACCCCGTTCATCGCGGCCCACACGGTCCTCGCCGCGGTACTGGCCAGGCAGTCGGGCGCGCGGATGGTGACCATCGGCACCGCACTGTCGGGTCGTCTGGACCCGGGTCTCGTCGGTGTGCCGGGGCTGTTCGCCCGTGCGGTGCCGCTGCACACGCCCATCGACCCGGAACTCACCTTCGTCGAACTCCTGTCGCGGGTGACGACGGTGGATCTCGGTGCCTTCGCCCATGCCGATCTGCCGCTCACCGAGATCTCCGAGATCGCCGACCCCGGTCGTGCCGGCGCCGGAACCCCGTTGTTCGAGGTGTCGTTCGGCGCGGTGCCGGACGCGATCGTGGAGTGGGTGGAGGCCGAGTTCCCGACCGGGTCGGCCGACAGTGCCGCCGCCGGGGTTCTGGGGATCCCGCTCTTCGGCATCGACGTCTCGATGTACCGGCACGGCGGTGCTCTGCACCTGACGATGTCCTGCACCGATTCGGTCGCGACCGCGGGCCGCCTGGAGGCCCTGTGCGAGCTGGTCGTCGAGACGTTGCGACGCGGCGTGCTCGCGCCCGACGAGCCGGTCGTGTCGCTGATGAGCGCGGAGGGTGAGGATGCGACGCGCCCGGAGTTCGAGCCGGAGACCTTCGACGCGCTGCTCACGTCGTACGGCGCCGCGTCCCCGTCCGACATCGCGATCGTCGATTCGCGACATCGCATACCGGGATTCGGGGCCGAGATCACCGAGGCCGACTTCGACCGGCTGTCCGCACATCTGGCGCGGCTACTGGTCGAACAGGGGGTCGGCGCGGGCGACGTGGTAATCGAATTGCTTCCGAGGTCGGCGTTCGGCATGGTCGCGACTGCCGCGATCGCCCGCGCGGGAGCGGCGTTCGTCAACATCGACCCCGCCGACCCGGTCGAGCGTCGGAACCTGATCCTCGGTCGGTGCCATCCGGCGGTGGTGCTCACCCTCTCCGGGATCGACACCACCGGGATCGACACCGCGGTCGTCGCGCTCGACGACCTGTTCGCCGAGCTGCCCGCGGTGGTGCCGCCCTTCGCCGACACGGAACGCATGCGGGCGGTGACACCGGACGACGTCGCCTACGTGACCTTCACCTCCGGAACGACGGGTGTGCCGAAAGGCGTCGCCGTCACCCATCGCGGTCTGGCCGGGTGGGCTCGCGACACCGTCTCACGGCTGCGTCTGAGCGCTGCTGACCGCGTAATGCACACGTACGCAACGGGTTTCGATGCCCACCTGATGGGTGTCCTGCCGCCGCGGGTCGCCGGTGCGACGGTGGTCATGTGCCCGCCCGATGTCATCGCGGCGGACGAACTCGCCGACCTGGTCCAGGACGCCGGTGTGACCGTCCTGCTCACCACCCCGTCGGTGCTGGCGACCCTGCGCCCCGGCGGCCTACCGCACGTCCGGCACGTCGCGGTCGGCGGTGAACCGCTCGGGGCCGGTCTGATCCGTGAGTGGACCCGCGGCGGCACCCTCAGCAACGAATACGGCCCGACCGAGGCGACGGTCGCGGTGAGCAGTGCGCGGTACACCGACCCCGCCCTCGGCGTCGTGCACATCGGACGGCCACTCGACGGCGTGACCATGCACGTCCTTGACCCCATGCTGCGTCCGGTCCCGGACCACACTGTCGGAGAGCTCTACCTCTCCGGGAACTGCCTGGCACGTGGGTATCTCGACGATCCGCGGACGACCGCGGCCGCGTTCGTCGCCGGTCGGTCCGGCACACGCATGTACCGGACCGGAGATCTGGTCCATCGCCGCGGCGACGGGACCTTCGTGATCCACGGCCGCACCGACGACCAGGTCAAGATCCGTGGAGTCCGTCTCGAACCCGCAGAGATCGATGCGGCCCTGTCCCGACTGCCCGGTGTCGCGACATCGGTGACCGCGGCCCGCGCCACCGCAGCCGGCGAGAAGATCCTGGTCTCCTGGGTCGTCGGCGAGCCCGATGCCGTCCTGCGCACCGACGACCTCGCATCTCGGCTCGCGCATGTGTTGCCGCGCACCATGATTCCCGGTTCTTTCATCGAGGTCGAGGAATTGCCGATCGGCCGCAACGGTAAGATCGACGTCGCATCCCTGCCCGCACCGGACTTCGGTACCGCCGGTGCGGTCACCGCTCGCCGCGCATTGTCGGGGGAGACCGAACTGCTCATCGCATCGGTCTGGGCGGAGGTCATCGACCGCCCCGCCGACAGCTTCGACGCGGACTCGGATTTCTTCGCCGACGGCGGCACCTCGCTGTCGGCGACACAGGTCACCTCGAGGCTGTCCACCTCCACCGGCGTCGATGTCGCCGCACGCCTGCTGTTCGAGACGCGGACGATCGGCGAGCTGGCCCGCAGCGTCGACGCCCTGGTCTCACAGTCGTCCGAAACCGTCGCCGCACTGTTGCCGACGCCGGCGCGGCTCCCCGTACCCGATCCCTTGCCGCTGGCTTATCCGCAGCGCCGCATGTGGATTCACCACCACTTCGATCCGACCTCGACCGCCTACCACGTACCGGTGGTGATGCGGATCCGTGGTCGCGTCGATGTCGCCCGCCTGCGCAAGGCCGTCGACGAGGTGGTGGGCGCCCACGCGGTGCTCCGCACCGTCTACCCGGACTCGCCGACCGGACCGGTACAGCGCCAGATCGAACACCGCAGCCCGGTGCTGGCGCACCGCCTCGTCGAGGTCGGTGACGATGACATCGGCACCGTGCTTCGCCAGCAGGTGACGGAATACCTGCGTGCGCCATTCGATCTCGAGAACGAGCCCGGCTTTCGTGCGACGGTCTTCGAGGCGGACACGTCCGAGGACACCACGGCCGACGCCCCCGAGCTGTACCTCGCGGCCGTCCTCCACCACATCGCCATCGACGGCTGGTCGATCCGCGTGCTGCTCGCCGATCTGATGCGGGCATACGACGGTGAGCGACTGGCGGTGGCCGCCTACGAGGCCTTCACCTACGCCGACTTCACCCAGTGGCAGATGGCGCGACTCGGTGACCCGTCCGATCGGGAGAGTCTCTACGCGCGTCAGATCCGCTACTGGACAGCGACTCTCGCCGACGTTCCGGAACCGCTTCGGTTGCCCGGCCACCGCGAGCCCGATGCCGCAGCCGGCACCGGTCGGATCACCGCGTCGGTGCCGGCACTCGCGATCCATCAGACCGCGAGGACGTTGTCGGCCACGGTCTTCCAGGTTGCGCACGCAGCTCTCTCGGCGACCCTCGGTCAGCTGACCGGCAACTGGGACGTGTTGATCGGTGTCCCGGTCCACGGACGATCGGCCCCCGAATGGGAGCCGGTGGTGGGCATGTTCGTCAACACCGTCGCGCTCCGCACCCGACTCCGGCCGGACACGCCGGTCGCAGACGCCGTCGAGCAGGTCCGCGACGTCGCGCTGGCCGCGCTGGCGCACAGCGACGTCCCCTATGAGGACGTCGTGCGGGCGGTCCGGCCCGCGGCCCGGAACGGCGATGATCCGCTGATCTCGGTGCTGCTCGTCAGTCAGGACGTCGTCCCCGAGGCGTCCGGTGAGATCGCCCTGGGCGGCGCGGTGGCCTCCCTGATCACCGAGGCCACCTCCACGGTCGATGCGAAGTACGACATCGAGGTGGTCCTCGCGGAGAGCGACGGCGAACTACAGGTCACGCTGGTGCATTCCGGGCAGATCCCGGACGGTGTGGCACACGCGTTGCTCGACGAGTACACGGCGGTGTTGCGCGGTGTGGGCGAGGTCGGGAAACCGTTCCCGCTCGTCGCGGTGACTGCCGAGCCCGACGGGGTCGCGGTGGCCGCACCCGACCACGGAATCGTTGAATCCGGCGACCGCACAGTCGAACTCGATGACCCCGCGCCCGGTACCGCCGATCTCGTCTCGCGAGTCGGAACGATCATGGCCGAGCTGCTCGAGGTCCCGGAGGCCTCGGTCGCGGAGTCCGCCGACTTCTTCGCTCTCGGCGGTACCTCGCTGTCGGCCACCAGGGTGACCTCCGCGTTGGGGCGTCACCTCGGCATCCGCGTGCCCACCCGTCTGCTGTTCGAACATCCGACACCCGCCGCGCTCGCCGCCGCGGTGTCCGCGCTGGCCGACGCCGATCCGCACCAGCCCGTCGATGCGGCCGCGGAGACCTTCGACCCCTCGGACGCGCTGTCGGAGGAGATCCCGTTGGCGCCGACGCAGCGCCGTATGTGGGTCGGGGCCCAGATGCTCGGGCAGGTCCCGATCTACTCGGTACCGGTCGTGGTCGGGGTCCCGGCCGGGGTGACGAGCGCGGACGTCACAGCTGCACTGGACGCACTCGTCGACCGGCACACGGCACTGCGGACCCGCTACCTGGCCACGCCCGACGGGCCGCGGCAGCGGGTCGTCGACGGATGGCGGCCGCCGGTACGGCATCTGGATGCCTCCGCGCTCACCGGCACCGCCATCGCCGACGAGTTCTCCGCACCCTTCGATCTCGCCGGGGATCCGCCGGTGCGGGTGTGGCTGCTGTCGGAGGGCAGCGTCGGAGACGCCGAAACCACCAGCGTCGGAGACGCCAGAACCCCCGGCGTCGGAGACGCGCCGCTCGCGGTGGTGCTCGTCGCCCACCACATCGCGATGGACGGCGAATCCGCGGCCATCGTCGAACGCGAACTCACCGCACTCCTGACCGGGGAGGCCCTCGACCGGCAGCCGGCGGGCTTCGACGTTCTCGCGCGCCGGATGGTCGCCGAGGAACGGAACTCACGCGCCGAACTGATGCATTACTGGCGGGAGGCCCTCGACGGATACAGCGGGGAACTCGACCTCGCCGAGCACCGTCCGCCCATCCGTGACCTGCGCACCTCGGTGATCGAGTTCGCGGTCGACGACGCTCTCGCCCAATCCATCTCGTCGACGGCCCGCCGCGCACAGGCGAGCGACTTCCATCTCCTGCACGCCGCGACCGCGCTCGCGCTCGCGGCCCAGACCGGTGTCGACGACATCGCGGTGGCGACACCGGCCTCCATGCGCCGTGACGGGGACAGCGCCGGAACGGTGGGCATGCTGATCTCGACGGTTGTCCTCCGGACGCGGCTGACCGCCGGGATGACGGTCGGCGGGTTCATCGAAAGCGTTCGCGACGCCGACCTCGCCGCGCTGGACCATGCGGCCATCGCCTTCGACGATGTCGTCGCACTCGTCGATCCACCGCGAGTTCCCGGGCGCCACCCCCTCGTGCAGGTGGCCTTCTCGGTGGTCGAGTCCACCGGCGTCGGCCCGGGCCCCGGCGGTTCGCCGCCGGCAACCGGTACGCCGCCCGATCCCCGTGCGGATGCGCCACGCACCGCGATGGATTCGCACAGCGAGTTCGACGTGCACATCGTCGCCGTCCGTTCCGGCAACAGCTGGCGGCTGCAACTTCATCACGCACGGGATCTCCTCGACGAGAGCGTGATCCGCGGGTTCGGCGAGCGTCTGGTGGCCGCCGTCGCCGCGGTGACCGGTGATCCGGCGCGTCGTCTCGCCGCGATCGAACCCCTCACCGCGGCGGAACGCGAATTCGTCAGCCGCCGTGCACGTGTCCCCGCGCCCACCGGGACCGAACCACTGCTCGCCGACCTGTTCGCCGAAGCGGTTGCCTTGCACGGTGATCGTCCGGCGATCGCCGACGGCACGCGCACCCTCACCCATCTCGAGTTCGACGCGTGGGTGTCGGAGACGGCGCGGGCCCTCCGCGCACGCGGCCTCGGGGCGGGCGACGCGGTCGCGGTGGTCGTCCCGCGCTCCATCGAATCGGTGGTCGCCATCTGGGCGGTGAGCCGCATCGGCGGGGTCTGCGTCCCCGTCGACGTCACCTATCCCGCGGCCCGGATCGACCACGTGGTCGCCGGGGCGCACGCGACGGCGATCGGTCGCGAAGACATCCCCGAACAACCGACGGGACCGGTTGCCTCGGAACCGATCACACGCGTCTCGCCGGACTCGCTGGCCTACGTCATCACGACGTCGGGCACCACCGGCACCCCGAATGTCGTCGGCGTCACCCATCGGGGCGTGCATCGCGTGGCCGCGCTCGGAGACGTGCAGTCCGGCGACCGGGTGGGGATGGCGATCAGCCCGGGCTTCGACGCGACGTTCCACGACATGCTGCTGCCACTGGCCTCGGGCGCGACGCTGGTGGTCGTTCCCCCCGAGGTCGTCGGTGGACGCGAACTCGCCGAGTTCCTCGACCGCACCCGGGTCAGCGTGTTCACCGCGACGCCGTCGGTGATGCGAACGATGCGACCGGAATCGATCACGGCGTTGCGGCTGGTCTACATCGGCGGCGAGGCACTGCCGGCCGATCTCGCGGCGGCATGGTCGGAGCGGGCGCAGGTTCTGAACATCTACGGCCCGACCGAGACGACGGTGACGGTGTCCACCAGTGCCTACCGTCCGGGCGAGCCGGTGCGGCTGGGGCACCCGCGCCCCGGGATCGGCGCCGAGGTCCTCGACACCCGGCTCCGACACGTGCCGCCCGGCGTGGTGGGCGAGCTCTACGTGAGCGGAACCGGCGTCGCCCGTGGTTATCTCGGGGACCGAGCGCTGACCGCCGCGACCTTCGTCGCCGGGAACGACGGGCGTCGCCGCTACCGGACCGGCGACCTCGTGCGGTGGGATCGCGAGACCGGCGAACTGATCTACGTCGGTCGCGCCGACCGTCAGATGAAGATCCGGGGCCAGCGCGTCGAGCCCGCCGAGATCGACGCCGTCCTGGTGGGAGCCGGGGCCCGGCGCTCGGTCACAGTGCTGCGGCCCGGTCCGGCCGGTCCGGCCCTGGTGTCCTATGTGGTCTCGTCGGTGCCCGCCGACCGGCTCGCCGACACCTGCCGCGCGCTCCTGCCGCGGCACATGGTGCCCAGCCGGATCGTCGGGATGGCCGAGCTGCCCCTGAGTGGTGCGGGCAAGCTCGATCAGCGGCGTCTGCCCGAGCCGGTGTGGTCGGAATCGACCCGGGAACCCGAGACGCACACGGAGTCGACGGTCCGCGACGCGTTCCGGGCGGTGCTGGACGAGCACGGCGTCGGCATGGACGACGACTTCTTCGGGATGGGCGGCAATTCCCTCGCCCTGGTGCAACTGCGCGACGAACTGACCCGCCGCACCGGAATCTCCGTCGACGTCGCGGACCTGTTCACGCACCGCACGCCGGCCGAGGTCGCCCGCGTCGTCGACGCCGTCTCCTCGGGCGGGGGCACCGGGGTCGACCAGCGCGTGGTGCCGCTCTCGCGGGTGGGAGCCCCCGCGCCCGACGCCCCCGAACCCGATACCCCGGGGTCCGACGGCCCGCTCGTGTGGTGTGTGCACACCGCCACGGGGATCGTCGAACCGTTCCGCGCCTTCGGCGCAGCGCTGGACCGGGCCGTCGCGTACGGCCTGCAACTCCCCGAACTGGTCGTCGCCGACCGCGCCATGCCCGCGACCCTGCCGGAGATCGCGGCCTTGCACGTCGCCGCCGTCCGCAGCCGTCAGCCGGCCGGCCCGTACCACCTGGTCGGCTGGTCACTGGGAGGGGTCATCGCACACGAGATGGCCCGCCAGCTGGTGGCGGCCGGGGAGCAGGTCGCCGTCCTGATGGTCCTCGACTCCCGGACCCCCGACGACCTGCAGGGCGTCACCGACGACGAACTGCTCGGCGCGGACCACCCACTCCGCGCCGCGGCCGAACGACACGACCCGCAGGCAGTTCGGCGGTTCGAGGACCGGTCACGCACGCTGGCGGCCGCGCTGCGGTCCTACGAATTGGGTCCGGTGCCCGTCGGTAAGGTCATCTACGTTGCCGCCGAGGACAATCCGGACATCCAGAGCTGGGGACGGGCGGTCCGGCACGATGCCGGGACCGCGGTGCCGGAGGTGGACGTGATGCCCGCCGGTGTGACACATGCGCAACTGGGCGACCCCGACGTGATGCGTCGGCTGGCCAGGAGAATCGAGGAGGAATGGTGACCGGATCCGACCGGGACGCGACGTCGACGGGGCTGTCGATCCTGTTCGTCTGCACGGGCAACATCTGCCGCTCGCCGATCGGCGAACGCGTGCTGACCGGTCTGGCCGACCGCATGCGGGCCGACGGCACGGAACTCGCCGTGACCGCGAGCAGTGCCGGCACCGGCGCACTCAACGGTCAGCCGATCCACCCGCATTCGGCCGCGGTTCTCACCGAACACGGTTACGACGCCTCGGGTTTCGAGTCCCGATACCTGCGCCCGCCGATGCTGACGCAGGCCGACCTCGTGTTGTGCATGAGCCGCGACCACCGCGCGGCGGCCCAGCAGATGGCGCCCGCGCGCTGGAAGCGGGTGTTCACCCTCACCGAGTTCGCCGCGCTGTCGGAGACCGGCACCACGGACGAGAACGGCACACTCGCAGCAATCATGGCGGGACGGGGGCGCGTCGATCCCAACTCCTCGCTCCTCGACATCGTCGACCCGATGGGCCGTCCGCGTGAGGACTTCGATCGTGTCTTCGCCGAGATCGAGCCGAAGGTCGAGACCGTCGCCGGATGGCTGGCGGCACAACAGGTCACCGAGACGACAGGGGAGAGCCGATGATCCGCCGCATCGCCGGAAACCGGGCGGTCCAGATCGTCGCCGTGATCGTGGTGCTCGCCGGCGCGCTCGTCGCCTGGCTCGCGTACTCGGCGCTGAAGGTCAAGGGCGATCTGGAGTCGGTCCGAACCGACGCCTCCCGGGCCCGGAGCCTGATGCTCGACGGCGATCAGGCCGGAGCCTCGCAGGCCGCCGCGGCTGCTGCCGACAGTGCGCAGGCCGCGTCCGATCGGTCCCACGGCATCATCTGGTCGGCGGCGGCCGCGATCCCGGGGATCGGGTCTCCCCTCGAGTCGGTGCAACAGATGAGCGACGCCGTCGAGGCGCTCTCCGCCGACGTCCTCCTCCCGGCCGCGGACCTCGCCGGCGTGTTGAACCCGGATCGGCTCCGGACGGGGAACACCGTCAACCTGAAGCTGCTGCGGGAGGCACAGCCGGAACTCAGCAAGGTCGCCGCCCGCTCGACCGAGGTGGCCGGCCAGGTGGCGGCGATCGACCCGAGCTGGCTCGGCGTGGTCGCCGACGCGAGAACCCAACTCGCCGAACAGGTCGACGCAGCCGAGTCCACCCTCGTCGCCACCGACATCGCCGCGAAGCTCATCCCGCCGATGCTGGGTTCGTCGGGGCCGCGCAACTACTTCCTGGCCTTCCAGACGCCGTCGGAAGCCCGCGGAACCGGCGGCCTGGTCGGCGGTTTCGGCCTGCTCAACGCGACCGGGGGGCGCGTGACGGTTCCGGAGCTGGGGGCCAACTCGGAGTTCCGCGACCCGGCGACGCCGAAGATCAACCTGGGGCCGGAGTACGACTCGGTCTATTCGTATTACAAGCCCTACACCGACTTCCGCAACGGAAACCTCAGCGCGCACTTCCCCGACGCCGCGAAGATCTGGCTGGCCAACTGGCGCGCCCAGACCGGCCAGCAGCTCGACGGCGCCATCGCACTCGACCCGATCGCGCTGAAATACGTGCTCGAGGTCGTCGGAGCGGTGACACTGCCCGGTGGGGAGAAGATCACCGCCGACAACGTCGTGCCCATCACGCTGTCGACCTCGTATCAGCGGTTCGCCGATGACAACGAGGCGCGAAAGGCGTACCTACAGTCCATCTCCGAGGCCGTCGTCAAGAAGCTGATCACCTCGGGCGGCAGCACGCGCGGCCTGCTCGAGGCGCTCGGACGCGGCGTCCACGAACGCCGGATCATGGTCTACAGCACCACGCCCGCCGAACAGGAGATCCTCGAGACGACCAAACTCGGTCACCAGATCTCCGACACCGACGCGCCATACCTGCAGGTTGCCGTCGGCAATGCGTCGGGCAGCAAGCTCGACTACTACCTGCGTCGCGAGATCGACTACACCTCAGGCGATTGCAGCGGAGACACCCGAGAGAGCACGATCACCGTCACCCTGACCAACACCCTCGACCAGACCGGGCTCACCGATTACGTCGCCGGTGGCCTCGGCACGGAACTGGCGGTGCAGAAGGGCACCAACCTCGCCAACGTGGAGTTCCTCGCCACCAAGGGCGCGGTCCTCAAGGAGATGACTCTCGGCGACGCCGGTGCCTTCTACGTCGAACAGACCCTGCACGGCCGGCCGTACTACTCGACCCGGGTCGGCGTCGCACCGGGACAGAGCACCACGATCACGTTGAAGATCGACGAGCCGACCTCGGCGGCGGGCGAGGCCGTCGTCCCGGTACAGCCGCTGGTCGACGACCCGACCGTCACGGTCGACGTGCCCGCGTGCGGGTCGCGGAAGTGACCGTGCCCGCGTGCGGGACCCCCGCTCCCTGAGGTGCGAGCGAAGCGAGCCACGAAGGGCGGCGACGTCGTCTCACCAGGCCTTCGTGGCTCGTCGCGTGCGCTCCTCGCACCGCAGGCCGCGGGTG
>NZ_JANRHB010000060.1:0-10709 GCF_024733855.1 Gordonia sp. GONU
TAAGCCCTCCAGCGCCAATGGTACTGCACCTTAATCAGTGTGGGAGAGTAGGACACCGCCGAACACAACTTCCACTGTGGCCCTTCACGACACCAATCGTGAAGGGCCACAGTGCATTTCACGGACTTGCGACGAACTCGCGCAGCAGAAGAGTGGGCTCGGGAGCGCTGTCAGTCGGAGCCCTTGGGCACGACGATCATCGGTACCGATACCGCTCGGAAGATCTTCGCGGCGGTGGTGCCCAGGAACAACGTGTTCGGGGCGGCCAGCCTGCTCGACCCGACCATCACCACATCACCGTCGTGCCATTCCAGCGCCCCGATCGCCTCTTCGATCGTCGCGCCTTGGGCGACGGTCGACGTCACCGGGAAATGCTCCGGCAATTGCTTTCTCGCTTCATCGAGAGTGCGCTGAGCATGTCGTCGGGCAGATTCGATCGCGGCGTCCTCGGGGACGTTCCGCCAGGGCTGCATGTCGTCGATCGCGAGAATCGAGACCAGCCGGATGGGCCGGTGCGCCCGGATACCGCTGCGGATCGCGGTCTCGAACAACAGCGGAGCTCCCGGCCGGTCCCCGATCGTCACGGTGATCTCACGAACCTCGTCGGCGCCCAGATGCGCGAACCCGGGCGGCGCGACCGCCACCGGGATCGGCGACGCGTGCAGGATGTCGTTGACGACCGTCCCCAGCGTGTGGCGGCCCCGGATCCCACCGCCGGCTCCGCCGATCACGAGAATGTCGGCGGCGGTGCGTCGTGCCTCGATGATGAGTCCCTCGGCGGGATTGGCGTGCTCGGCGATCGTCGTCGTGGTCTCGATGTCATCGGGGAGACGTGCGGCCGCCTCGTCGAGCCAGCGGCGCGCCGCGCTGTCCAGGGCGTCGGAGAGTCTCTCCACCGCGTCGTCGGCACCGGCCGGTTCCGGCGGGATGACGATGCAGATCTCGAGGTCGGCGTCGAATGTGCGTGCCAGGCACGCACCCAACGACACCGCGTCTTCGCCCCCGGAGGTGGCGATGTATGCGACGAGCAGCTTCATCGGTGCTCCCAACTGTCTCGGGGCGATCTCACTGGGCCCAGCCTAGTCACGTCCGTGCCCGATTCACCGTTGTTGAGTTCCTCGCGGCGTTCCCCATCGCGTCGGCTACCCGATCGCCCCAGGACACGCTTAGATTGGGCCATGGAATCCCTCGTCGACGGCTACCTCCGTCACATCATGGACGAAGTCCGCGACGACCGGTCCGGTAGCGTCGCCGACTACATCCCCGAACTGGCGGTGGTCGACCCCGAGGGATACGGATTGTCTCTGTGCGTCCATGACGGATACACGTACTCGCACGGGGACTCCGCCGAGACCTTCTCCATCCAGTCGGTGTCGAAGCCGCTGACCTATGCGATGGCACTGCGGAGGCACGGCGTGACCGCGGTGGACGCCAAGATCGGCGTCGAACCGTCCGGTGAGGCCTTCAATGAGATCAGCGTCGACGATCGCCGCCGTCCGAAGAACCCGATGATCAATGCCGGTGCCATCTTCGCGGCGTCGATGCTGCTCCCGGCCTCCCGCGACGTGGGTCGCGTAGACGTCGAGGCGGCGTTCGCCGAGATCCTCGACTTCTACTCGGGCTGCGCGGGGAGGCAGCTCACGATGGACGACGAGGTGTACACCTCCGAGTCGGCCACGGGGTCACGCAACCGCGCGATCGCCTACATGCTCGACAGCTTCGGTGCGCTCGAGACCGATCCGGACGCCGCGATCGACCTCTACTACCGGCAGTGCTCGATCCGCGTGACCACCGAGGATCTGGCCGGTATCGGCGCAACCATCGCCAACGGTGGCCTGAACCCACGCACCGGCCGCATGGTCTTCTCCTCCGAGATCGCGCAGCGTCTGCTCAGCGTGATGACCACCTGCGGCATGTACGACGGGGCGGGGGACTGGGTCACCTCGGTCGGACTGCCGGCCAAGAGCGGCGTCGGTGGCGGGATCCTCGCAGTCCTCCCCGGACAGCTGGGCATCGGCGTGTACTCGCCGCGACTCGACGAGCACGGCAACAGCGTCCGCGGCGTCGAGACGTGCCGGCACCTGTCGAAGGACCTCGGTCTGCACATGTTCAACGTGACCCGCGAGAGCCGGGTGACGATCCGCTCGGTCTACGACCTGGCCGACACCCCGGTGAGTGCCGAATGGAGTGAACGCGAGCGCAGCTACCTCCGGACCTGCCGCGACAAGATCCGTGTCTACGAACTCCAGGGCGACCTGACGTTCGCCGGCGCCGAGAGCGTGCAGCGCCGCCTCGAGGCCGACATCGACCGCTACACGGTGGTCATCGTGGAGATCTCGCGGATCGGTGTCATCGATGCGGTCGCGCGGACGATGGTCCTCAGCATCAAGCGGCTACTCGACGACAGTGGCCGCCGAGCCGCACTCGTCGACCCCGACGGCGTGGTGCGGGCCAGCGTGATCCGCCATCGCGCGGACGGCACCGCACCCGACCTCGACGCCCCGGAAGACCTGAAGGGCTTCGATCCGGCGCTGCCACACGTGCACGCGACGATGGAAGATGCCGTCATCGACGCGGAGACCTTCATGCTGAAGCACTACTACGATCAGTGAGCGGCGCGGGCGCGTGAGTTCGCCGCGGCCGATGCCCTAGGGTGGGCTCGTGCGTCTCGTCATCGCGGAGTGTCAGGTCGACTACGTCGGGCGGTTGACCGCCCATCTGCCCCTGGCCAAGCGCCTGCTGCTGATCAAGTCGGACGGTTCGGTGAGCGTGCACGCCGACGACCGCGCCTACAAACCGCTGAACTGGATGAGCCCGCCGTGCTGGCTCACCGAGGCCGCCGTGCCCGAGGGCACCGCGGCGGAGGCGTATTGGGTCGTCACCAACAAGGCCGGTGAGGAACTGCGGATCACCATCGCGTCGATCGAGCACGACTCGAACCATGAACTCGGCATCGACCCGGGTCTGGTCAAGGACGGCGTCGAGGCGCATCTGCAAGAACTGCTCGCTGAACACGTGGAGACGCTGGGAGCCGGCCACACCCTCATCCGCCGCGAGTACATGACGGCGATCGGGCCTGTCGATCTGCTGTGCCGCGACGCCGCGGGCGGAACCGTTGCCGTCGAGATCAAACGCCGCGGCGAGATCGACGGCGTCGAGCAGCTGACGCGCTACCTGGAACTACTCAACCGCGACACCACCCTGGCCCCGGTGGCCGGCGTCTTCGCCGCACAGCAGATCAAGCCGCAGGCGCGGACGCTCGCCGAGGATCGTGGAATCCGTTGCCTCGTGCTGGATTACGAAGCCCTGCGCGGTGCGGAGAGCACGGAGTTCCGACTCTTCTGAGCTCCGCTCAGGCGTTGGCGCGGGCTTCCGGCGACAGCTTGCGATTGAGCAGTTCGAGGTCGTCGGTGTCGGAGAGCACGGTGTACTCGGAGTCCTCCGGCTGCGCCAGCAACTCGGGCAGTTCGTCGAGCTTGTCGCGGAGCTGACCCAAGTTGGCCGCGATCTCCTGACGGGCACGGTCGGCCGCGTGGGCCATCTCGCGGGACCGGCTCAGGCGTTCGCCGGCGATGTCGAGTGCCGTCTGACGGATGTGATTGGCCTCGTCGAGGGCCCGTTCGCGCTGGTCGGAGAGTTCGGCGTCGTGGCGTTCACGTTCGGCGGCGCGTTCGCGGGAGCTGATCGCCTCCAGCTCGGCGACCTCGGACTTCGCCTTCTCCACGATGCGGCGGGCCTCGTCGGCGGCCGCCTTCATCGTCTTGGTGTGCTCGGCCTCCATCGCCGCGGTGCGTTCGGCGATGAGACGCGCCGACTCGGACTCGTTGGCCGCGGCGGTCTCCTTGACCTGTCGGGCGCGCGCAGAGGCCTCGTCGACGAGCTTCTTCGCCGCCGCCTGCGCCTCGCTGCGGACCCGCTCGGCCTCGGCGGCCGCATCCGATCGCATGTCGGCGGCCTCCTGACGGGCGATCGACAGCGTCTCGGCGGCTTCGGCCGAGGCCTCGGCACGCATCTCCGAAGCCTCGTCGGATGCGAGTTGCAGCATGCGCGAGAGACGTTCGCTCATACCCTGCGCGGTGGTCGGCGGTACCGAGAGTTTGTCGATCTCGCGCCGGAGTTCGGCGATCTCCTCGCGCGCCTCTTCCAGATGGGCGGCGAGCTCGTGTGCGTTGGCGGTGGCGGCGTCGCGATCCGCGGCGAGAACCCGCAGCTCGGCGTCGAGTCGCTGAAGATGGTCGGCGACCTGCTCACGGTCATAACCGCGCATCACGATCGCGAAGGGCAATTGCCGTGCGGGACCTGGCATGCGGGCCAGTGTATCGGAGACGGCCGGACCCTGAAGCGCGGTCGGACTCAGGCTCGGTGCCGGTCTCGGCGTTCTCGGCGACACGGCCTCCGGCGGCGGTGCGTGGACATCCAACAGGGCGTCCACGCGCCGGCGCCGGCGTTCGTCCCGGCATGCCGGCCGGGAGTGAACGGGGAGGAATTCAGTAAGCGCCCGAACGGCTTTCGGTTCGGGCCGGGCGGTCGGTTCTCAGTGTGCGGCGTCGGCGCTCGGCTCGACGAGCTCGAGCAGGACGCCGCCCGCATCCTTGGGATGGACGAAGTTGATCCGGGAGTTCGCGGTGCCCCGCTTGGCGGCGGGGTAGAGGACGCGCACGCCGGCCTCGGTGAGGCGGGCCATGACGGCGTCCACATCGGTCACGCGCACCGCCAGCTGCTGCAGGCCGGGGCCGCTGCGGTCGATGAACTTCGCGATGGTGGACGACTCGTTCAGCGGGGCGAGCAACTGGATCAGCGTGCCACCGTCCGCCGGGCCGACCATGGCCTCCTCGACACCCTGCTCTTCGTTGGTCTCCTGGTGCAGCGTCTCGAAGCCGAGATGCGTCGCGTACCACTTCTTCGCGGCGTCGAGGTCGGGAACCGCGATGCCCACGTGGTCGATGGCCACGACCAGATCGGAGATCAGTGCGGTCGCGCCCTGGGGAGCGGCGGCGGGAGTGCTGGGGTCAGTTGCTGGGGAAGACATGAGACAACGGTAGCGTTGAGCCCAAGAGCGCACAGAGCGGGCGCTCGGTAGCTCCCCTGCAACACACCCCCCGGAGGTTCGTTTCATGTCCCCGAATGCCGACAACACCACGGTCATCGTCGCCGGCGCACGCACCCCCTTCGGCCGCCTCCTGGGCTCGCTGAAGGACTTCAGCGGCGTCGACCTCGGTGCGGTGGCGATCCAGGGTGCACTGGAGAAGTCCGGGGTCCCGGCCTCGGAGGTCCAGTACGTCATCATGGGCCAGGTGCTGACCGCGGGGGCGGGTCAGATGCCGGCTCGTCAGGCTGCGATCAAGGCCGGTATCGGCTGGCACGTCCCGACCCTGACCATCAACAAGATGTGCCTGTCGGGTATCGACGCCATCGCGCTCGCCGACCAGTTGATCCGCGCCGGGGAGTTCGACGTCGTCGTCGCAGGTGGCCAGGAGTCGATGACCCAGGCCCCGCACCTGCTGCCGGGCAGCCGCGGCGGCTTCAAGTACGGCAACACCGAACTCGTCGACCATCTGGCCTTCGACGGCCTGCACGACGCCTTCACCGATCAGCCGATGGGGGCGCTGACCGAGCAGGGCAACGACAAGGACGGCTTCACCCGCGAGCAGCAGGACGAATTCGCCGCCCGCAGCCACCAACTCGCCGCCGCCGCCTGGAAGAACGGCGTCTTCGACGACGAGGTCGTGCCGGTCTCCATCCCGCAGCGCAAGGGTGACCCGATCCAGTTCGCCGAGGACGAGGGCATCCGCGCCAACACCACCGCCGAGTCGCTCTCGGGCCTGCGACCGGCGTTCCGCAAGGACGGCACCATCACCGCGGGCAACTCGTCGCAGATCTCCGACGGCGCTGCCGCCGTCGTGGTGATGAGCAAGGCCAAGGCCGAGGAGCTGGGCGTGACCTGGCTCGCCGAGATCGGTGCCCACGGCGTCGTCGCCGGACCGGACTCCAGCCTGCAGGCGCAGCCGGGCAATGCGATCCTCAAGGCCTGCGACCGCGAGGGCATCGCCCCCACCGACCTCGACCTCATCGAGATCAACGAAGCCTTCGCCGCGGTCGGCCTGGCCTCGACCCAGCAGCTCGGCGTCGACGCGGACAAGGTCAACGTCAACGGTGGCGCCATCGCCGTCGGCCACCCGATCGGCACCTCCGGCGCCCGTATCACCCTGCACCTCGCGCTCGAGCTGCAGCGTCGCGGTGGCGGCGTCGGCGCAGCCGCGCTGTGTGGTGCCGGCGGCCAGGGCGATGCGCTGATCATCCGCGTCCCGAAGGCCTGAGAGATCCGCTGAAGGAGACTTCTACGACACTTTGTCGTAGAAGTCTCCGCCGGCAGGCACAATGGGGAACATGCTGTCTTTCTTCGACCTGACCACACCCGCCAAGCGCTTCCGCTTCGTCGCCGTGGCGGAAGCCATCACCTGGGCGTGGCTGATCGTCGGGATGATCCTCAAGCGTGTCAACGACGACCCCGAGGCCATCGCGCTGCCCGGCGCCACCCACGGCGCCGTCTTCGTGATCTTCGTGATCGTCGCCCTGATCACGGCCTTCCAGCTCAAGTGGAATGCCGTGAAGTGGGAGCTGCCCCTGGGTGGACGCCGCATCGGGATCCCCATCGTGACGCTGCTGGCGCTCGCATCGAGCGTCCCGCCCTTCGGCACGATCGTCTTCGAGTGGTGGGCCAAGCGCAACGGCCACCTCGCCGAACTCTCGGCCGGCCGGTCACCCCAGCAGGCGACCGCCTGATCCGGACGTGATCCATTGATCGTCGCATTCAGCCTCACGCCCTCGGGCGGAACCGCCGTCGACGCCGACGGCGGGATGAGTGCGGCGGTCGCGGCCGCCGTGGAGGTGGTGCGGTCCTCTGGACTCCCGCACCAGACCACCTCGATGTTCACCTATCTCGAGGGCGACTGGGACGAGGTGATGGCGGTGGTCAAGGCCGCTGCCGAGGCCGTCGCCGCCCATGCGCCGCGCGTCGGCCTCGTGCTGAAGGCCGACATCCGTCCCGGCCACACCGACGAACTGACCGGCAAGGTCGAACGGGTGGAACGCCACCTGGGTTCGGGCGCCTGAGTGCAGGTGCCCCAGACGACCGAACCTCGCCGATCCCGGCGGGCGGTCGCCTCGATCTTCGCCCTCAACGGCTTTCTCGCCGCCATGTGGGTGGCGCACATCCCGGTCATCAGCGACCGCACCGGCGTCGGCCACGACGAACTGGGCGGCCTGTTGCTACTCCTGGGCGGCTCCGCTTTCGTGGGCATGCAGGTGTGCGGTCCGCTGATCGACCGCTGGGGTTCCCGGCCGCTCACCGTCGCCGCTGCGGTTGTACTCGCGGCGGTCATCGTCACCCCGGTCCTGGCCGTCGACACGCTCACTCTCGGCGCCGCCCTCGCGGCCTTCGGTTTCGCCAACGGGTGCCTGGACGTGTCGATGAACGCCCAGGCGGTGGCCGTCGAGCGTGCCTACCGCCGGCCGATCATGTCGTCGTTCCACGGATGGTTCTCCTCGGGGAGCCTCCTCGGCTCTGGAGTGGTGGCGGCGACTCTGTGGGCCGACGTCGGGGTCGTGCCGACCGTCGCGAGTGCCGCCGTCGCCGGATTGGTGGTCGTCGCCGCGGTCGCGCGCGGTCTCGCCGGGCGCGACGAGTCGCCGACGACGTCGACGAACACCTCGTCGGGATCGTCGTCGGGATCGACGTGGTGGGACGGCATCGACCGGCGACGACTCGTCCTGCTCGCGATCGTCGCCTTCGGGCTCATGCTCGCCGAGGGCACCGCCTACGACTGGAGCGCGCTGCACGTCGTCGAGAGCTACGGGACCGGTGAGGCGATCGGCGCGATCGCCTTCGGCGCCTTCAGCGCGACCATGACGGTCTCGCGATTCGTCATCGATCCGGTGGTCGCCTCGGTGGGTGCGGTCCGCGTGGTGCGGGTCGGCGCACTCGTCGGCATCGTCGGCATGGCGATCGCGATCGTCTCGCCGGTGCCTGCGCTCGCCGTCGTCGGCTGGGCGGTCTTCGGTGTCGGACTCGCCGGGCTCATCCCGCAGATCTTCACCGCTGCGGGAAATCTCACCGATTCCGCGGGTGGCCGGACGATCTCGGTCGTGGTCGGATGCGGATACCTCGGAATGCTCGCCGGACCCGCCGTCGTCGGGTTCATCAGCAGCCGAACATCTCTGAACACCGGCCTGCTCGCGGCACTTGCCGCGCTTCTGCTCGCCGTGTGCCTCGCCGGGGTCGTCCGTCCGCCGCAACGACCGGTGTCCGCGCTGAGCGAACCTCGGTCGTCGCACCCGGGTGGTCGTGCCACACTAGAGGGGTGACGCGACCAACCAATCGTCAGCAGGCCGCCGCGGCGGCCCGTCAGCAGGCTGCTGCCGCCATGGCCATGACCGGTGCCGTCGATCTCGGCGGGATCAAGGACCGGGCCGAAGCTCAACGCGCCCAAGCCCAGCGCGCGCAGGCACAGCGAGACCCGGCCCAGTCCGATCGATCCGACGGTGCCCAACCCGGTACACCGCCTCCCGGTGCGCCGCCCGTGGCATCCGGTGCGAGCGTCATCGACGTCACCGAGGAGACCTTCGAGGCCGAGGTCCTCAACCGGTCGATGCAGCAGCTCGTCGTCGTCGATCTCTGGGCCGAATGGTGCGGGCCGTGCAAGCAGCTATCGCCGGTCCTCGAACGCCTCGCCACGCAGTCCGGCGGTCGCTGGGTGCTCGCCAAGGTCGACGTCGACGCGAATCCCCGTATCGCGCAGGCGTTCCGGGTGCAGTCGATCCCGATGGTCGTCGCGATCGTGCAGGGGCAGCCGGTCACCGCGTTCAACGGCGTCCGGTCCGAGGCCGAGATCACCAGCTGGATCGACGAGATCTTCGCCCAGGTCGGCAACGCGCTCCCGGACGCACCCGCGGATGCGGCCCCCGAGCCGGAGCAGTCCGATCCGCGCATGATCGCCGCCGAGGAGAAGCTCAACGACGGCGACTTCGACGGGGCACTTGCCGCGTATCGCGCCGTCGCCGAAGCCGAACCCGAGAACGTCGAGGCGGCGTCGGCGGCACGGAACCTCGAGTTCATCCTGCGCGCGCAGGCCCACGACCCGAACATCGTCGAGACCGCGTCCCCGCGCGACGTCGACGCACAGCTCGCGGCCGCGGACGTCCTGCTGCTGTCCCAACAGCCCGAGGCGGCCTTCGACCGGATCATCGACGTCGTCCGGGTCACCAACGGCGAGGAACGCACCCGCGCCCGGACACGGCTGCTGGAACTGTTCGAGCTCTTCGACCCGGCGGAGCCCTTCGTCGTGACTGCTCGACGGAAGCTGGCGAGCGCGCTTTACTGATCCGCACACCCACCCTTTTTCGGCAAATCCAGCACCCTCCGACGCATCCTGTCAGGCTGTTTGTGAGACACCTGGCGGGGTGTGCGGGGATCGGAATGTGTGATGACTATCAGTGTCGAGGTCGGCCGAACCCCGAATGGGCAGCGGTCTTACCCGCTTGGTTTCAAGGTCGAGTTTTTGCAGTTGTGGGATGCGGCGACGCTGGAGCGCGGTGGCCGTGCCCGGTTGCTGCGCGAGCATGCTCTGTCGCGGGCCACGGTGCGGGGCTGGTTGCACGCCCGTGATCGGGGAGACTTTGAGGTGTCGATGGTGTCGGCAGCACTCAAGTCGAAAGGATCGCGCCGGGTGGATGCTCAGGAACGAGCCGAGTTGGCGCGGTTACGCGCTGAGAACCAACGGCTACGTAAGAAGGTCGAACAGGCCGAAGCCATTCAAGAGATCATGGGAAAAGCTATCGAGCTCATGGACGGGATCACCGCGAGCTCGACGAGCGAGGAGGAGCAGATCCCACCGGCGTTGATGAGCGCCGAACAGTACCAGCAGTGGCTGCACCGCAAAGGACTGTCCTAGTCGAGACGGTCATCGCGTTGGCCGCAGCTGGGATGACGATCGCGGCGGCATGTGTGTGGGCGGGATTGCCGCGGGCAACGTTTTATCGCCTCACTCGCCGGTATCGGCACTACACACCGGTGACCGATCCGGTCCCGCAGCACGCCCGCCAACAGCCGGCGGCATTGACTGCCGGTGAGCGTGCCCAGGCACGAGCGGTACTCGAAGACGAGCAATACGCCGAGCTGTCAGTGTGCCAAACCTATTGGCGGGCTTTCGATGCCGGTCGGGTGCCGTGTTCGCAGAGCAGTTTCTACCGCATTGCCAAAGCCGAACAGATGACCGGTGATCGCCGCAAAGGCAGGCACGGCGGCGGGTGCGCACGCCCGGCGCCCAAAGCGGTAGCGACGGCGCCGGGGCAGTTGTGGTCCTGGGATGTCACCGAACTCAAAGGACCATCCCGCCAGCGCTACAAGCTGTACCTGGTGATCGATGTGTTCTCCCGCTACCCGGTCGCCTGGCGCATCGAGCACGTCGAGGACACCGCCCTGGCAGTCGACATGTTCGCCGCCGCCTTCACCCGCTACGGCGCCCCGCAGGTGCTCCACGCCGACAACGGGGCGATCATGCGCTCACGCGATCTGCTCGACGCCCTGCAGGCTGCCAAGATCGAAGCCTCGTTCTCCCGGCCCCGAGTCAGTGACGACAACCCGTTCTCCGAATCGCTGTTCAAGACCATCAAATACGACCTGCAGTGTCCCGACCGGTTCGACCACATCG
>NZ_JANRHB010000061.1:0-8786 GCF_024733855.1 Gordonia sp. GONU
ACCGCCGCAGACGACAGGACCGCCTCGGCAGATTGACCCCCATTGAATTCGAGACCATCATCAACCACGAGGCCCCTCAGGCCGCGTGACTAACCCTGTCACCTATCCGTGCACCAGGCCCCACCGCACGGGAACGCGAAGACTAGGTACGACATCCTAATCAACGCGGGCGACGCTGCGTCAGCGACTGGACCGGCTTTCCAGTTCCGTGATGAGAACACCCTCAACGACCTCCACTGGGTCGGCCCGGTACCGGACACGATCGGCGTGGGGACGAACCTCGACATAACGGCCGAAGTCGACCGCTACGAGGATCGGTCGTGCCTGCTACTGCTTGAGCCGGTTGCAACCGCCGTTCGCTAGCCGTACGTAGTAGCTCGCGGCGCGCACGCCACCCACCTGTCTCGGAACGACATCCGCAGCTGTGCTGCTGTTAGGCGACATGGGAACAGGCAACGGCTAGTTGAGCCTGGAGTCGTGCTCGAGCGCACCACGCTGCCGACGCCCGCGGGCGGCAAAAACCTAACTGACCATGCTCGCCGACACCACTCCTCGGGTCCTCAGTCTGCGTAACGAGCTCTCCGGACAGGCGGATACACTCAGCGAAACCTGAGACCCAGTACCGGCAAGGAATTTCGCCCATGCACGCGGCCGATGACGCCGACAATGATCGCGACGCCCCCACGAGCTACTACCTGAGTCAAGCCGTCGCCACACTACTGATCCCAGGAACCGGTCTCACTGTGGCTGAGTGGGTTGACGACAACAAAGGTCCACTGATAATCGCGGACGGTGACCCTGCCTTTCGGGAGTGGGGGCGTGAGGAACGAACTGGTGACAGGTTCGGTTTAGGCCGCGAGTGTGAGCGGCTCGGCTAGCTTGGCTTCGAACTCGATGGGCGTCAAGCCGCCGAGGGTGTCCTGGGCGCGCTGGCGGTGATACTTCCGCTCGATCCAAACGACGATGGCGAGTCGCAGCTCCTGCCGGGTCGCCCACCGCTGCTGGTTGAGGACGTTCGTTTGCAGCAGTGACCAGAACGACTCCATGGCCGCGTTGTCCCCCGCAGCGCCGACTCTTCCCATCGATCCGACCATGTCGTGGCGGCGCAACTCGCGGGCCATCGCGCGGCTGCGGAACTGGCTGCCCCTGTCGGCGTGCAGGATGCAGCCGGCGACCTCACCGCGGCGCGCGACAGCATTTCGGACGGCGTCTACGGCGAGTTTCGCGGTCATCCGATCTGAGATCGAGTACCCGACGATTCGGTTGGAGAACACGTCCTTGATCGCGCAGCAGTAGAGCTTGCCTTCGCTCGTCCAGTGCTCCGTGATGTCCGTGAGCCAGAGCCGGTTCGGTGCATCGGCGCGGAACACGCGCTGGACGTGGTCGTCGAACACGGGCGGCCCGGCCTTCTTCCCCTTCCCGCGTCGCCGGCGTTGCGCGGACGAGAGAATCCCCGCCTGCGAGCACAGCTTCCACGCCGTCCGCCGGCTCATCCGCCACCCCGCTCGGCGGGCCTCGTCGGCGAGGTATCGGTAGCCGAACGTCGGGTCCTCGTGGTGCGCATCATGCAGCGCGTTGATCCGATATGCGCGGAGCACGTCCGCGTCCCGGACGGGGTCGTTGCGCCACCGGTAGTAGGGCTGGCGGGCGAGCTTGAGAACCCGGCACGACACCGTCACGGGGATCCCCGCGTCGGCGAGCTCAGATACGAGCGGGTACGTCATTTTGGGGAGCCACCAAGCCGCAGGTTCGCCTGCGACAGATACGCCGCCGCACGGCGGAGGACCTCGTTCTCCTGCTCGAGCAACCGGATCCGCTTCTTCAACTCCCGCGCCTCGGCGGCGTCCGCGGCGGTCTGGCCGGGACGGTTACCGTCTTCGACGTCGGCTTGACGGAGCCAGTTCTGCAACGTCGCTTCGCTGATACCGAAGTCGGCGGCGATCTGTTTGATGGTGACGCCGCTCTCGCGGCTGCGAGCAACCGCAACGACGTCCTCGCGGAACTCTCTGGGATAGGGGCCGGGCATGATGACATCCTCCCCGTCAGCGCCTCCCGGCACTAACGATCAGTTGTCACCAATCCGTTCCTCACGCCCTGGCTGCGTCGTCTCCGCTCCGCAGCTGCTGACATGCTTGTCACTGCACCGTATGAAGCTTGGCCCATATCCGGATCAGTCGTAATCACTCGTCCCATACGAGGCAGCACCGGTAACGAACTGGTTCCCCCTCAGTCGGTGACAAGCGCGCGAAACAGCTTCTGCGTCCTGTGCGTCACGCCCGGAGCAGTCCTTCATCAGGCCTCTCATACTCCGCACACTCGTGGCGAAGTCCGGCCACAGCCGCCAGCCGCGGACGTCGCAGCGGCACCACCGTCCGGGCGCATTGGTAACGATGCTCAACTACGCTCTGCGCTATGGATTGACGCTGTTCGCCGACTGAACACGGTGCGGGAAGAGTTCGCTGCCTACGAGACCGACGCAACGGCATTCTTCCATCGCCCACTACTGGCCGATCGAACACACCCGCTCGTGCAAGCTTTCTACACTGCTTTCGCCCATGCCGATGCCTTGCGAGTAGATGGCACCGTTCCTGACGAACTCGGTTTCGTGCGTGACTTCGCCGATCGGGCCGTTGCTGCCGAAACCGCATGGAGGGCCGCGTACGCAGCTGCTTCAGCCTCGGGTGACAGCGGTCTGTCGGCTGAGCAACGAACTCTGCTGCGACGCGCTGAATCGGCAATCAAAGTGGCGCTCGACGATCGATCTCCTCCTAACGAACGAGCAACTGCCTACCGACGAGTGACCGAACTCTTCGGCAAGGCTCACATCGATGTTCCCGCGAGCATAGCCACGGAGTTGCGCCACCAAATCGAGAGCGCTACTCGCAAGACGCTCCCTGATCGACCCGGTCAAGGACTCGAGGCCCATCCAAAGATTGACAGACTCTCATGTCAATCCGCCGTTCCCGACAACAATTGTGACCAAGCAGAAGGACCAACCACATGGATGCCACCGGAATAGCAGTAGCGGTCATCATCGCGCTGGCCGTGATCGTCGGCGTCGGCTGGTTCGAATACCGCCGGCGGGAGTTCGGCAAGCTCGATGTCGAGGTACAGCACGCAGTGACAGCCGCCAGGTCTGCACGCAAGCAGTTCCGGGCTGCATCGCGGCTGATGACGACAGAAGTCGCCAGCATCGAGCGAACCATCAGCGAACTGAGCAGCGTCAAGGGCCAGCGGGTCGCCGCCGGCGGAGGAGTGACGGTCTACCAGCGATGGATCGACACCAGGCAAGGTAGCGGGTCGATCATCGGCGTCACCGCATCGGCAGCCGACGAATCCACCAACGGTGCCGGCAACGCGTACGTTGTGGTTGATGGTCCTGCAGTAAATGGTGTCGCCACCCTTGATGCATCGAAAGACCCAAAAGCCGGTCCGAACGCCTACGCGCTGGCGGCAGCGATCAACAAACAAGCACGGCTGGCCGCTGACGAGAAGAAGACGCTTCCCGAAAAGATCGAGCGAGCCAAGAGTCAGCTGACGACCGCCACACGAAGTCATGAGCAGAAGGTCGAGGCGGCACGCTCTCATTTCAGGGGACGGCTAGAAGTGCTGCCGACAGAGACTCGAGCGAAGTACTTTCGCAACGATCACGCCTAGTTTGGTCCGGCGCGCGTCACCCGTGGGGTTGGAGTTCACCCGGCGGTGATCGCGCGCTGGCTACGCGTCGTTTCGACCCGCTTGGACGCCATGTGTCTGCGACCTGCGTCGATCACTAAGCGCTGGACCAGCGGTCACGTGCTGCTGTGGTGGACAAACACTTGGTGGCCAGATGCATAGACGAGCTGTGTCGGTGACGGCCATGCTTCAGGGGCCAACCTGCGGAAGCCGGCAGACACGCTTGACTTCCGCAGGTCCTCGCTGTGAGCCATTTATTGGGTGAGTCGGCCTGCCAGCCAGTTGACTGCGATATTACCGGTAACCAATCCGACTGCGTGTCCTGGAGCTCCGATGGGCGGTAGCGATGGTGTGTTGATATTCGCCCTGGCGACGTTGGTACCCCCGCGTTTCCAAGCGTCTGCCGTGGCATTCGCATCGTCGGCGGGGACAACGTCGTCGTTCACGTTCTGCATAAGGAGTACCGGATGACTCGGTGCCGTTCGTCCCATTACGAAACTCTGGAATACGCTGTTTATCTCAGGATCGGAAGCCAACTCTTCGATTAACGGTCGCCCACTTACCGTCATCCCCTTTGTCGATCTGAAATAGTGGCCGACGACACTGCCCACCAGACACTCACCCGCAGTCTTACGCAGAAAATCTCTACCCTGACTGTTTAGTTTCGCATCGATCTTCGGCGCAAGTTGCGGATACTCAGCCCGTACCCCGTTCACGAAGTAGCCAATAACTCCGGCCGATAGCTTCCCTTCGTTGAACATCATTGTTCGCGCCGGGTTGGTCGGGGGCGCACCGACCACAGACCCTCTGATATTGAGTTCAGGGGCATAAGACTTGGCCTGTTCGGCAGCGGCGGCAGCTGCCCCGCCCCCCTGTGAGTATCCCCAGATTCCGACAGGCGCTCGGCGATCAACTGCCCCCACCGATATAGCGGCGCGCGCAGCATCAAGCACTGCGTGGGCTTGGGGAATGGGCTGCAGGTAAGGTAGCCGCCCCGGCGCCTCCGTCCCCTGAAAGTCGGTCATGGTTACAGCGAACCCTCGAGTCAAGAGGGAAGCCACGTCAAGCAGCTGTAGCTCGATCATAGGAACGCCAGAGCGGTCGGTGGTCAGTCCGCGAGTCAGCAGCTGTGAAGGTCGGCAACTCGGATCCGAGCCGTGGGTGCCAACTGCATAGGTGACCAATGGGCGAGGTCCTCTACCAGTCCACTTCGAAGCCGGAACCATAACAATTCCCGTTGTAGCGACTGGCTTGCCGCGGGTATCGGAGCTTCGATACGTGACCGAAGTCGCCTTCACCCCAGTAGGGATGGCGCCTGCCAGGAGATCCGTCTTAACAGACCGCAGCAGGCCGCCGTTCTCGACAGGGGCGTCCGCAGGCTCTGCAACGGCCGGAGCGCCCGCTGTTGCTGTTGCTGTTGCTACGAGTAGCGCAGCAGCTGCGTATCCAATCGATCTTGCTAGGAAAGTACGGGGCACATCCACTCCTTCAAAAGTACACGTTGAGTTCTCTAACTGTGAACACACATCGTACACGTTGAGTTCTCTAACCTCGCGCTTTCACGCTGATTCGTGTCGTGAATAAAGAATGGTGCCCTGAACTGGGATGATTGAACTTGCGAAGGTATCAATCGGACCAGATCGAGGAGCACCATTCAGGTGAGCAAGTCTACGTCGCCGTACCCCACGCTGTCTGCAGATGGCACCGGAACCGGGGTCGTGTCGCACGCCGGCGCCGCGGTGTTACTCCGGGCTGCGGAGAAAACGGGTCTGACCAGCCGATTATCCGAGGCGTTGGCGCCGTGGCGCAAACCTTTGGCGACTCATGATCCGGGCAAGATCATCTCCGACCTGGCCGTGGCGGTCGCGATCGGTGGCGACTGTTTGGCCGACATCAACCAGTTACGCGCCGACCCGGCGGTGTTCGGTCAGGTCGCCTCTGATCCGACGGTGTCGCGCCTGATCTCGACGTTGGCCGATGATGCGCCGGCGGCGCTGTCGGCGATTGCGACCGCGCGTGCTGCCGCGCGGGCAGCGTGCTGGTCAGCAGCCGGTGCCACTGCTCCCGACCATGACGCCGACGTCGCTGACCCGGTGATCGTCGACCTCGACGCCACTTTGGTGACCGCGCACTCGGAGAAACAGGATGCGGCACCAACCTACAAGCGGGGGTTCGGTTTTCACCCGCTGTGTGCGTTCGTCGATCACGGCAGCGACGGCACCGGCGAACCCCTAGCGATCGAGTTGCGCCCGGGTAATGCTGGTGCCAATACCGCTGCCGATCACATCGCGGTCACCGCCGCCGCACTCGAGCAGCTACCGCACGTGGCGGGCTATCGGGTTGGCAAGTCGGTGCTGGTGCGCACCGACTCGGCCGGCGGCACCCACGAGTTCGTCGACTACCTCACCCGACGACGCCTGGCGTACTCGGTCGGGTTCGGGCTCACCGAAGCGACCGCAACCGCGATCGACCGGATCAGTCCCGAGGCCTGGACCCCGGCCTACGACGCCGAGGGCATCGAGCGCGACGGGGCGTGGGTGGCCGAGTTGACCGGGCTGATCGACCTATCGGGCTGGCCCGAAGGCATGCGAGTGATCGTGCGCAAGGAGCGCCCGCATCCAGGTGCGCAGCTACGCTTCACCGATCGTGATGGGTTGCGGGTGACCGCGTTCGCCACCAACACCGTTCGTGGCCAACTCGCCGATCTGGAACTGCGTCACCGGCGACGCGCACGCTGCGAAGACCGGGTCCGCACGGCGAAAGACTGTGGCCTGACCAATCTTCCGTTGCACGGATTCGATCAGAACCGCATCTGGTGTGCCATCGTGATGCTCGCTTGCGAGCTGATCGCCTGGACCCAGCTGCTGGCCTTCGCTGATCATCCCGCTCGCCGGTGGGAACCCAAACGACTGCGCCACCGCGTGTTCTCGATCGCCGCCAAGATCAGCCGCCACGCCCGCCGAACCCGGTTGAAGCTTGCCGCCCACGCACCACATGTTGGACTGCTGCTCGACGGGATCTCAAGACTCGCAGCACTTCCCGCACCTGCCTGACATCAAGCCGACCTGACCTCTGATCCAGAAAGGACGTTCCACCTCGGGGCCGTGAACCCCGACGCCCACCGACGCGTCGGGCACCTCTCACGGCCTACGCCCGGAGATCCGGTCCTCAGACCACCCACCCGGGCCACCCAACAGACGACCGCCACCTCACGAAAGATCGAGGCTAACTGTGAACACACATCGAACTGTCTCGGGAGAACCAGTCTTCGGCACCTCGCTCGGCCGCACCCGATGTCACGGCGCACTCACCCGAGGTGCGACTGTGAGGCGCGCTGATGGGACAGCTGCTGACCTGTAGCGACGTGAACACTCGGAGTCAGCGCCTCCACGAGCTGGTGCATCACAAACCCCCGATTTGGAATGCCAATCTTCCCTGGCGTTGTATGTTCTCTCACAGGGTGAAGCGGGCGCGACCTCGTCCACACCCCCCGAAGAGGGGGTCGAGCGTCTAGAACGAGCGATGAGATCTGCTCACCACTGATGGTAGGAGAGCAAATGTCTAGAACGATCGAGGAGATCGTCTCCAGTTCATTGCGCAGGGTGCGCCGGGACACCAATGTTTCTCTGGCATTCGCCGGCATGGCCAAGGGGCGATCAACGGTGCACTTGCAGCACTTTGAGGGCGAGACGAAAGGCGTAATCGATGGAGTTTCTATCGAGGTCGGGCACGGACTGGGCGGCAGGGTAGTTGCCCTAAGACGGCCAATGGTCGTCGACGACTATCTGGAAACGCCGCGAATCTCCCACCGCTACAACGATATTATCGAGCAGGAAGAACTGCGCGCGATGATGGCCGCCCCTGTTATTGTCGATCGAGTCCCGATCGCGGTGATCTACGGTGCACTCCACACCCCACGCCTCATTGGTGATCGGATGCTCGACACACTCGCAAGCGAGGCGCGAGCCATTGAGCAAGAGATCGCGTCCGCCCGGGCGCTGTTGGAGTACGATGCGCACTCGCCAGACAAGGATCTTCGCAACCGTGTCACCGCCGCTTTCGCACGTCTCCGCCAGCTGGTTGAGGATGTGGACGACCAGCGCCTCTCGGGGGAACTCACCGATATCATCGAAATGCTCACTGCCGAAACTGATGCCAAGTCAATGTCAACAAATATAACCGCCCGGGAGCAAGATGTTCTGGCGTTTGTTGCGCTTGGATACCCGAATGCTCGGATTGCTGATTCGCTCGGCCTAACCGTAAATACCGTAAAAGGATATATGAAGGGAATAATGCACAAACTTGGTGCGTCCTCGCGACTAGAAGCTGTGGTGCTTGCTCGCTCGGCAGGCCTTTTACCCTAAAGGCCAGAGATCAGCAGGTGCGCGACTATGTCCATGTCTTGCCGAGGCTGTTAACTCGACCTCAAATCGCGTTGCCAGGCAGTAGCTTCCGTGGTCGTGTCTCTGTCCGAGTTCCTGCTTCGCCAGAATGCGGCGGTAGAGGCCGCCCCTACCTGCTCAAATGTCATAATATCTAATCAGCCCTCTAGATCGACTGGGGGAGCGGAAGTTTCAAGTAGATGCGACATAAGTCAAGCGGCGTATGCTGGTCGAGGGTGTCGCCTCGCCGGGCTACTTCAGCTCACTCTGAGGCTTGTGTCGGTCTTGGCGTTCAAAATATGGAGAATCCCCGAAGTTGGGCTGCCGCTATGAGTGCGGCTGAGTGCTTCCCAATCTCGGCTGTCTCGAGCGTCTTGATCGGGTCCTGCCCGGTGCCGTCATCGGTTCGGCGCATCCACATCGCCCAGTTAGTGAGACCGGCGCCCCATTTTGACGGGTAGGTGATGCCGTGGGGGCGTGACCCGTCTTCCAGAACTACCGATTCGCGTATCCAGGTAGCTATCCCAGTCGTCAGAGTTTTCGCCTCGGGTGAGGAGTTCGTGAGCTCGCTCAGGGTCAACTGTTCGGTGCCGAGCGCGCCAAGCAGTTGTCCATGGCCATGAGAAAGTCCCCATTGGTGGCCAGGTCGAGGTCCCCGCTGGTGGCCAGATAAAAGTCCCCACCCTGTGTTCGTCGTGTCGACCCGGAACTGAGGGCCCAGGCGATGAC
>NZ_JANRHB010000062.1:0-8620 GCF_024733855.1 Gordonia sp. GONU
TGCCTGAATGTGTTCCTTAGACAAGTCCCATTCTTGCACTGCAGCAAGGCATCTCGCTTCTCAACACCCCATCAAACACCAGAAACCTCACCCCAAATCGGTGCATCCAGGCTCAGGGAGCGAGCGGCTCGTCGCTATCGCTCCTCACACCTCAGGGAGCGAGCGGCTCGTCGCTAACGCTCCTCGCACCCCAGGCAGCGAGGGGGCTCTCCACACCAATGGCGGCAGCGAGGGTCGGCTCGTCGCTTGCGCTACTCACACCTGAAGCAGCGCAAGCGGTTCACAGCCAGACGACGATGTCGCCGTCCCGCTCCTCGGCGCGGTAGACGGACACCGACCCGATCCCGTCCGACGTGCAGGCGCCGTCGGCGAAGGAGAAGGCGTACTGGTGCAGCGGGCAGACGATCTTCGCGGCGTCGAACTGGCCGTCGGCGAGCGGACCGGCGCGGTGCGGGCAGACGGCGCCGGTGGCGCGCAACGAGCCGTCGGTCATCCGGAACACCGCGATCTGCTTCCCGCCCACGACGTATGCGCGGCTCTCCCCCAGTTCGAGGTCGGCAACGGCCCCGATGACCACTCCGGGTTCGGCGATGCTGGTCACCGGACCGGCACCTGCGGGAGCGGCAGCAACGGCAGCGCCGGGCTGAACTGTGCGGGCGACTTCGGTTCGGCGCGATCCAGCCAGGGATCGACGTAGGCGGCGACGGCTTCGTCGATCCGCTCCTGCAGGCCGGCCACGAGGCCGTCCCGGTCGTCGACGATGATCGCGCGCAGTTCCTCGATGCCCATCCTCGGCACGAACGAGTAGGTTCGCTCGAGCCACTTGCCCTGCTCACGGTAGTACTGGATGAATATGCCGCACAACCGGATCACCTCGTCGGCGGAGTCCACGGTCGCCAGCAGGTCACCCCTGCGGATGTGGGCACCGGCGGCGCCGCCGACGTAGATCTCCCACTTGCCGTCGCCGATGCCGACCACACCGAAGTCCTTGCACAGCGCCTCGGCGCAGTTGCGTGGGCAACCGGTCACCGCGAGTTTGAGTTTCGCCGGCGACTCCAGACCCTGATAGCGGGTCTCGATGTCGATTCCGAGCTGCGTCGAATCACCGAGACCGAAACGGCAGTAATCGGTTCCGACGCAGGTCTTGACGGTCCGGAAGGACTTGCCGTAGGCGTAACCCGACGGCATCCCGAGGTCCTCCCACACCTTCGGCAGGTCTTCCTTCTTGACGCCGAGCAGATCGAGTCGC
This sequence comes from Gordonia sp. GONU, assembly GCF_024733855.1. Taxonomy (NCBI): domain Bacteria; kingdom Bacillati; phylum Actinomycetota; class Actinomycetes; order Mycobacteriales; family Gordoniaceae; genus Gordonia; species Gordonia sp. GONU. The sequence continues at coordinate 1,250 of NZ_JANRHB010000062.1, forward strand.
TGACCGCCGGTCGCTTTGATCATCGGGATCGAGTACTTCTCCGCGACGTCGGCGATCTTGCGCAACTGCTCGGGCGAGGTCACCCCGCCCTTCATCTGCGGAACCACCGAGAACGTGCCATCTCGCTGGATGTTCGCGTGCACACGGTCGTTGACGAACAACGCACCCGGTTCACGCTTCCACTCCGATCCCCAGATGATCCGCAACAGCGAGGCGAGCGGCATCTTCGCCGTCGCATCCTCGCCCTCGGGTGCCAGCTTGTCGAAGACCTCGCTGACCGACCGCAGATCCTGTCGCCGGATCGCGTCGATGAGTTCGGGCTTGGTGAGCGGGATCGACGGGACGTACCAGTCGGCCGCGGCGTCGGCCGTCAGAGTGTCGCCCGCGGCGTACTCGACGATGTCGGCGACGAGGCCCTTGCACGACCCACATCCCTTGCCGGCCCGCGTCTTCGCGCACACCTCGCCGACGCTGGTGCAACCCGACGCGACACAACCCATGATGTCGCCCTTGGTGACGCCGTTGCAGTTGCAGACCTGAACATCGTCGGCGAGTTCGGCGGCGCCGGTCTCCGCGCTCGGCGTGCCCATGTCGAACAGCATCGAGATACGTTCGTCCGGCAGGGGCACCTTGTCGTCGAAGGCCTGGGTGAGGAAGTTGACCTTGGAGATGTCGCCGAGCAGCATCGCGCCGATCAGCTTGTTGTCGCGGACCACCACATTCTTGTAGATACCGCTGCGCGGCTCGTAGAACTGCACGAACTCGTCGTCGTCCCGCTCCGGACCCTTGACCCCCATCGCCGCGACGTCGACACCGGCGACCTTGAGCTTCGTGGTCAGTCGCGAACCATGATATTCCGCTTGGGGATTCACGCCGGTCAGCACGTCCGCAAGAACCACAGCCTGTTCCCACAGCGGGGCGACGAGTCCGTACACCTCACTACGGTGCTGGGCACACTCACCCACCGCGTAGATGAATGCTTCATCCTCACAACGCATCTGATCGTCGACGACGATCCCACGCTCCACGACCAGTCCGGCGCCACGCGCGATCTCGACGTTCGGGCGGATACCCGCGGTCACCACGATCATGTCGGCCGGTAGCGAATCCCCGTCGGTGAAGCCGACTCCCGCTACCGTCCCGTCGTCGTTGCGCAGTACCGACGTCGTGCGCTTGCCGGTGTGCACGCCGACACCGAGAGACTCGATCTTGTTCCGCAGCACCCGTCCACCGCGCTCGTCGAGCTGCTGGTTCATCAGGTGTCCCGGTGAATGCACGACGTCGACGGCCACGCCCTGCGTCTGCAGTCCGTACGCGGCCTCGAGACCCAACAGGCCGCCACCGATCACCACGGCACGCACATGATCGCGCGACGTCGCCATCTGCAGCATGCCGTTGGTGTCCTCGATGGTCCGGAATCCGAACACACCACGCGCGAGCTTGCCGTCGGGTTCGCGGAGGCCGTCCATGTTCGGGAAGAACGTATGGGAGCCGGTCGCGATGACGAGGACGTCGAAGTCGATTGCCCGCCCCGACGCACACGTCACGGTCTTGGCGAAGCGGTCGATCGCCTCGGCGCGGTCGCCCGCGTAGAGAGTGACGCCGTGCTCGCGGTACCACGCCATCGGGTTCAGCATGAGATCGTCGTCATCGACCGTGGCCTCACCGGCGAGGACATGACTGAGCATGATGCGGTTGTAGTTGCCGTACGGTTCGTCGCCGATCATCGTGATGTCGAACAGGTCGCCGCCACCGCGCGTCAGGATCTCCTCGACCGTGCGCGCCCCGGCCATACCGTTCCCGACGACGACCAGGCGGCGTCGTTCGTGCAGGTCCTGGGAATCCGCCATCAGAAGACGACCATCCCGAAGTCCACCACGACCTCGCCGCTCGCGCCCTCGGGAGCCGCGATCACGAGTTCGAGCGTCGTGTCGGGATCGACGTCCTCGACCACCCTCAGCGGCACGTTCACCGACGACCGCGCCCCCATCGGGAACATCCGCATCGGCGTCCCGTCGCGCATCAGGGTCACGCAGATCAGTTCGTCGGAGCTGTTGCCGCCACGAAAGTACAAGGGCTGGGCCGTCATTCCCGACGGCACCACGAACGTGAGCACCGGGTCGATGGGACCGGACTTGGTCAGGCCCGCTCCCGCGAACGGGAACACACCCTGCAGGAAGTGCGGAGTACTCGACATGCCGCCACTATCCGCGCGCCGCGTGAAATGCGACTTGCCTCGGTGTTACGGCAGGGTTGTCTGGTTCTCACGGCCGTTCCGAAGGCCGGAGAGCAGCCCGGAGGCGTGTACTCAGCGCCGTAATGCGCGTTCGCGAGCCAGGAAGAAGAACGGGATCGCCGTCGCGATGCCGACCCCGAAGGTGAGGACCAGCGACGCGATCCACCACGGCATGATCCGCAGCCGCCTGGCCTCGCCGAACGCCCACAGGTGGAAGGCGATCACCACGAAGAGCAGATCGACCATCGCGAAACGGCCCGGCGTGGTCTTCATGATGTCGCCGACGAAGAAGTCTTTCACCGACTCCGGGCCGTTGCGCTGCACATACGGGATCGCAATCGCGTTCTGGGTGACCAGCGCGGTCACGAACACGGCGAACAGCGAACGCTCGCGCCACTTCTGGTTCAAACCGTCGTACGTCATCGCGCCTCCTGGGATGGGTGTGTGCCCCGATCGTGGCACGGTGGACGCGGTCGGTCAGCGGATTCGCGTCAGCTACGCCGCCATCCCGCCGCGCCGACCATCTCGGCGACCTGGGTGAACTTCACACGAGGGCGACCCTGTTCGATGCCTCGGCGGCGTTCGTGCCTGTCGATGGCGCGCATTCCGCGGTACCCGATCACGGTCCGCACCCGCTTGCGCACCAGTGCCGGGAACTCCCCCGCGGCACGCCGGGTGCGCTGAAGACTCCCCGACGCGGCGTCGGCGATGAAGTCCTCCACCGTTTGGGTGGCGCACTTCTTGTTGGCGCCGATCCCCCCGCTGGGGCCGCGCTTGGCCCAACCCAGCACGTAGCCGCCGGGGACGATCTCGCCCGACTCGTCGACCAGGCGACCGTCGACATTGCGGAAGATGCCGCGCTCGTCATCGAAGGCGAGACCTGGGATCGGGGTCGAGCGGTACCCGATCGAGCGCACGACGAGGTCGACGGCGACGTGATGCCGTCCCTCGCCGGTACGGACCGTCACTGACTGCACCTGCGGATTGCCGACGATCTCCTCCGGAGTGCTGTGGAACAGGAACACGATCCGACGCCGCGACGGGTCAGCGGGTTCGTGCAACGACGGAACCTGTCCGTCCGCTCCGTCGAACACCTCGACCTCGACGCCCGGGATCTCCGACAGTGCACGGTATTCCGCTGCCGTATAGGCGGCCGCGGCCTGATCACGACGACCGAGCAGGACCACCTCGTGGACATTCTGTTCGCGCAGGATCTCGAGCGCCCGGTCGGCGATGTCGGTGGTGGCCAACAACTCCGGCGGGGACACGAGAATGCGGGCGACGTCGAGCGCGACGTTGCCCGTGCCGACGACGACCGCGCGTCCCGTCGCCGGATCGTCGGCGGTTCCCCGACGCAGCGGCGGTCCCGCGTCGACGCCGGGCACGCCGTTGTACCAGGCCACGAGGTCGGTCGCCGACGTCGAACCCGGCAGGTGTTCACCGGGAATGCCCAGGCGCCGGGACTCACTGGCGCCCACGGCGTAGAACACCGCGTCGAAGTGCTCGGCGAGTTCAGCGGGGGTGACCTCGTCCGGTCCATCGCCGACGGACACGTTGGTCAGCATGGTGACGCGGGGGTCGCGGTAGAGCAGGTCGAATCCGCGCAGCACACCCTTGGTGCCCGGATGATCCGGTGCCACGCCGGCACGGACGAGTCCACCCGGCGTCGGCAGCTTGTCGATGACGGTGACCGTCGCCTCGGTCCGGTCGAGCAGGGTACGCAACGCGTAACCACCCGACGGTCCGGTGCCGACCAGGGCAACCCGCAGGCCGGCAGGCAGTTTCGGGATGTCCGGGTAGGTGACAGTGGACGCCTCGTCGTCGGTCGGCGGCACCCACCCCGACCGGACGTCGGGGTTGTTCTTGTAGTAGTCGGCGTTGATGTCGATGAACACCTTGTCGCGCGGGCCGAGTTTGTCCGCGGGATAGATCGCGTCCACCGGGCACGCGTCGGCACAGGCACCGCAGTCGATGCAGGCCTGCGGATCGATGTGCAGGATGTCGGAGCTGCCGAAGCCGCGCTCCTCGGGTGTCGGGTGGATGCAGTTCACCGGGCACACGGACACGCATGCCGCGTCACTGCAACATGATTGGGTGATGACGAACATCAGAGCATGTGCGCTTTCCGGTAGTACCGCATGGCGGGCTTGGTGAGCAGGCCCACCTCGTCGAGGAACTCCATGAGGTGGGCACAGCTGCTGCGGATCATCGAATGGAAGTGGGAGTTCTGCTTCATCTCTCGTCGAGCCCGCTCGGGGTCGAGCCCGGCGTCGGCGAAGGCCTGGCCCTGCACGAGACTCGTGACGATGTAGTACGCACCGATTGCCACGGTCAGCGCACTGAACTGGCGGCGCGCCCAGCTGACACCCTCGAGGGATTCGCGCACCTCTTCACGCGCGAACTTCATGTGGCGCGACTCCTCGAGGACGTGGATCTCGTTGACCGTGCGGATGAAATCGAGCACCCGGTCGTCGCGCATGCAGCCGCGCTGGAAGACGTCCAGGACCTCTTCGGCGACCAGGATTCCGGCGTAGGCGACCTCGTTCTTCGCGGTCTGCATGAAGATGTTGCCGAGGCGCGCGACCTTCTTCGACGGCCGGTAAGAGGCGCCGACCATCTTCTCCGACGCCTTGGCGAACATGAGCGAATGTCGGCACTCGTCGGCGATCTCGGTCAGCGCGAACTGGAACTCGGAGCCGTGGTAGTCGCCGAGGTACTGATCGCGGATCACCATCTCCTGCAGGATCATCTCGAACCAGATCCCGATGTTCATGATCGACGCGAACTCGTGGCGCGTCACCGAGATCCGCTGCTCCTCGGTGAGTTCGTCCCAGTAGTCGGTGCCGTACAGCGACGACCACTCCGGGCTGCAGCCGTACTTGGTCGGGTCCATCGGCTTGGACCAGTCGATCTCGGTCATCGCATTGCGCGAGAGACGGGCGGCCGACGCCAGCAGACGCGCTGACACCTCCTCGGTGCCCTGGTCACGCATGCTGATGACGTTCTCGGTTCGTTCCATCGCGGCCGTCATGCGAACTCGCCTCCCGGTCGACGTCGATCATGACAATGATCGATGTAATGACAATGTGTGTTGTCAAGATAGCACCGCACTGTGACCCAGTAAACGAATCAATGAATATACTGGCCGGTAAGTTCGGTGCTGGACAGTCTTCTTGCAGGTCAGCGCCATCGAGCCGCTACCGACTACCCCGTAGGAGTACGCATGTCATCCATCTTCATCACCGGCGGAGCGGCAGGGATAGGACTCGCCACTGCCGAACGGTTCGATCGCGATGGATGGACCGTCGGCGTCTACGACGTCGATACCGACGCTCTCGCGAAGGTCAAGGCCGACCATCCCGACTGGATCACGGGCACGCTCGACGTCCGTGAACCGGAGCAGTGGGCCGACGCGCTGGCCGAGTTCACCTCGCACACCGGTGGCACCCTCGACGTCCTGGACAACAACGCCGGCATCCTGCACGCGGGCAGGATCGACTCCATCACGCCCGAGCAGATCAAGCGGCAGATCGACATCGACGCACTCGGTGTCGCCCTGGGCGCACAGGCCGCCCACCCGTACCTGAAGAAGACCCCGGGCGCGCACTTGGTGAACATCGGGTCGGCGTCGGCGATCTACGGCCAGCCCGGAATCGCGGTCTACTCCGCCACCAAGTTCTTCGTCGGCGGACTGACCGAGGCCCTCGAACTCGAGTGGGAGCACGACGACATCCGCGTCGTCAGCATCTGGCCGCTGTGGGCGAAGACCGCCCTGGCCGCCGACGACGCGAAATCCACGAAGACCCTGGGCATCCGCATCACCCCGGACCAGGTCGCCGAGAAGGTCTGGGAATCTGTTCATCCCACGCGCCAGGACAAGCTGCTGCACCGCACCAGCTACTCCGTCGGCGCCCAGACCCTCTTCCTCGGCAACGCCGCCAAGTTCATCCCGAACTTCCTGAACCGGACCGTCAACAAGTTCATCGCGCAGTAGCCACCCCGCAAATCCACCCTTTTTCGCCAGACCCAGCACCCGCGAGGGTGGTGGGTTCGGCGATCCGTGGTGGGTTTGTGGAGTGTCAGGCCTCCCCGGCGGTGCGGAGCGCTTTAATGAGCGTCGCATGGAAACGGGCCTCGTCGCGCAGATCCTGCCACGTCCAGCGGACAACCGTGTAACCCTGCGCGCGCAGCTTGTCCTCGCGGATCTTCTCGTCCACGATGATCTGCCAGGCCGGCTTCTCGTCGAAGGTGCCGTTGTACTTGACCATTCCGTCGAACTCCCCGATCACCTTGTTCGCCAGGAGGAAGTCGACGCGCGCGATGAACTCGCCACGATCGTCGACGATGCGGACCTGCTGTTGCGGGACGGGCAGATCCGAGAACTCGAGCATGACTGCGCGACTGAGAGATTCGCCGACGCTTTCGGACAACGCACTCGCATGCGGCAACATGCGGCGCAGCATCTCGACGCCTTTGAATCGGCGGCATGACTCGAGGATCGCCTGCATTCGTTCGGCATCGGCCTTCTTCCGGAGCGCGGCGTCCAGCACGACGAGTGCCTGGCGGCTGTTCCCGAGACGGGCGACATCGCAGGCTGTTCGTTCGATCGACGTGACGGTCACACCGTCGATGACTTCGACGTCCTCGGGATCGACCTCGCACTGGTGCCAAACAACACGCGCACTCAGTTTGCCGACTTTCGGCGACGTCACGTGGACGCGGGTGAGGTCCGGCCAGAGCAGGGGCACTCGGTGCATCGCGGCCGCCGAGACATGGCTGAAGATGCGACTCGGATCGCCCGCCTTCGCTGCCGCGATGACGGTGAGGCGATGTTTCTCGACGTCGTCGAGTTCGGCCACCGCGGCGAAGTCTGCCATCGCTCCGGGCCACAGTCGGTGGAGCTCTTTCGATGCGACCTTGCCCCGAAGAACCTTGTCAGTGGTGTAGGGGCCGACGATGCTCGCGCGCCGAACCAGGCCGAACGGATCGGTGGGAATCTCCATACGTATTCAGACGCACGGCAAGTCCGTTTGGACCCACTCTCCGCAAACCCACCACTTTTCGCCAAACTCACCACCCGCGCGGGTGGTGAGTTTGGCGATCGGTGGTGGGTTTGCGGGGTGGGCGGGCGTGCG